>RFQL01000230.1 GCA_009924985.1 Burkholderiaceae bacterium | reverse complement strand
CTAGATCTCACCATGGCATTTACCGGCCATCGTGATATTCAGGATGTGACAAAGGATATCTTGTATCCGGGGACTTACTAGATTCATTTCGCATTAGGGAAAAAGGATTGCTCACCAGCAACCTTGTAGGATGCAATCGTATCCTGACCCTCTTTCGAAATCAGCCAATCAATAAATGCTTGGCCTTCTGCTTTCTTCACCGTTGGGTGCTTCGCAGAACTCACGAGCATCACGCCATATTGATTGAAGAGTTTTGGGTCGCCCTGAACCAAAATGGTGAGATCACCACGGTTCTTAAAGGTCAGCCAAGTAGCACGATCTGACAAGATATATCCATTCATACCAGATGCAGTGTTGAGTGCTGGACCCATACCAGAACCAGTTTCTTTATACCAAGGTTGCGAGGAGGAGACTGTAATATCGGCCCCCTTCCAATAACGCAACTCGGCAGCGTGTGTGCCACTCTTATCGCCCCGCGACACAAAGGTTGATTTACTGTCTGCTATTTTCTTAAGAGCTGCTTGAATATCTTTACCACCAGCAACCTTGGCCGGATCGCTCTTAGGTCCAAGAAGTATGAAGTCGTTGTACATCACTTCAATGCGTTTATCCGCAAAACCATCCGCAACGAATTTCTCTTCGGCCACTTTATCATGCACAAAGACAATGTCAGCGTCACCACGACGTCCAATATCAAGAGCCTGACCAGTGCCTACCGCTACCACTTTGACCTGAATCCCTGTTTTCTTTTCAAACGGAGGCAAGATATGCCCAAAGAGGCCAGACTGCTCAGTCGATGTGGTTGAAGAAAGGACAATACTTTTTTGAGCATAGGCTTGACTAACTAGTGTGAGGAGAAAAAAAATACTAAAGAATTGAATTCGAAGATATTTCATTATTTAAGTTAAATAATCACATTCACTTAATAGATATATGGAATTAATTTCTTAGTATTCTGTTTATAGACAACATATTCAGAAAACTTATGTGTAAGCCAACGCTCTTCCTGTCTAGATTTGAGATCGAAAAAGATCAGCAGGATACATGCTAGGACCAGAGTGTAGATGGTCTGTTCAATACCGGCCCAGCCTAAACTAACTAAGATCACTCCAAAATAAATTGGATGGCGCACAAGTTTGTAAAGTCCTGTCTGAATCAATTGACCGCTCGGCTTAGGTTTAGGGAGTGGTGTTAAATTGGGCCCGAGTAAGATTGCCGCCCAAATGGCAATGACAATGCCCGAATAGAAAAAAATTTGACCAATCCACCATAAGGTTTGATTGAGCTTGGCGGGTACGCCGAATACATCTTTAGGCCCAAAGAACAAAGCAATCAATAAAATGGCTTGCACCACTACATAGAGCTCACCGCGCGATGATTTAGAGTTCATGAATC
>RFQL01000229.1 GCA_009924985.1 Burkholderiaceae bacterium | reverse complement strand
TGGCGAGAGAACAGGTTGGAGCGGTAGTCTAGTGGTGCGCCCACTACTGCGTTTCGTTCTGCCCAAGCACCGCCTGTGGTTCTGGACAGCACAAGATTGCGTACTTCCACGGTGTCGCCCACACGGAGCGGAGGCAGGTCTTCCCGTGTTTCGCTCGTGCCGATATACCCCATGAGCATCCACCCTTCAGATGTGTGTATACGCACACGCCACCGCCAAAACAGTTTTTTATTTCTGTAGTTTTTGGTTAGCCGCCCGTGTACGGCTACCGCAGAGATCACGGTTCCAGTAATGGTAAACCTGCTAACAAAGTACTCGCCACGAGGGCGTGGGCTTGGTGCATGGGCAGCGTGGTGTGCAGAAAACGATTTCATGTGCAAATATGTAGGAAACCCCTATATCTGAATGCTACGGGCGTTTCTGTCTAATATTTGAGAATATTGCACCACTTTGCCCCACTCTGCCCCACATTACGGAATACCTGAAATAATAGGGTTGAGCGTGTGATACGGCTTTACATTGCGCCGTATTTCCTACCACGCAGACTTGCGGCTTTATCTAAAGCGTTGTGTGTGGACTTGGGCTGCCCACGCTTCATTTTATTCATTAACGCCTTGAAGTCGCTGCCTGGCCCCTTGGTAGCGTCCACCCCCATCGTACACACACTCACCCCACGCCGCACGCACTTCCGCTTTTTGCACTTGGGACACGGGGCAGCACACGGGGAGTCGCGTTCTGGGATAGGCAGCACCGTCTCCCACGCGCCGCTGCATTTTTCACAATGGTATTCGTATACCGGCATAGTGTAAATCCTCCGCTCTATCTATTACACGCCCCCCTTGAGTTTCCGCAGGTAATTCTTTTTTTCTCGCAGCAGTACACGGCGAGGCATGGGCAACCTGAATTCTCGGCAGATTTCCAGTGCTTCACGCTCGGTGGCTTCTTCCAAGGTGTAGTAGTCTTTCTCGTTGAAAATAGGGTCGTCACGCATCCATTGTAGAAAATGGGCGTATTCGTGGGCTAGAGAGAACAGCCATTCGGAGGTACGGCGACCACCTGTGGCTACCTTTAAAGCACCGCGTGCAGCAGAGGTACTCTTTGCAGTGTGGTCAGGCGGTTCAAAAATGCCTTGGCAGCGTTCGCCGTCCAATGAATTAATTTGGTAGCCGCTGCTCATTACAAAACGAATATTGCACTTGCGGCACTGTGAGCGGATGGTGCGGATAAAGTCGCGGACACGGGGGTTCTTTAGGTACGCCATGCGGGAATCCTCCAGAGGTATGTTGCTATTCTACCACAAGGAAAATGGAAGAAAAGCGTAAACCCTTTATTTGAAAGCAGTTATACGCGCTATTACCGGACATTGGAATACTTTAAATGGAAATACCCCTTGCAAAGCCCTGTTTTTA
>RFQL01000228.1 GCA_009924985.1 Burkholderiaceae bacterium | reverse complement strand
GCATCCGTGGCACTTGCGGTATAGATCACTGTCGTAGTAGCAGCATTCTCTGCAACGGCACCGCTTGAGCCTGAGGTGATGACTGGGGCATCGTTGGTACCGGTGATGCTAATAGTGACATCCTGAGACGCAGAACTAGCAGTTCCATCACTTACCGTTACCGTAAATTTCAAGGTTACGGTTTGGTTAGACCCTAAGAAATTAAGTTTGGGCTGATCGACTGCGTAATTCCAGTCGATGCTACCTGAATTCGTAGATCCCGTTCTAACACTTGCTGTAAAGCCAGCTGTAATTTCAGAAATTTGTGATGCGCTAAGGCTAAGGGGGGTGCTAAGATCCCCAGCAAGCGCTGCCACGTCTTTTAACTGATAGCTGACGGTGGGGCGATCAGCCAGATCGACATCATTAAAGCTAATCACTCCCTGAACGCTTGCTTGTTCAGTCGTATTAACAACTACAACCTGCTGCGCGATTGGAATAAATCCAGAATAATTTAGTATTGCGCCATTTGCCATCACCGCAGTTAGCGATGGTAAGCCATAACCTGCTTGCCCATAAGTTTGAGCCATTGATGCCATATTCATCTCAATGCCAAGTGGTGGCTGATTAAAGTCAATACTTAAACGATTACCAGTGACATACTTGGCATTTAATTGTGTAGCAGCTATGTCTGCACCCACTTGATTAAACCGAATCTCGACTTGTTTGGTATAACTTCCATCGTAGTGCTGGAATTGTGCGGTAGAGGAGTTAGTCAATGCATCGTAGCGATAATGATATGCATCGGCACTACCACCTATAATCCAACCGCCCCCTAATGTCCCATCCACAGATGCAATATTGGCTAGCGATTGGTTTTGGAAAACAATGGTTCCAATGGATATCGTTGAGCCACTAGCAGTACCAAGGCCCAGGGATTCCGTAATGGCACCAAAAGCCGACACGGCGCTTAAGACTGGGGCATCATTAACCGCACTCACATTAACCGTTAGGGTGTTGGCACTGATGCTGGTATCGACTCCACCGTTAGCAGTACCTCCCGCATCCTGTACCTTATACTGCTGGTGCCAGTCGGTGCATCGTTGACCGCGGCAACCGTCACGGTTGCCATAATGGCAGTAGACGATTCGGCACCATTGTTATCTTTGGCTACTGCCGTAAAGGCGTTGAGTGTGCCGTTGGCATTGGGTACAGGGGTCCAGTAGGCCTTATAAGTCGCATCTACGGTGGCATTGGTGCTTGCGTTCCAAGCCTGTGCAGACGCTTCGGTAGCTCCAATTTTTAAGCTACCGCTGCTCACTGCTTTAACAACAAAGGAAGTGACACTACCATCGACATCGGCTTCATCGCCTTGGGCAAGCAGATCACTTAGGGTAATTTCAACGGCGGTATCTTCATTGGTGGTATCAACTGCAG
>RFQL01000227.1 GCA_009924985.1 Burkholderiaceae bacterium | reverse complement strand
ATGTTCATTCCACCAGAAGGTGAGGTCACAACTGATTTTGCTTCCATTTCCATACTGAACTGACGCCATTTTCCATCTGGCATTGGATCGGTATAGCGGGCAGTTTCGCTGCGAATATGCCAAGGTTCGTCACCTAATTTAATGCGGCGTATCCACTTAACGGATACGTTACCTTCCCAGCCCGGAATAAAGAGTCGAAGTGGATAGCCATTTTCGGGTCGCAACATCTCTCCATTCGATGCATAGACTAGCAGTGCATCATCAAGCAGTTTTTGAATCGGAATACTGCGTGCGTGGGCAGAGCCATCAGCACCCTCAGCAAGGCCCCATTTAGCCTCTTTTAGTAAACCAGCTTCATCCAAAAGGGTGCTAACAGGGACGCCGGTCCATTGCGCTGCCGATAATAAGCCATGGGTTTGCTGCACTGTTTTCGAAGAGGGTTTAAGCCAGTCAGTAAGACCGTTGCCTGAGCATTCCATAAAGTGGAACTTTGAGACGGACGGATATTTCATTAAATCTGACATCGAAAATTCAAGCGGTTGATGAACTAAACCATGAATGACAAATTTGTGATGATCAGGATTGATATCGGGAATACCATTGTGATGGCGTTCAAAGATAAGACCATTCGGGGTGACCGTTCCCAACTGCTGGGCAAGTGGGGTCATGCTCCAATCCGAAAAATTTTGACGGTTTACAAAAACATCGGTTCTCCGCCGCTTGACTTTCCCTTCATATTTTGAGGGCATGCCATAGTCTTCTGGTGGGATGGTTCGTCCCATGGTTCTATTTGACTCAGGAATTGGCAAGGATTGCGCTAAGGCATTACCTGCACCAAGACCTGCAGCACCGGCAGCGCCGGCATAAGCAAGCGTCCTACCTAATAAGGCACGTCTTTTTGGGTTGTGAGATATTGAAGAGTTTGCTGATAATTCTTTGCTTGCTGCTTTAACTACTGTCTGTGATTGTTTTAATTTGTCTGCATTATTCATACTAAACCTTTCATTAATAAGGTAAGTTCATTTTGATCTTGTGATAAATAATGTCAACCGATTTTTATACAATTTTAATTATCCAAAACCCTTAGACCATGATTTAATTGAAATAGTGAAATAAGTTCAAATAAATTGGATCCCTTTTAAGTTCTTATTTATCATGGAGTTTTATAATTTGCAATTAGTATTGCACTGCAACATATTTGTGCAATGCAATATTAAATACTGATACTGCAGACTTTAAACTTGCATAGTAAGATTTGGAGTAATGCAGTTATCACACGATAAATTGTTTTCAATCATTCAATCAAGGTTTGTAATTCCATGAACAACTCAAAACCAGCCTTTTCCCACAGTCAATTAATGAATACCGTCGACCCAGATATGTGGTCTGCTTTTGAGAAAGAGCGCCAACGTCAGCAAGACCACATAGAGTTGATTGCT
>RFQL01000226.1 GCA_009924985.1 Burkholderiaceae bacterium | reverse complement strand
GATTCATAGCGGGTGTCGGCTAGATAGATAAAGTTGCGATCAAGTACTAGGACAATCAGAGCACCAATTGAGGCACAGACCAAAGCCATCATCAATTGCAATGGCCAAAATAAGTTGATGGCCAAAAACCAACCAGCAATCCCAAACTGAATAGCGGCTAAGATACTCGCAAAGGCAATGGCAGCTCCGATTTTCGTCAGGCTTCCCACTTCCCCCGCTGGGGTGTTAGACGTTAGCCGGTGTCCGGTTAGAAAAACTAAGAGTTGTCGTATGGAGCTCACCTTGCACATCCTTACTTAATGTCGATGGGATGAGTATGGTGAGCCTCTAGCTCATAGGATGAGCCAATTGAATTTCTTGAGATAAATTGCTCTTTAAGATCAATTACTTACTGTATATTTATACAGTACTTGGCCGCATAGTTCCTACTTCACAAACTCCCGAATGAAGGCTTTGCGGGGATGCACTCTATATATAGGTGCGGTATGTAATTCATTGATATTGGCGACTTGGTTTTGTGAACGCATTCTCGGTAAGCCCATAATTCTGGCGGTTGCGATAGTAGCTGCCACCATCGGTGCCTGGCTGTGTTGCCAATGACCGTATGTCATGGGGTGAACTTGCAGTGGAATGATGAAGCTTGTAAAAATAGTACTGAGCAGCATAGGGTTTGTGTTCCTAGTGTATGGTGATATTGCGTGTGCTTGATTGTGACAAGAACATGGCTCATCTAGTGAGCCATCCGTTTCGTATCCTGTAAGTACTTACTAGGAGGATGTATGCGTAATCGTCTCGTTGGTTTAGGTCTTGGTGTCGCTCTCGTGTTTGGGGTGCTTTTTAGTCAAGCAGCCTTGGCGTGCACCACACAAACATTGATAGTGGGCGGGAAGCTGATGATGTGCACCATTTGCGGCACGATTGTGTCGTGTATGTAAGGCCATCAAAATAATTTATACGATTTATCAAAATTATCTAGAGAATAAGAATGCTCACTGAACGATTTTCACAAGCCATCACCCTAGCAATTGAGGCCCATACCAATCAAAAACGTAAAGGTACAGAGATTCCTTATATCTCACACCCATTAGGTGTAGCTTCTATCGCACTGGAGTATGGTGCTGATGAGGATCAAGCAATGGCTGCCCTACTTCATGATGCAATTGAAGACGGCGGGCAAGAGTACGCTCAACGAATACGACTGCAGTTTGGTGATCGAGTTGCAAATATTGTGGAGGGCTGTACGGATGGTGTACCAAACGCTAACGGTGAAAAAGAAGCATGGAAGCCTCGCAAAGAGCGTTATTTAGATCATTTAAAACATGCATCTGAGGATGTACTTCTGGTAAGCGGTTCTGACAAACTTCATAATGCTCGGGCAATCGTGGATGACTTAGTTCGCATTGGGCCGGCAGTTTTTGATCGCTTTACAGCAAGTCAAGA
>RFQL01000225.1 GCA_009924985.1 Burkholderiaceae bacterium | reverse complement strand
GCGTTTCAGTCATTGTGATTGGGATCCAGTAGAAAGCATTGCCCAGCATGAGGGACAGAGCATTGAGTCCTACCAAGAGCAAGTTTTTGCTTTAAGGGTTTTCAAATCTACAATTGATAAGTACATCAATCCCCCAATCATTGATAGTACTTCTTTGACTCATACCAAGGGTGTGATTATTCATGGAGGTCCTGGCACAGGCAAGACGCATGTTAGCAAGTTGGCTGTTTTGTATGCTTTATGCAAAGGACTCAAGATTATATCTACTAGTATTCTTGGTGCACGCGCATCTGATCTTGGTGGCACTCATTTGCATAATCTGTTTTGTTGGACACCACAGAAACATGCCTCAACTCCCTTTCGAACTGCTTCTTCTGCACTTCTGAAGATTGCAAGGAAGCCTATTTCTTGGCACATTATTCTATCTTTAGATGCCCTGTTCATTGATGAGATTGGTACACTTTCCAACCAGCAATTTGGTACTTTGGACATCATGTTTCGAAAGGCTCGTAATTCACCTTTACCATTTGGGGGTCTCTTGATCTTAGGAAGTCTTGATCCACGTCAGATTGGGGTGATAAATGCAATGCCTTTTCTTACATCCACTTTAATTCTGACTTGTTTCCAAGCCATCAAACTATCTCATTCAGTCAGGGCCCATCATGATCCTGATTACCAAGAGCTATTGAATCTTATGTGAACAAATCCTATTGATCTCATTGATGATGAAGTCCAAAAAAGGAGATTTTTTGATTTGATTGATTTGTTCGGATTTGTTATGTCCTGGGATGATCCTTCCATTACACCCAACACAATTAGGCTTTTTGCAAAGAAGGTTCCAGTGACAGCATCTCTTGGAAACTATACTGAGGCTGTCATTTCCAGATTCCATCAAGATGGTACTCCGCATATAATTTGCAGTTCAAGTGATTTTCAGAGAGGTGCTTTTTCTATTAGTGAGTATTTGCCAGCCAATGCTGAATCAAAGAAGACCTTGAACAAAAAACTGAGAGAACCAGAGAAGCTCGTGTTTTTTGAATGTGGTCTTTATGAATGTACTGTGAATGATCCTGATCCGCGGGGACGTTACAACCAGTCCAGTTTGGCCCTAATGTTGGATTTACCTCCAAGTCATATTGTTGAATCCTTCTTACCCATTACTATGTGGATAGCTCCTGCTGGGACAACTGATTTTGATTTCACTAGTTTTCCCAATGGTCATCCATCATCAGATCAGCTGAAAGACTTGGAGTGGCTTGAGGTCAAAATTGGATGTGCACCTGAACAGATAGTTGTTCTTTGTGGAGGCTCTCAAGCTAAGCGTATGCAATATGCACTGAAACATCGAGGTGCATTGACCATCAATAAATCACAGGGCTACACTATTCATAATGTTGCTGTTGAAATATCTCCTGAGTCTTCCCCATGGGAATCAGGTCAAGTCATTGTTGCCCTGTCTAGAACAAGACGC
>RFQL01000224.1 GCA_009924985.1 Burkholderiaceae bacterium | reverse complement strand
AGGATTGGCATGCTGGGGATTATTTGAATGTCCTAACCACTCGCTATCTTGCTGGTACATCCCTTTAATTGAACCAAAACCACGCTTATCATTCTGTACTTTAGAGCGGGCATACACCATCACCCGCTGATTTCTAGAAAATGGTATTTTGTCCTCATCACTTTCAATAAAGTATTGCCGTATCTCAGGTCGAATGTACTCAAGTAAGAAGCGTAAATGACCGATTAATGGATAATTCCTTAAAATAGAATGGTGGGTTTGCAGATAGTCTTTGAGTCCAATTAAAAATAATACCAAAAATAGCCCAGATAGCAGAAGCGAAAACTGAGAAGACAGCAGTATTAATGGGATCGTAGAAAGCCAAATAAAATATCGAGAATAATGCACGTTCACCTCGTCTTTAAAGATATAAGCATTTTTGTAATGTGACTTATGTTACATCAAATTGAGCGACAAACTCACTACAAGTGATCTTGTATGAATTTTTTAATGGAATTTGTGGCACACCTCTTGATGAATGATGTCAGCAATCTTTTTAGGGTTAATGGTAAGCCACTTCTCTTCTTTAGCAAACTCAACAGTAACTACAGATCCTTTGGCATTTTCATATTCATAGCCAATCAAGCATGAGATGTTGAATCGGCGGTGCGCGCAGTCATTGGTCTTAAATTGCACAAAAGAGAGCATTCCTTTGTCGCTTATATCGGTTCCCTGAGGATAATTGATGAGCTGAATATAGTTCACAATCGATCCCTTGCGCTGGATCGATAGGGGATCAATGTAGTAACTGTTCCCGCTTTCCGAGGTCACGATGTAATCCCATAACTGCGCCTGAGCAGGACTGCTAATCGTGAGTGCGTGTAGCAGTGCAACGCTACACCGATGCATCGCTATCTCCCACTTCTTCTGGGATCTCATGCAGATCCAATACCCCTTGACCACTTTCGGTGGAGATGCGTTTCATAAAGCGCTCTGGCATTTGACCAACATAAGTACGCGTGAGGTCGCGCTCACGCGGGTAGAGGTAATACAAATAACTATCGCCACACAAACACTCGACCAACCAAACGTGCTCGGGTGTATTGCATTCTGGCCAATGGCGTCTACCAAGATACTCTTTGAGGCGCACGACCTTGCCGCGGTTCTCACGAAAATTGGTGTTGGTCGTAATCGCAATCTCACCTTCGTTAAATTGGGGGCCCATTACATAGCCTCCTCTTCGAGATCCTCGCTAAAGGGTTCACTCTGGATGGGTTCGCTATCGAAGATCTCATCCAGTTGATAGCCTTGGGGCGGTGTTAAGCGCCTGAGATACTGATCGGGGGCTGGACCTTCTTTGACCTTCACAATCTCACCATCACAGTGGTAATGTAGATAGCGTTCCTCCCCCACAATCTCGACATCCCAGGTATAAAGGGGCTCATCTTGGCCCACCCAGTCCTGCAAACCTTGGGATCCAATAATCCTCACGATATTGCCTAGGTTTGCAGGAAG
>RFQL01000223.1 GCA_009924985.1 Burkholderiaceae bacterium | reverse complement strand
AAATGGTTACGCCTTGCATTATTTCAAGTATCGGTTGGGATGGCGACGGTCATGTTGATTGGTACTCTGAATCGCGTCATGATTGTGGAGATGGGCGTAGCAGCTAGTCTTGTCGCGCTGATGGTTGCACTGCCTTTAGTATTTGCTCCTTTTAGAGCCTTGGTAGGCTTTCGGAGTGATCGTCATCGCTCATTCCTTGGCTGGAAACGAGTCCCCTACATTTGGTTAGGCAGTTGGTTGCAATTTGGTGGCTTAGCCATCATGCCATTTTCATTGATATTACTTTCAGGTGATTCTAATTGGCCAGCATGGTTTAGTCATGTTGCTGCAGCCCTTGCATTTTTATTGGTGGGAGCTGGTATGCAAGTGACCCAAACCGCGGGTTTAGCATTAGCCTCTGATTTGGCAACACCCGCTTCTCGTTCTCGTGTAGTAGCACTGATGTATGTCATGTTCTTACTGGGCATGGTCTTTAGTAGTCTCTTGTTTGGTTTTCTGCTTAAAGATTTCTCACCCGTTCGTTTAATTCAGGTAGTTCAGGGCGCAGCAGCATTAACGATGCTCTTTAATCTGCTTGCATTATGGAAGCAAGAAGCACGTCAGCCAAAGACTAAAGAGCAATTAGCGATGGAGCCGATCATTCGTTTTCAGGACTCCTGGAAACAATTTGCTAAGCAAGATAAAGTGATTCGATTTCTAGTCGCTCTTGGCATGGGTACCGCTGCCTTTAGTATGCAAGACATCATTCTGGAGCCTTATGGTGCAGAGGTGTTGGGTTTATCCGTTAGCGCTACTACCTTGCTAACGAGCCTTACTGCCTTAGGAGCTCTGCTGGCATTTATGCTGGCTGCAAAAGTATTAAACCGATCAATTGACTCACATCGCCTAGCGGCAGTAGGTGCTTTGTGTGGCATTTTTGCCTTTACCTGCGTTATTTTTTCTGAACCACTACTATCCCCAACCTTATTTAGGATTGGGGCTTTCTTAATTGGATTTGGCGGTGGTTTATTTGCCGTGAGTACTCTCGCAACTGCTATGAGTTTTGACTCCTTAGGTATGAACGGTTTAGTTATTGGCGCGTGGGGCGCTGTGAGCGCATCCGCTGCTGGTTTAGCGATTGGGCTTGGCGGAGTGATTCGGGATGTCGTTTCAAGTTTGGCTGTCTCCGGAACCTTTGGATCTGTTCTCGTATCTCCGGGCACTGGCTACAGCTTTGTGTATCACATTGAGTTGTTTTTGTTGTTTGTAACCTTAGTCGTAATTGGCCCATTGGTTGTAATCAAACGATCGATACCAATGCAATCGGATTCGAAGTTTGGATTGGCTGAGTTTCCAAGCTAATTCATTATTTAAAAAAGGGGAGTTTATTATGGGAACTGGAGCAATTACACAATACGTCGATGTCGCACAATTAGCCCTATATGCATTTTGGGTCTTTTTTGCCATTCTGGTTTATTACCTAACGGTTGAAGGTAAGCGAGAGGGATTTCCTCTTGAATACGATCAAGCGGGTAAGGTACGTCGGGCTGAA
>RFQL01000222.1 GCA_009924985.1 Burkholderiaceae bacterium | reverse complement strand
GGTATCTTTGATACGCTAGAGAAAGCAATATCGCACGGTGATAAGTTAATCAACGCTAATGTAGTACCGATCTACAAGCCATCTCTACACTAGTGAGATGTCCTAACTGTAAAAGGCATGTCCCTAAAACGGACATGACCACAGACGGCTTTCCAATGTGCATGGAGTGCTTCTGGATATCTCCAATAAAGATAGCAAGTGTACGATAGTCGTACACAGCCCCTTACCTTAACTGGTAGGGGGCTTTTCTTTTGCCTTTTTTATCCAGTGTTCGCCCGTCTTATGCTGGCAAACGCAACCAGTTATACAATTTTGGTGCAGCATTACTGCAATAGCGGTATCGCCAGTTGAGTTGGCTAAGCCTGCTGCGGTGCATGGTGTGCAGATCATGCGTTATCTATTCCTTGCGCTTGAAATGAAGTTGTGCGCTTGACGGCGCGGCGCTGGGCGCGATTGGGCGCGGCAGCGGAAGTTTGTGTTGGGAAGACCTCGCCGTTGTCTGAATCAGACGTAGCCGCTTCCTCATTAAAGAGTGGCGAGTTGGCAACAGCGTTATAGTACTGCTCAAAGTAACTTACGAATAAATATATTTGAGAGGATAGTTGCTCTATGACTGCCCTAAGTTGTTCAAGAGATTTAATAAACCCATCGTCTTGAGTCTCAGTCCAAGTCTTGTCCGCTAACTTCGTCTCCAGCATATGAAATATCTCTGGTGTCTGATTCACTTGTTTGCTCATTGGCTTCTGCTTCCGTGTAGTCCCGTTCCTTGCGTGGCTTGCTACCACCAAGGATATTTATTAAGTTGTTTATCGATCTATTAATTCTCATACGTGCTGCATCTTCTGAGATGTCTAACTCTTTAGCAAAGGTCTTGTTATCACAACCATCACCAAAGCGTAAGTATAACAGACTCATCTGCTTCTCATCTAGACGAGCAAAGCCACGCTGTATATCAGCCACCATAGCGAACCAGTTGCCACCTTCGGAGGCTACCTTCTTGCCAGTGATGTACCCTAGATCTTGAATAGATGGTGCTACAAGATCACCCCTGATAACAGAAGGTAACAACGCTTCAATCAATTCTCTATCGTAGTAATAGTTGTCCTCTACACGATAGCCTACAGCCTGAGCCTTCTGCTTCTGGCAGTAGTCCTTAGCCGCGTTACGCAACGATCTAGCAATCAATTTAATAGACTGCTTGCCGTCTAGTGCTTCCCATGTCTTTACCTTGTTAGGGTGCTCTAGAAACCATATCCATAACTCTTGACGCACATCATCAGCATCAATCATATGAAACTTACGGCTAAACTCATAGGCAATATGCGCTACAAGTTGATCGTATTTGTCTGTATCAACTACCACTTAAATGTTTTTCCATCTACAGTAAATGATTGGTTGATGATTGGAACTAACTGTGGGGTTACATTGTTACCATCAACATGCAAAATGCCAAAGCCCTGTTGCCAAGTGAACAACCCTGCTTTAATGTACTTTGCATTACGGTAATCCATAAGATTACCAAGTTCCATACCCCAGATAGTCTTAGGCTTACCACCACGA
>RFQL01000221.1 GCA_009924985.1 Burkholderiaceae bacterium | reverse complement strand
GTGGCTGACCCCAAGGGGCAAAATGGCTTTGCCTTGGAGATCCAATATATTCGTTCGTTTAAAGGAAATGATCTTGCCAAGCGCACCATTGATGAGATGAGTCGTCAGGGTGTTTCTGAGAAGCAGCGTGCGCTATGGTTGCAAAGCTTAGAAAAGATATTTCCAGATATTACGTCGGGCGATACCTTAATTGGGCTTTACCTTCCAGATAAAGGCACTATGTTCTTACACAATGGCAAGGTCATCGGCGATGTTCCTGGCGATACTTTTGCGAAAGCATTTTTTGGAATTTGGTTGGATGAACGAACTAGCGCTCCCAAACTGCGTACAGCACTGATTGCAACCCGTTGTCCACCCGCATTAATTGCAGCAAATTGCCCGAACCCTTAACGAATTTTTTTCTTAGGTATTAATCATCATGAATCTCTTCCATCGTCTTAAAAATATCCTGCTTGTTTCACTCGTGGCGATAGGTGTGGCATCGTGCTCGAGCCCAACCGTGCAGATGTATGGCAAAGAGGTGCCAAAGCTCGATTTAGCCACTTACTTTAATGGCGATATTGATGCCTACGGGATCTTTACGAATCGTAGCGGTGAGGTAGTTAAGCGCTTTAAGGTGGTGATCAAAGCGAAGTGGGAGATGAAAGATGGTAAGCGGGTTGGGGTGCTAGACGAAGACTTTACCTATTCGGATGGGACAAAACAAAAGCGTATTTGGACCTTAACGGAGCTCTCGCCCGGACGATATTCAGGAACGGCAAGCGATGTGATTGGCGAAGCCGTTGGAGAGATGGCCGGTAATGCTCTTAATTGGAGATACACACTCGCCTTACCCGTGGATGGCACAACGTATCATGTTCAGTTCAATGATTGGATGTATCTGATGGACGATAAGGTCATGCTCAATAAGGCAGCGATGAGTAAGTTTGGAATTTACCTTGGTGAAGTAACCCTGGCTTTTTATAAGCGTTAAGGGTTACATTGGCGACTTTAGCTATTTCAAGGGATGTCTGGCGCAAGATCTGGAATTTTGTTTTATTCCAAGCCGCTTGGTTTGCGTGCATCTTGGGGGCAGCGAATCAGCAGATTTGGATTGCGATTAGTGTTTCTGCAGTTTGTATTGGTATTTATCTTTGGCTTCACGCTAATGCGGTATCTGAATACAAATTTTTACTCAAAGCTCTTATCTATGGTTTAGTCGTTGATACCCTATTGATTCAATTAGGATGGATTCGCTTTGAGTCACCCTGGCCCTCAGTAGCGATATCACCAGCTTGGATGTGGGCTTTGTGGCTGGTTTTTGCCACCACACTGAAAGAATCGATGGCTTGGTTGCAGGGTAAATATGCTTTAGGGGCGGGTTTAGGCGCGATTGCAGGCCCTCTTTGTTATGAGGCGGGGGTACGCCTTGGCGCAGCCCAATGGCCAAATCCTGAGATACAGGTCTTTGGGCTCGTTTACCTCGCTGTCGTTTGGGCCTTAGCGATGCCCATTCTCTTATATTTTAGCCACGATAAATAATTAAATAGCTATATAAATCAACTATTTATAAGTTTATAC
>RFQL01000023.1 GCA_009924985.1 Burkholderiaceae bacterium | reverse complement strand
AGAAATGATCTTGGCTTCCAAAATACCAGGAATGTTTTTTATCTCCTCATAGTCTGTGATGAAGGCAAAAGCATTACAAATATTCATGGGTATGGCATAGCTTGCTTGAATATGAAAGCGACCCTCAATTGAGGTTACGCTAACCTGAACATCAAATGGGTTTGAGTTCTCTTGAGCATGGACCAGGAATAAAGGAAAAATCCATTTCATTCTAATATTTTAGAATCTAATTAAGAATGTCGTTTTAAACAACATTACTGGCACAGGGATGAATAATTGATTTGTCCTTTTAAAGGACAGTTCATGCTTGGGATACACGTGACCAATGGCAGTTAACCATGCCAAGCCCCAAATGAAAATAGCCCGTAGGCAGTTTAAATATTATTTTGCTTTGCTACAGGAATTAGTCAACAGTAATCTTTGCTTTTTCTACAACCTTAGCCCAACGGACTTGCTCGGCCTTAATAAAGGCACCAAATTGAGCTGGAGTATCCCCGACCAATACAGCACCATCCTCAAGCATTCTCTTTGAATCTTCTTTTGACTTCAAGCTTTTAACTATATCCTTCTGGAGTCTTTCAATAATCGGCTGTGGTGTTCCTGCGGAAATAATAATTCCATACCATTGAGAGGTTTCAAAGCTTTTATAACCCGATTCTGATATGGTTGGAACATTGGGAAGAGCTTTTGATCTTTCTGCAGAACCAACTGCTAGCGGGCGCAACGTATTGCCTTTAATTTGTCCAATAAGCGATGGTAGTCCATTAAAAGTCGTCTGAATTTGACCGCTAATAAGATCGGTCAACATTGATCCAGACCCCTTATAGGGCACATGAACTAAATCAATTCCAGCTTCAGCAGAAAAATATTCCATCGCCAAATGACCCGCACTGCCATTGCCAGCCGAACCATAATTAATTTTTCCAGGATTCTTTTTTGCGTCAGCAACAAAATCGGCTAGCGTCTTATTGGGATTTTTTTCACTAACAGCAATCACATTGGGCACCTTCGCCACCAAAGTAACGGGGGCAAAGTCTGTATTTGGATCATACGGTAATTTTTTACCAAATAAGGCTGGATTAACTGCCAGTGTTCCAACATGACCAAGCATTAAGGTATATCCGTCTGGTTTGGCACGCTTCACCTCTTCCATCGCAATAATGCCAGCACCGCCTGGTTTGTTATCAACATAAACAGGCTGCCCAAGACTGGTACTAAGGCTATTAGCTATAGATCTGGCAATAATTTCAGAAGTTCCGCCGGTGGCAAATGGCACTACCAAGCGAATAGAGCGCTCTGGATAAGCCGCGAATACAGGGCTAACGTTAGTTAATATAGCGGTAGCCGATACCACTAAAGTTGCCAACTTAATTAAGCGCATATTTCATCTCCTAAAAATACTTTATTATCTCTTTGAAATTTAATCCATTCTTGCCATTCAACACGAAACGGGGAGGGGTTTTTCATTCCGAGGGAATATAGGGCCTCTTGCTCAAAGAGGGTCTTCAACAACTTAATGAGTTCGGAAATATCAGAGTGAATAGCCTTGATAAGTTTCATTGGTTAATTTTAGTAGCCTTGTGATCCTAGCTAACGAAATCTTATCCGCCCGACCAAAAGAAAATAGCCCAACAAGTGGGCTATTAAGACTCTTGGTGGCCCGGGGCGGAATCGAACCACCGACACAAGGATTTTCAATCCTCTGCTCTACCGACTGAGCTACCAGGCCAAGATTTGCGATTATATAGGATCACTCGCCCTTATACTTGCTGACGTCTATTCCAAGGGCCTTTAGCTTGCGGTAAAGGTGTGTTCTTTCTAGGCCAGTGAACTCTGAGATTTTTGTCATGCTGCCACTAGTTACCAACATTTGGTATTCAAAATAGGCTTTCTCGAAGAGGTCACGCGATTCGCGCAGGGGTAATCCGAAATAGCTCATTGCAATGCCGCTGATGTATTCATCGGGGCTATTGCTTTTTGGTAGCTCGAGCGCGTTTGTCTGTGTTGCTATCGCCTCACCATCAGACTTTCTGAGAGGGGCCCTTTCCAGTGCCTTACTAACGGTTTTTAAGAGTTTTTGAAGTGCAATTGGTTTCTCTAAAAAGTTAAGGGCTCCGATACGAGTAGCCTCAACTGCCGTATCGATCGTTGCATGGCCTGACATCATCACAACGGGCATCGTTAATAAATTATCACGTGCCCACTCCTTTAGGAGGGTGATTCCATCGGTATCAGGCATCCAAATGTCTAAGAGAACGAGGTCGGGCTCCATTTGCTCACGCACTGCTCTGGCTTGCATAGCGCTCTCGGCGGGATACACCGTATGCCCCTCCTCCGTCAAGATCTCTTGCAAGAGCTCTCGGATCCCCATCTCATCATCAACCACCAAAATACTAGCCATGCTTATGTAGCCTCTTTCGGAAGATTTACAAACAAAATGGATACTTGGGCGCCTAACACTGCATCTCCCTGTTTACGATTGTTAATCTCAATTTTTGCACCGTGGTCATCAATAATTTTTTTCACGACCGCTAAACCGAGTCCGGTTCCCTTAACTTTGGTGGTGATATACGGCTCAAATGCCCTTGCCAATATCTTAGCCTGAAAACCAGGGCCACTGTCGGTAATTGTCATTCGCACTGCAAACTTACTTTGGTCAATATCGTTTATGGGTACCAACTCTGTCTTAATGGCGATAGCGCCCTCTACATGACCAGCCTCTAAGCTCGCATCTTGTGCATTTTGCAATAGATTGTGGATCACTTGACGTAATTGAGTTGGATCACCCATTACTCGGGGGCAATCATTAACAAGATTAATCTCGATCGCGCTTCCCTCGTAAAGGCCCATAATTTCTTTTATCAAGGCATTCAGATCTAAGGCTGTTAGATTGGGTGTGGGTGTTTTTGCAAAATCTCTAAACTCGTTGACCATTTGTTTCATGGCCTGAACTTGCCCAATGATAGTGTTCGTACTACGCTCGATCATCTCTGTTTGTTCTGGGCTTACTTGTCCCTGTAGCTTATGTTGTAGGCGCTCGGCAGAGAGCTGGATGGGTGTTAATGGGTTCTTAATCTCGTGGGCTAAACGCCTTGCCACCTCGCTCCACGCAATCGAGCGCTGTGCAGCAATTACATCACTAATGTCATCAAACACAATCATCTTCAGCTGGGAAGATAGCTGAGTACCCCGTACAAATAGTGTTGATCCTAAATCATTTTCATATTCGTTAATCGGGTGAATTTGGATCTGCTTTTGCCAAACTGACCCCTCGCCATCAGACGCTTGATTAGTCGCGGGAGCTATTAAGTTCTGTGTTGCAAATTCTTCACGTACCGCGCTATAAAACTCCTGAAGGGCGGAAGTGCCGCCCAATGGCCCGCCAGTAAGAGCGAGTAAATGAGTCCCAAGAATTTTTGCTGCCCCAGGATTGCTCGATACTAAATTGAATTGATTATCAAAAATACAAACGCCAGCTGTTAGATTTCCTAAAACCGTTTCTAGGAAAGATTTGGACTCTTGCATAGAGGTGCGTGCGTCTGAGAGCTGCTTGGTCATGACATTGAACTGGCGGGTTAGCATACCAAGCTCATCCCCAGTATCTAGTTCTGGCTTGGGTGTTAAATCACCCTGCGCTACCGCTTGGGTACCCCGCAAGAGCATCAGCAAAGGCTGTGCCAATTGCCGACCCAATAAGAGAGCGAGCGTAACTGCAACAAATAAAGCAAAAAAGAGGGTGAGGGTGAGGGTACCGATATACATCTTGCGCAGACCAACTCGACCAAGAGCCTTCTCCTGATATTCACTATAGGCAGACTCGACAGCAAAGATGTTCTTGGCCAGAGGCGAAGGTATGAAACGGACCAACTGTAAGAAATACTTATCCTCGACCATTTTGCTGGGTCCTGTTTTGCTCGGCACTGCCTTTTGTCGAGTGATTGGCACAATCGCCCGAACGCGATAGCCGTGTTGCCCCTCGACCGCCTCAATTTCATCTAAGAAGGTTATGCCATTCTTTTTAAATGCATCGGCCACAACGTCTGTACTAGGCGCTGGAAAATATCCCTTGGGCTTGGCTTCTGTACTCAGAATTAAAATACGCTGTACATTAAAGAGGCTTACCTCTTGAATCCCAAACTGATTGCGGATCTTAACGATCATGCTGCCAACTTGCTCTGAAGTAGTTCCTGATGGAACTTGTACAACCTGCTCAGCAATGAACTTGCCCTCGGCCAATATCTCCTCTTGTGCAATTCTTAAGGTCACACGCCCTAGCTCCAGCCCCGAGTTGAGTGCTGATTCAACCTTGACATCAAACCAAGTCTCTATGCTTTTGGAGACGAACTGCCAAGATACGCTATATAAAATAACTCCGGGTACCACCCCGACTAAGGCAAAGATCATGGCTAATTTAGCAATTAAGCGGGTGCCGAAGCGCCCCTTGCGCCAACGAATACTAATGACAACTACCAAGACAATGATGGATAACAATAGTAAGGCTCCAACAATAATGTTGGCGGCATAGAGCCAAATAAAATAGCTATCAAAAAACTCCGTGTTGGAGGTGGCCGTAGAAAGTAGAAGCAAGAGAACAAGGGCAATGAGGCCAGCAAGCAAAGTGAGCACTGGCAGAGCTCTGCGCTTAATAAGGTCTTTGCTAGTTAGGATGGCAACAAAATCCATTATTGCCGCCCCACAACATTGCCCATCGATACATTAAATGGGAATCGTAACCATTCGCCCGCCAAAGACCAGTCTTTGCTGTTAAGCGCATCAACCTGAAATGGTTTAGGAAGCTTGCCCAAGTCCAAGGTCATGCGCACACCAGCGTCATATTGTTTGGTGGGGCTAATTGCAGCAGCCTCAATGACGCTCCACCCACCTACCGTTCCGGCTACTCTTAATGCCTCAGGAAGGCTTGTGGCGCTAAATGTAAAGTCACCAACCGTAATGCGATATTGGTTAATGAGCGGTTGATGTGATAAGCGAATTTGTCGCTCTACACGAACAGCTCTTTCATCAAACCAGTACCAACGCCCGCGGGTGAGCATAAACTCGGAAACAAAATATAAGGTCACTCCTTTTTTTAATGCATTCTCCAATCCTGCTGGCAACGTAATCGAAAAATTTGCATTTAGGCGCCATCCCGTATCGGTCTTCTCAAGCTCTGCCTGCTTCACCACAATACCTTGGGCATGGGCGGTCGCACCGATGCAAATAGCAAAAATGCAAATGAGACTTAAGATAATTTTATGCAGTAAACCCATCATTTTTAATTACTCTGTTCTTGGTCCTTGCTTAACAAACCGTAGAAAAATCCATCATTATTTAGATTGGGAAGTAGCTGTCCGGGGGCACTCAATCGTAAAGCATTCGGATGCTGAGATACAAACCAGGCTATTTGCTCCTCTCCCTCTTGCGGGAATACTGAACAAGTAACATATAAGAGGCTGCCGCCCGGCTTAAGCATACGCCATGCGTTTTCTAGAATAGCCCGTTGAACCTTAATCACCGCTGCAATATCCTCTTTGCGTCGCAAAAAAACAATATCGGGGTGGCGCCTCACAATACCGGAGGCGGAGCACGGCACATCGCATAAAATTTTGTCAAAGGCCTGGCCATCCCACCAGTCTTGCCGACTTGCGCTGCCTTGCACAAGACGAATAGTGTGTTTTGGCAAACCCATCCTCTCGATAGCACCCTCCACTTTTTTAAGTCGCTCGGCATCGATTTCTAAAGCAAGCAGTTGATAAGATCCTGAGCCCATGAGCTCGGCCAAGTGAGTGGTCTTGCCACCTGGGGCTGCACATGCGTCCAAAATATACTCACCTGCCTGCGGGCTTAATAACTTTGCTGCTAACTGCGCTCCTGCGTCTTGAACAGAAACAAGCCCATCATCAAATCCGGGTATCTGCGATACCGGAATCGGGTCCTTAATCACAATCGCAGTATCAAGCGCTATGCCGCCCAATGAATGAATGATTGCATATGCAATATGCTTAGAGTCCAGTAGTGCGCAATAGTCGGCACGATTGATTTTGTTGGCATTGATTCGTAGGATTAATGGCGGTCTCCTGCTCTGCTCGCCACAAATATCCTGCCATTGTTTTGGATAAGCAGCCTGTAATTGACTAAGCCACCACTTTGGAAAGGCCACTCCAAACCCTTCTTTCGCTTTGTCTTCATCGTTATTTGGGTTGGCAATTTTTCGTAAGACCGCATTGACAAGCCCCTGTGCAAACTTGGTTTTGGGTGAGCTGCACGCTGCTTTAACGGCCTCATTCACAATCGTGTGAACTGGATAACTATTTTGAGTGTCCCCACGCTCTTGATCAAGAATGAGAGTACATGCCACGCATAAGAGTAAGTCAACCTCCTTGCTGGGTTTTTTGGGAACCAATTTCTGAATCCGCTCTTGCGCATGTGCCCAAGAACGCAAGGCCGCAAACGTAATGCTTTGTACCGCTGGTCGTAATTTAGAATCCAGGCTATCAAGGCTTTGTCCCAATGAACGCCCTTCATAGATAACTTGCTCGAGTGTACTGGCGGAGCTCTGCAATATCTGGGTAAGCGCTGCGCTCTGAGTTATACCGCTTACCCTCTCGATTGGCTTATCCAGAATAACTTTCCGCTTAGTAAGTGTGAGTTAGCTCAAAAACTGCTTACTTGAGCTTTTACTGTTCGCCAAAAACCAAGTGCGTGCTGACATCTTTTTGCCACCCGATTTTTGCAACTCCAGCACCTCAAGACATTGATCCTGACATTGGACCCAAATCCCGTCAGCGCCTAGCCCAATGATAGAGCCTGGAGCGTTCTTTGCCGCAAGGGGCTCTTGCTCACCGGTATTGAGTAAACGCGTCCTCCAAATTTTGATGAGCTCTCCGTCAAACTGTGTGCTTGCTCCTGGAAATGGATTAAAAGCACGCACCTTGCGATCAATTAATTGGGCTTTTGTATGCCAATTAATTGAAGCCTCTGTTTTCAGAAGCTTATTGGCATAACTAATCCCATCATTACTTTGTGGCACAAAATGAACTTTATTAGACACAATCCTTTGTAATGCCTCTACTATTAAATTGGCGCCGAGCTTGGCCAAACGATCATGTAAAGACTGGCTGGTTTCTCCTGCATGGATCTCGACCTCTTGGCTCATTAATACCGGGCCCGTATCCAGTCCGGCCTCCATTTTCATAATAGCCACACCCGTTTTAGTATCGCCCGCTTCAATTGCACGCGCAATGGGTGCCGCGCCGCGCCAACGTGGCAACAAAGAGGCATGAATGTTAAAACACGCAAGGCGGCCAGCGCGTTCGGCTAATTGCAAAACTTCGCTCGGCAAAATTAAGCCATAGGCGACCACAACCATCACATCAAATTGCGCTTGTGTTAGCTGTGAAAGAGTTGCTGTTGCATCATGCCGTTTTTGTGGATCGGTCGCATGAATATTTAAGCTAAGAGGCTGCCATACCGGAATGCCCTTTTCTTGCGCAAGCATCTTTACTGGACTGGCTTGAAGATGCATACCTCGACCTGCCGGCCGATCGGGCTGAGTGAGCACCGCCACGATCTCATGCCCCGCTCCAATCAGCGCACGCAATGCCTCTGCTGCAAAGTCGGGGGTTCCTGCAAAAATGATTTTCATGTGCAATGGTTCGCGTTTAGCGAAGCCCGACCAATTCTTTTGCTCGCTTCTTGAGTTTTAATGAAATGCGACTCTGCTTTAATGGGGACAAATACTCGACAAATACCTTGCCTTGCAAGTGGTCCATTTCATGCTGTAAACATACTGCCAAAAGCCCATCAGCCTCTAGCTCAAATAGTTTTCCTGCTTGATTAAGGGCTTTAATCTTAATGCGTTCGGGCCGTTCAACCTCATCAAAAAACTCTGGTACCGAGAGGCAACCCTCGCGCCAAGATTTTTTTTCTGGGCTAGTCCAGGTGAGCTCAGGATTAATAAAAACCATCAGTTCATTACGATCTTCTGAGACGTCGATCACGATGATGCGCTCATGAATATCGACCTGTGTAGCAGCCAACCCAATACCGGAAGCCTCATACATAGTCTCCCCCATATCCGCAACGATCTGCACAATACGCGCATCCACCGCCGCCACCGATTTTGCAATCGTGTGTAGGCGCTGGTCTGGATAGTGAAGTATCGATAAGACAGCCATATACCAATTATCTTACAAACAAATCCGCTTGACCTCATTGTCAACAATTTTTGGCTAAGCAAAAATAGATCGATGAACAAACTTATTGACCCCAACTCAGCTGATCCTCTCATGACAATCCGCTGTTTGAGCCAAGATTCGGTTGAGTATCCAAGACGTTTGTTAGATCTTTGCGATCCCCCAAAAAAACTATTCTATATTGGCAATGTGGGGCTTTTAAACCAGCCCATGGTGGCCATCGTCGGCGCCCGCAAGGCTTCGCAAACGGGCTTACTGCATGCCCATCACTTTGCCGCAGGACTTGGGCGCAGCGGATATCACATCGTCTCGGGTCTTGCCTATGGTATCGATAGCGCTGCTCACCGCAGCGTGTTGGCTCTAAGGGGCCCAAGCCAAACTATTGCTGTCTGTGGAAACGGCCTGGATAGTGTTTATCCAAGCGCGCATCGGGACCTAGCAAAACAAATTGCAAAAGTAGGCCTATTAATCTCTGAATACCCGCCTGGCACGGGTCCCAAGGGTTTTCATTTTCCAAGGCGAAATCGCATTATTGCAGCTCTATCCCTGGGAACGGTTGTGATTGAGGCCGCCCAGAAGTCAGGGTCATTAATTACTGCCTATCTCAGCTCTCACCTTGGCCGCGAGGTGTTCGTGATACCGGGCCCGATTTCTTCGGCGCTATATGCCGGCTCTCATCGGCTAATTCAGGAAGGGGCGAAGCTAATTTGCGGGGTTGAAGACATCCTTAATGAGCTTCCCAATGAACGTTTTCATTGAAAGTTATCTTTTTAATAAACCAGTGTTTTTTTATAAGTACATGATTTATATATATAAAATATCAATTTGGCAAGAGTGTCTCGAAACGCGATTTGACTTTAATTTAGGATTTGGGCTAATAATAAAAAAGGGGGGTGCTGGCTTACTTTGAAAAAACGTTTAAATTAGGCTTCCTTTTGACCCAAAAACGAAACTCAAAACGGGTGGGATCCACCCCTCATTCATAGGCAAACAGTGGCAACAACAAAAAAAGCTAGCAAATCGACCGTAAGCGTAGAGCACCCTAAGGCACTCATCATCGCCGAGAAGCCCTCCGTTGCAAATGACATTGCAAAGGCCTTGGGTGGCTTTACAAAACATGATGAGTATTTTGAGAATGATGCTTTTCTGATTTCATCAGCTGTCGGGCATCTATTAGAAATTGCCGCTCCGGATGAATATGAGGTTAAGCGTGGCAAGTGGTCATTTGCTAATTTGCCAGTAATTCCACCCCATTTTGATTTACGCCCCATCGTTAAGACAGAGCCGCGCCTCAAGGTCTTACAAAAATTGATCAAGCGCAAAGATGTCAACCGTCTTATTAATGCGTGCGATGCGGGGCGCGAGGGTGAGCTCATCTTTCGTCTAATTGCACAACATGCCAAAGCGCCCCAATCTGTTGAGCGTCTTTGGCTTCAATCAATGACCCCTGCGGCGATACGCGAAGGCTTTTCTAAGCTGCGCTCCGATAGCGATTTACAACCACTTGCTGATGCGGCCCGCTGCCGATCGGAAGCTGATTGGTTGGTGGGGATTAATGGCACTCGCGCAATGACGGCTTTTAATAGTAAAGGCGGGGGGTTTTTCTTAACAACCGTCGGGCGCGTACAAACACCGACTCTTTCGATCGTCGTGCAACGCGAAGAACAAATCCGTAAATTTGTTCCTAAGGATTACTGGGAGGTCCGCGGGGAGTTTATTGCTGCGGCAGGCATTTATGAAGGGCGGTGGTTTAGTCTTGAGTTTAAAAAAGATCCGGCTGATCCCGATGCCCGAGAAAACCGCCTTTGGAGCGAGGCGGCCGCTAAAAGTATTGTGGCTGCGTGCCGAAATAAAAAAGGGTCTGTCACCGAAGAATCTAAGCCGGCAACTCAACTTGCCCCGCAATTGTTTGATCTCACCAGTTTGCAACGTGAAGCGAATGCGCGTTTTGGGTTTTCTGCTAAAAACACCTTGGGGCTTGCACAGGCTCTTTATGAGCGTCATAAGGTTTTAACCTATCCAAGAACCGATGCCCGGGCGCTTCCTGAGGACTACTTAGAAACTATTCACAGCACTATTGCTAACTTGGGTGAACATTCGCCCGAATATCAATCTTTTACGAATGCCATTCTCAAGGGGGATGGCAAGAAGTCATGGATTAAACCGAATAAACGTATTTTTGACAACAGCAAAATTTCTGACCACTTTGCAATTATTCCCACGCTCGAGTCTCCTAAAACGCTCAGCGAGCCCGAACAAAAACTCTATGACTTGGTCGTACGACGGTTCCTGGCAGTCTTTTATCCGGCTGCAGAATATCGAGTAACCACCCGAATCACAGAGGTCACTGGCCATCACTTTAAGACCGAAGGTCGTGTGTTGGTCGAGCCTGGCTGGTTAAGCGTTTATGGCAAAACAAGCCAAGCAGATGATGAATTAGTGCCCGTACAAAAGAATGAGTCGGTTCAAAGTGAATCGATTGAGCTTCTTGCCCTCAAGACCAAACCTCCGGCGCGGTACACCGAAGCAACATTGCTCTCCGCGATGGAAAGCGCTGGTAAGTGGGTAGACGATGATGATATGCGTGAAGCGATGGCAGAAAAAGGCTTGGGAACGCCCGCTACACGAGCGGCGATTATCGAAGGTCTGCTTGCAGAAAAATATATGGTTCGTGAAGCACGTGAACTCATCCCAACGGCAAAAGCATTTCAATTGATGACCCTATTGCGAGGCCTCGATGTCTCTGAGCTGACTCAGCCCGACCTCACAGGAACCTGGGAGCATAAACTTTCCTTAATCGAACAAGGTAAGCTAGATCGCAATACCTTCATGCAAGAAATTGCACAAATGACGCAACGAATTGTGAAGCGAGCCAAAGAATTTAATAGCGACACCATTCCTGGGGATTACGTCACACTTAAAACCCCCTGCCCCCATTGCGGCAAAGCCGTTAAAGAAAACTATCGGCGCTTTGCATGCGAATCCTGTGGGTTTACGATCAGCAAAACACCGGGTGGCAGAGCCTTTGAATACGACGAAGCGGAGTTGCTTCTTAAAGATAAGACCATCGGCCCCTTACAAGGCTTTCGAAGCAAGATGGGTCGGCCTTTTGCAGCCATTATTAAACTGGTTGAAATCGCCAAAGATAATTCCGACTATCCAAATGCGGGATTTAAACTAGAGTTTGATTTTGGAAACAGTCAAGATGATGATTTGGAGGTCATTGACTTCACTGGCAGGGAAGCACTAGGCGTATGTCCAAAATGCTCTGGGGCTATTTATGAGGATGGTATGCGCTATGTATGCGAACACAATACGGGCCCAAACAAAACCTGTGATTTTAAAACTGGCAAAGTGGTCCTTCAACAAGAAATTTCTGCAGAACAAATTAAGAAATTACTGACAGAAGGCAAAACTGATCTCTTAACAAATTTTAAGTCGAATCGAACTGGCCGTGGCTTTAAAGCTTATCTTGCCTTAGGCGAAGGTGGGAAAATTGGTTTTGAGTTTGAAGCTAAGGCCCCAGCAAAAAAACGGGTGGGCGATAAAGATGCGAGCAAATCTGCGCCCAAACCAAAGCGTGCAAGTCGATCTAAAGCGAAAGCCGAGGAATGAGATAGTGCTGGTATTACATAAGATGCAAGGGTAGACCACAACAGCCCCCTTGATCCTAGCGCAGTGGCCACGTAAATATTTTCTAACTGGGGCAAAGCGCCTATCAATGGAAGTCGATCCTTAGTAACGCAACGCAAGCCCACAAATTGGTCAATGGGATGAAGCTCATCGATCTTCAATTCCGTTGGGGCCAATATTCCTTTTGCTAACTGTAGGTTATGGTGGTCACTAATCGCTCTGGGCTCTAGATAATCGTCTTGCTCATCGTAGGTTGAGCCTACTAACCAGCGATAGCACTGTTGCTGGGTGTCATACCGAGGCGGCAAGCAATAGCCTTCACCTGAGATAATTGTTTTTGGTAATTGATGAATCAGTTTAGAGTTTTTTGCTAAACCAAAAATACTCAGTTGGCCCCGTACTGGCTTTAAAAAAAGATGGGTGCCAAACGGACTTAGTAGATCTTGAGCTCCAAATGCATTTGCCAAAATAACTGTATGTGCCCGTTCTAATAAATCTCCTTTTTGGTCGAACGCGAGCCAGATACCGTTTTCTTTTTGTATACGCGTTACGGTCCTTTCCCATATCGTACGCAACCCAGGACTTTGTTGCACCAGATCCTCACACAGCCGCCCCAGATTGACTGAGCCGGCGCTCGGAAACCAAACACCCGAGCGCTTAATTCCAAAACAATCCTGCGCTGTCCGCGAAGAAATTAACTGGCCCATTTCAGGACCAATCCCTAATCGCTGTAATTTTTCAGAGAGCGCTACTTGATCAAAGGATGCATTTGGCTTGCTCTGTAAAAAAACTCCTCGCTCCTGCCAGCGATCTTGCCAATCCTCTACAACTAGATGAAATGCACCCAAGGCTATGGTATGAAGTTTGCTGGCAGTGCGCCCTACTGGGGGGTGGGTAATCGCCCCTGCATGCGCCGAAGTGAGTCTTCCAGGACCAGCTTGCGCATCTATTAAACCTGTCGCAAGGCCTAACCGACAATACTGCCTAGCCAAGGTAGCGCCGGCAATGCCGGCACCCACAATCAGAACATCAATATGTTCTTTGGGCAAAAAACTTATGCTCCAAAACGCTCATGTAATTTAGCGCGCGTCTCGACTAACTCTATTGGTAAGTGATGTGCCAATTTGTCAAAAAGCTCTTGATGTAAATCAAACTCCATCTTCCAATCATCCGCCTGCACTGGAATTGGTTTATGAAAATGCTCAGCCGACAAACTTAAGCCGTTCCAATTGAGGTCGGCGTGACCCAGAGAGCGGCCGATCCATCACACCAATGCACTTGAGGGGGCTGAGCAAGCAAGACACTTTTTGCACCCATTGAATTAACTTTGGATTTTTAACATAGCTTCGACTCGCTGGTTTGTTCATGACGCCCTCAAATAGAAACCCTTATTTGTTAACAGTATTATTTTTAATATGCTATCTCATTAAATGAATTTTAACATTTATGTCATATTGATTCGGCGGCTTATTTACCAATGCAAAACTCACTAAAGATTTTTCCAAGCAACTCATCCGGCAACAGTTTTCCTGTTATTTGGCCGAGCGCATCTTGTGCATAGCGTAGCTCTTCTGCAAACAAGTCTAGAGCGAGATTCCCATTTGTACCATGCGCCTGAGCTCTGAGTAAACATTCTTTTGCAAGCGCAATAGCGCTTAAGTGGCGCTCGCGGGCTGTAAAAATACCAGCCGCCTCGTTACTGTTCCAGCCCGCCCCTTCGAGAATTTTTTTCCTTAGGCGATCCATTCCTGCGCCTGTTTTTACTGAAATATAAATAGCGCTTTCATCATGAAGAGGGTGGGCCGAATGGTTTTCTGTAGCAAGCAAATCTAATTTATTAAAGACATTAATAATGTGTGCTTTTTTACTGGCGCGCTTCGTTACTTGTGCTGCAAGCAAGCCCTCCTCGAAGCTCTGTGCTTGAGAAAGGTCGCGCATAAAAATAATTGTGTCTGCATCTTGAATAGCATCCCATGTTTTTGCAATTCCAAGCCGCTCAACTAAATCAGTAGATGTTCTGAGGCCCGCGGTGTCTATTAGGTGAATGGGCATTCCTTGTAAGGAAATACGCTCTTGAATTCGATCACGGGTAGTTCCGGCTACCGGGGTAACAATCGCACGCTCTTCGCCCACAAAATAATTTAATAGTGAGCTTTTGCCAACATTAGGTGAACCAACCAGCGCAAGCTGAATTCCATCGCGCAGGATTTTTCCTTGCCGTGTTTCTTCAACCAGCTCTTGAAGCTTTATCAAAAGCTCGGCAAGCAGTTCATTTGCTTTGGAGCTCTCGAGGAACTCAATCTCCTCTTCTGGAAAGTCTAAGGTGGACTCAACCAATATGCGTAACTGAGTAATCTCCGTGATCAGCTGGTTAATTCTCTGCGAAAACCGTCCTTGTAATGAGCGCGCTGCACCCTTTATAGCGGCATCACTTTGCGCATTGATAAGATCGGGTATGGCTTCAGCCTGAGCAAGATCAATTTTGCCGTTAAGGTAGGCCCTAAGAGAAAACTCACCGGCCTCCGCCTGCACAATGCCCCAATCGCGCCCTAGCTCAATCACTCTGTTCAAAATCATCTGCGTCAAAAATGCTCCGCCATGGCAATGCAACTCTAGAACATCCTCCCCGGTGAAGGAGGCCGGTCCCTTAAAATAAATCAGCAATACCTCATCTAAGCGATTGCCGTGTGAATCATTTAAATATAAATGGTGGGCAAAGCGCAGTTTGGGGGGTTTGGCCAACAGAAGCTCTGCCAAGCCAACGAGGTTCCGCCCCGATACCCGAATAATGCCAACCCCGCCGGACCCCGGTGGGGTAGCAATGGCTGCGATGGGATGGTTTCTCATACGATCCCCATCGGAAACAATTATTTATTAGCGCTTCGCTTTGCAAACATTTGGTTGATTTGCCACTGCTGCGCGATTGATAAAATATTATTAACAACCCAATAGAGCACCAATCCTGCCGGAAAGAAGAAGAACATAACCGAAAATACGATTGGCATCCACATCATGATCTTTGCTTGAAGCGGGTCCGGCGGGGTTGGATTTAACTTAACCTGCACGTACATCGATACGGCCATGATCACTGGCAATATATAGTAGGGGTCAGGCACCGAAAGGTCATTGATCCACAAAATCCAAGGGGCGTTGCGCATTTCTACGGACGATAAAAGTACCCAATAAAGTGCAATGAAGACTGGGATCTGAACAACAACGGGCAAACACCCGCCCAATGGATTTATCTTTTCTTGTTTGTATAAATCCATCATGGCACGATTAAGTTTTTGTGGGTCGCCTTTTAGTTGCTCACGCAAGGTCATGAGGCGCGGCTGTACTTCTTTCATGCGGGCCATTGACTTATAACTTGCGGCCGACAACGGGAAAAATAAAAGCTTGATTAAGAGTGTCAAGATAACAATTGCCCAACCCCAGTTAGCAACGTAAGAGTGGATTTGCTCCAGTAGCCAAAAAATGGGTTTTGCAATGACCGTCAGATAACCATAGTCCTTGATTAAGTCAAAGCCCGGGGCAATTTTTTCTAAAAGAGTTTCTTCCTGTGGCCCAATGAACAGACGCGTTTTTTCAATGTGACTTGCGCCGGCAGCCAAGGGGGCAAGTGGGGTTTGTAGGCCAATGCGATATAAGTTTTGTTCAACCTTTCCCACATAGACATCCCTCACCGTTTTATCGCTTGGCAACCAAGCGCTCGCAAAGTAATGTTGAACCATGGCAATCCAGCCGGGTTCTCCAGCGGGAATTTGCCTTGGCATGGTCACTTTATTTTTTTCAATGTCTGAAAAATCTATTTTTGTAAACTTTTCTTTATCGGTGTATAAAGCAGGCCCTGTAAATGTGCTGTAGAACTCGCTATCGCTTACAGCGGTTCCATCGCGCACTAACTCGCTGTAGAGAACAAGTAGATTCGCAGCACCTTGTGCTCCTATTTGTGTAACACGATGCTCTACCTCAACCACATAACTGCCATCGCTCAAAAAGAAGGTTTTCTCAAGACGTACGCCACCCTTTTCGCTTATAAAACTTATAAAATTTTTATTGTCGACACGCCCGCTTTTGCTCAGAACAAAGGTGGCTGTGTGATTTGGTAGATCATTGCTGGTGGCCGATATTAGGCCCGAGCGAACAAAGTATTGGTTTTGCGGTGTGATCTGCAAAAGGGTAATAGGCTTTTTGTCTACCCCCAATTGCTTGAGTAATTTAGCGTTTATTACGCTCGCTCCCGTTGCGCTTATTTCTAGCTCCAGCACCTCATTTTTGATGCTATGTTTCTCGCCCGTTGTTAAATTTGTAACACTAATGGATGGGCCCTGTTCTGGTTTTGGAAGGTTTGCTTGCTTAGGCAGGTCGGCTGCGCTTGGTGGAGCGGCAGAGGCTTGTGGGGTTGCCGGGTTTGCCACGGCCGGAGTTCCCGATGGAGTTTCTTTTGGCTCTGGTGGTTTAGAAACGTTTGGCGTGAGTGGGGTTGGTCCAAAAAGAGCCTGCCGACCATCGTAAAGGAGCCAGTTGTTATAGAGCATCAAGCCCGAAATCGTTAATACTGCCCAAAGTAGTGTTCGCTTGATATCCATTTTTAATTGCTTGTCTTGGTAATAAATGATTTTTCGGTAGTCTCTTTAGCGGCCGGGTCGTAGCCGCCGGCTGACCAGGGGTTGCAGCGTAAAATGCGCCAACAGATTTTAACGAGACTTTTGACTGGCCCATGCACTTTAAGACACTGGCAGGCATATTCAGAACAGCTTGGTACAAACCTGCACTGGGTCCCAAAAAAGGGGGAAAGTGTAAGCTGATAGCCGCGCACCAAATGGCTTAGGGCCTTATTAATTGGCGGCATGGACTAACTCCATCAATCTTTCCCTTAGCGTATTCTGCTCGTGTTTGCGCAGTTTTCCCTGCGTGTTTTTTCCAATAGCCTGACGTAGCTTAACTACGCAATCTCTCTTGCTGCCAAATGCGGGTGATTTAATAAGCTCCCTACTAAGCCTCTTTAACTTATTTCGGTCTACAGCTCGCTTTGCCAGCTTTTTTGCAATAGCCAGCCCAAGTTCGGGTTGCTGCTGGTTTATGGAGGCCTCTAAATACAACGCCCAACAACCATTCGTTGCGGGCCGTGTTTTTAACAGCTCTGCGATTCTGCTAGATTTCAACGCTCTTAAACAGCTAGGCGCTTGCGTCCCTTTGAGCGACGGGCATTTAGCACGGCGCGGCCGCCTTTAGTTTTCATTCTGATGCGAAAACCGTGGGTTCTTTTGCGGCGTGTTACGGAGGGTTGATATGTTCTTTTCATGATTTGTCCTAAGAAAACCCTCTATTTTCTCTATTTGTTTGCGTAGCGTCAACTTAATACAAGGGTTTTGCCTAATTTTTATATTTCTGGGCACCGAATTTTAGATATCCATCTGTTTTTAAATGTTTTTTATGGTTTTTACACAAGTTATCCACATGTTATCCACCCTTGGCTTTCTTGTGGATAACTTTTATGAATCGCTACAATCAAGTTCTAAGTAAATCTATGAGCAAACCCGAAATCCCCCCCTTACTGGCCCAACTCAATCCCCTTGGATTTTGGGATTTGGCACTACAAACGCTGGCAAAAGAGCTTTCGCCGCAGCAGTTTAAAACATGGATACAACCCCTTAAAATTAGGGGCTACGAAGAGAGTGAGCGACTACTTTTAATCGGGGCCCCCAACCCATTTAAATTAGATTGGATTAGGCGCACATTTTCCTCACGACTTCATGAAATTGCGGCTGATTATTTTGGCTACCCCGTTAACCTGCAGTTCACCCTGGGTGCGGATGCAAATCGTGGCGGCCCCGCCCCCGGGCGTTTGATCGGCCAAGATGTTGAGCGCACCCCCCCTCATGTGGTGATTGACGAGCAGGCAGCCGAGGCGCCCACCCCCGGTTTTGATGCCATTGATGACGTTCGCAACCCCGCAGAGCGCGAACAGGCGAAGCTTAATCCGGCCCTTACATTTGAGAGTTTTGTTACCGGCAAAGCAAATCAGCTTGCCCGCGCGGCATCCATTCAGGTGGCTCATAATCCTGGAGCCTCTTACAACCCAATGTTTTTATATGGGGGTGTTGGGCTAGGAAAAACCCATCTTATTCATGCCATTGGTAACCACCTTTTAAAAGAAAAGCCAGCTGCAAAAATTCGCTACATCCATGCAGAACAGTACGTCTCTGATGTGGTCCGCGCTTATCAACAAAAGGCTTTTGACCGCTTTAAGCGCTACTACCACTCCCTCGATCTTTTGTTAATCGACGATATTCAGTTCTTTGGGGGTAAATCACGAACCCAGGAAGAGTTTTTTTATGCCTTTGAGGCGCTGATTAACAATGGCGCGCAGGTCATTATTACTAGTGACACCTATCCAAAAGAGATGGAGGGCATCGACGAGCGTTTGATTTCACGATTTGATTCCGGTCTTACAGTGGCCATTGAACCGCCTGAGCTTGAAATGCGGGTAGCGATTCTTATGAAGAAGGCTGCTGCTGAGGGTGTGCCCATGAGTGAGGATGTTGCTTTTTTTGTAGCAAAGCATCTCCGATCTAATATCCGCGAACTCGAGGGAGCGCTTCGAAAGATATTGGCATATGTTAGGTTTCATGGTAAAGAGGTCAACATCGAGGTAGCCCGCAACGCCCTTAAGGACCTGCTTTCTATCCAAAATCGACAAATCTCGGTTGATAGTATTCAGCGCACTGTGGCTGATTTTTACAATATAAAAGTCGCAGACATGTACTCTAAAAAGAGGCCCGCTAATATTGCCCGGCCACGACAAATTGCCATGTTTATTGCCAAGGAGCTTACCCAAAAAAGTCTTCCCGAAATCGGGGAGCTTTTTGGCGGGCGTGACCATACAACTGTTTTACATGCGGTTCGCAAGATCGCCGAGGAGCGGCAACACGACTCGCATCTTAATCATGAGCTTCATGTGCTAGAGCAGTCCCTAAAAAATTAATGTGGACAAGTCTGTGGACAAAGGCTTGGATAACCATGTGTTTAAGTTGTGAGTTATTTTGTGGATAAGTGGTGGTGGTGTTTTTATGTGGGATGCCTACACAATTTGTCCACACGCATTACCAGACTTATCCACAAGAAAGTTTTCTTGGAACACCCTGATTTCGCTATAAAATTTAGGTTATTAACAGAGAACTAAACCCTTACTACTATTACTATTTTGATATATATACAGGAATAAAAAACAATGCAATTAGTTAATGCTACTCGGGATGAGTTATTAAAACCGCTACAAGTTGTTAGCGGTATTGTTGAACGACGCCATACCCTTGCAATTTTAGCCAATCTTTTATTTCGCAAATCTGCGAATACAGTTTCGTTCGTTTCTACGGACATTGAAATTCAAATAACAACAAAAGCGGTATTTGGTGTTGGGGATGATGAGGTAACAACTACTGTGGGCGCCCGCAAGATTTTAGATATTTTGCGTGCTCTTCCAGAGGGGCCTGTTAGTTTGAGCTTGAAAGATAATCGCATGGTTGTGCAAAGCGGCAAAAGCCGATTTTCTTTACAGACCTTGTCTGCCACGGAGTTCCCTATTATGCAAACTAGCGGTGAACAAATCGCCTCGTGGAAGATGAGCCAAAAGGCATTTAAACAACTCATAAGCCAGGTCTATTTTGCAATGGCACAGCAAGACATTCGCTATTATTTAAATGGAATGCTTTTGGTGTTGGAGGGAAAAGACCTTATTGCAGTTGCTACTGATGGCCATCGTCTAGCATTTAGCCAAACAACACTAGAGAACGCCCCCACGGGCAGCGGCCAGAAACAAGAAATTATTATTCCCCGTAAAACTATTTTGGAGTGTCAGCATCTTCTGAGCGATGGTGATGAACCACTAGAGCTTAGCCTTAGCGGTAATCAGATTAAATTAAGTTTTGGGGATATTGAGTTAATCTCCAAACTAGTTGAGGGAAAATTTCCGGATTATCAGCGTGTAATTCCGAAGGGTCACAAAAATACACTAGTTGTTGGACGCGATCTACTGCAGTCTGCCCTACAAAGAGCTGCCATCTTGACAACCGAGAAATTTAAAGGGGTGCGGTTCTCTCTTTCAAACAACAAAATAACCATTCAATCAACCAATGCTGAGCAAGAAGAAGCGCAAGAAGAGATTGAAACTCAGTACGGCGGAGAGGTGGTGGAAATTGGATTTAATGTGACCTATTTATTGGATGTTTTGGCTAACATAAAAAACAGTGATGTTCAAATTAGCTTGGGTGATGCCAACAGTAGCGCCGTTATTACACTCCCAAACTCAGAGTCATTTAAGTATGTCGTTATGCCAATGCGCATTTAGACTCAAAAAAGAAAGTAAGTTATAAAAAGATATGTCTGAAGAAAACAAAGTAGTTGAGCAGTATGGTGCCGCTTCGATTCAAATATTAGAGGGTCTAGAGGCTGTAAGAAAGCGCCCCGGCATGTATATTGGCGATACCTCGGACGGAACAGGCCTCCACCATTTAGTTTTCGAGGTATTAGATAATTCAATTGATGAAGCGCTTGCAGGTCATTGCACTGAAATATCTGTGGTTATACATACCGATAACTCTATATCTGTTATTGATAATGGTCGTGGCGTACCAACCGGCATTAAGTACGACGACAAGCACGAACCTAAGCGCAGCGCCGCCGAGATTGTGATGACAGAGTTACACGCAGGCGGCAAGTTCGATCAAAACTCATATAAGGTGTCCGGCGGTCTTCATGGAGTCGGGGTTAGTTGTGTAAATGCGCTATCTAAGTGGCTGCGACTCACCATTCGTCGTGGTGGTAAAACACATTATATGGAGTTTGGTCGCGGGGTTGTACAAAATAGAAATATCCAAAAAGAGAATGGGGTTGAGGTATCGCCAATCTCGGTAACTGGAGACACCGATCTCCGTGGGACCGAGGTCCATTTTTTAGCAGATGAAGAAATCTTTGGAAATATTGAGTATCACTATGAGATCTTAGTAAAGCGCATCCGCGAACTTTCTTTTTTAAATAACGGCGTTCACATTCGCTTGGTAGATCAGCGTAGTGGGCAAGAAGAAGACTTTGCGTTTTCCGGTGGCGTTAAGGGTTTTGTTGAGTACATTAATCAAAATAAAACAGTTTTACATCCCAATATCTTTTATGCCGTTGCAGATCGACCATCAGACTTGGGCGGAACGATTACAGTCGAGGTGGCGATGCAGTGGAACGATGGGTACAACGAACAAGTTTTATGTTTTACCAATAATATTCCACAGCGCGATGGCGGTACCCACCTAACGGGTTTGCGTGCGGCGATGACCCGCGTTATTAACAAATACATTGATGAGAATGAGGTTGCCAAAAAGGCAAAGGTGGAAATATCGGGCGACGATATGCGTGAAGGCCTCACCTGCATTTTGTCGGCAAAGGTACCTGAGCCGAAATTTTCGAGTCAAACAAAAGATAAATTAGTTTCTAGTGAAGTTCGTGGCCCCGTTGAGGATGTAGTTGCTCAGGCCCTAACCGAATATCTTGCTGAAAAGCCACAGGATGCAAAAATTTTGTGTGGCAAGATTGTGGATGCGGCAAGAGCACGGGAGGCAGCCAGAAAAGCGCGCGAAATGACGCGTCGTAAAGGCGCCCTTGATGGAATTGGGTTGCCAGGAAAGTTGGCAGACTGTCAAGAAAAGGACCCCGCTAAATCCGAATTATTTATTGTCGAGGGAGACTCTGCGGGCGGCTCAGCAAAGCAAGGCCGGGATCGCAAATTCCAAGCAATTTTGCCCCTCAAGGGAAAAATCTTGAATGTGGAAAAGGCCCGCTTTGATAAGATGTTGAGTAGTCAAGAGGTGGTCACTCTAATTACTGTTCTTGGCACCGGTATCGGGGTTGAAGAATACAAAGCCGACAAGCTTCGCTATCACCGCATTATTATCATGACCGATGCTGATGTTGATGGTAGTCATATCCGTACGCTATTGCTTACGTTCTTTTATCGGCAAATGCCAGAACTTATCGAGCGCGGTCATATTTATATTGCCCAACCGCCGCTTTATAAAGTAAAACACGGCAAAAGCGAGCAATACATTAAAGACGACGTTGAATTAAATCAGCTCTTGTTTAAGATTGCCCTTGAACAGGCGTCGATTGAAACCCCTTCCGGAGAAAAAATTTCTGGCCCAGCCCTTGAGGACTTAGCAAAAAACTATCAAACGATTCAGGCTGTAGTTGATCGGCTTGCGCGCACCATGGATGAAGATGCCCTACGTGCAGTAGCTGACGGGGTCAGCCTTAATTTTGATACAGAGGATTCCGCGAGCGAGTCTGCGGAGCGACTTAGAAGGGCATTCTTAGAAAATCAGGCCCCCCTCTCCGTGACCCCTGAAATCACAGTCCAAAAAGAAGAGCGCACGGATCGCTACCGCCTGTTGCTTGCCAGACGTATTCATGGGAACCTAAAGCTTTCTGCCCTAAGTTCAGATTTTGTTGCTAGCGATGACTACCAAAGCTTGGTAACAGCCGCAACAGCCCTTTCAGGCCGAGTTTTGGCTGGGAGTCGCGTGCGGCGTGGTGACCCAGAAAAATCAAACAAAGAGCATGTTGTGCAAGATTTTCGTGGGGCCTTTGAGTGGCTTCTTGCAGAGGCCGATCGCTCAATTAGTCGGCAGCGCTACAAGGGCTTGGGTGAAATGAACCCTCAGCAGCTTTGGGAAACAACGATGGATACAACTACGCGCCGCTTGTTGCGCGTTCAGATTGAAGATGCGATTATGGCGGACCAAGTGTTTACCACCCTTATGGGCGATGAGGTTGATCCCCGTAGAGCATTTATTGAGAAAAACGCGCTTATTGCTCGCAATTTAGATATTTAAGTCATGAAAAAACGTACAGCCCCTAAGGTGGTGGCAAAGAGCCATATTGCCGTCAAAAATTCTGATATTCATGGCCGCGGTGTTTTTGTAAAAAAAGATATCCCAAAGGGTTCGGCCGTAATTGAGTATATTGGTGAACGCATTAGCTGGAAAGAAGCCTTACGTCGGCATCCGCATGATCCTGAACAACCAAATCACACCTTTTATTTTTCGTTAGAGGATGGCAGGGTTATTGATGCAAATGTGGGCGGCAATGCGGCGCGCTGGATAAATCACTCCTGTAAACCGAACTGCGAGGCGGATGAGATTCAAGTGAGTGGCGAGAGCCGAGTTTTTATTTTTGCTCGCCGAAAGCTTTTGCCCGGCGAAGAACTTTTTTATGACTACTCTCTAAATCTTGATGGCAAGTTAAGCAAAAAAGAAAAAAGAGATTACGCCTGTTTCTGCGGTAGCAAAAAATGCCGTGGCACGATGCTGGATCTTGGTTAATACCTTGAGACGGCATGTTGTTTATTACTATTCAAGAATTAGAAGCCGCGATTAATTATTGGCGCTCACAATCCCCAGCACGGGGAGAAGAATTGGTATTGTCAAAAGAAGCAGCTGCGCTTGCCAAACCTTACGCCCTCATGATTGTTCAGGGGTCTCAACGAATTCCGATTGATATTTTGGATGAAACCTGCAAGGAGGCTCTTGCAAAGTTTTTGGCTGTTCGTAATTCTCTTTAAATAATTCGAGCAAAAGAATACAAGAGTCAACGTAAATTTTTGTGGAAACGCTAGTCGATCTTTCATCCTATTTGTGGGCATTGCTTTTGCTTGCCGCTTTTGCATCGGGCTTGGTAGATGCGATTGCAGGCGGCGGCGGACTAATTCAGGTGCCGGCACTATTTTCAGCATACCCAGATGCGCACCCTGCGACACTATTAAGTGCCAACAAGGTCTCCTCAATTGGCGGAACCATTAATGCAGCACGGCGTTACTTAAAACACGCACGCTTACCTTGGAATATTTTGGGCCCGGCTATCTTTGCAGGATTTGTAGGCGCCCTTCTCGGCGCTTTGGCGCTAAGCGTTTTTCCCCCTGAGCCCTTGCGCAAAGCTTTGCCGTTTATGTTGGTTGTGTTGTTGATCTATACCTGGTTTGCCCCGAATCTTGGCTTAGAAAATCGACCAGCGCATAAAGTGGGGAAGAATGAGGTTTTAAAAGCGCTTGCAATGGGCTTAGTGATTGGCTTCTACGATGGGTTTTTTGGGCCAGCGACGGGAAGCTTTTTTCTGTTTGCCTTTGTGCGTATTTTTTATTTCGATTTTCTTCACGCTTCCGCCGCAACTAAACTTGTGAATGTTGCTACCAATTTTGCAACCGTCTTAATGCTTGCAAGTCTTGGCTTTATTGATTGGCCTCTGGGTTTAAGCTTAATGGTTGCAAATATTGTTGGCAGCCAAGTTGGAACGAAACTGGCGATTCAGCATGGCAGTCATTTTGTTAAGAAGTTCTTTTTGGTGGTTGTGCTCGCTCTGATTGCGAAATCAGGGTATACAGCATTTTTTCCTATTTAAATCAATCATTTATAAAATAATTAAGTGATATTGTCGACTCTGTTTCACGTGAAACAGTAAAAATGCTATGATCAACGCCCGACAAGAGGGCAATCCATGCTTTATTCCAAGAAATTTGATGTCATAGTGGTGGGCGGAGGCCATGCCGGCACCGAAGCTGCTCTCTCGTCTGCTCGGATGGGTTGCACAACTCTTTTGCTAACCCATAGCATTGAAACCCTTGGTGCGATGAGCTGTAA
>RFQL01000220.1 GCA_009924985.1 Burkholderiaceae bacterium | reverse complement strand
CAGCCACGAATTCTTCTAAGGCGTAGGTCGCACGTTCGAATCGTGCTGGGCAGGCCACCAAGAATCACAATAGCTCACTCGTTGGGCCATTTTCTTTTGTGGCTTAACAGGGTTAGGCGTCATTGGTCTCGGATATTCCCATCAAGAACTGTCCTTAAAAAGGACATGTCAATTAGACATCCCTGTGTCAGTCGATGTCGTTTAAAACGACATTACCATTTAACTTAATTGTGCTAAATTATTTCCGAGCAATGCAAGATAAATGACCAATTCCCATTAACTAATTCTTAATCTATCAATCATATGACTGAATTTACAAAACCTAATCGACGTGATTTTTTTAAAACAATTGGTTTGACTGCCGCCGCCACAGCTCTGCCGGGAGCATTGATACCGTCTGGATCAGCAATTGCTCAATCAAACTCTGGCGTTATTACCCGCAAGATTCCGCGTTCTGGAGAACTTCTTCCCGCAATTGGTCTTGGCACATATTTAACATTTGATCTTTTGCCTGGTGCACCACGAAATAATATTCGTGAGGTAATTAAACGTTTCTGGGATGGCGGAGGGCGTGTTTTTGATACCTCACCACTTTATGGTACTGGCGAAATCAGCGTTGGGGATTTTGCAACTGGCATGGGTATTAATGACCAAATGTTTATTGCAAACAAAATTTGGTCAACGGGTGAGTTTTTGGCTGACGATAGTCATGCCAAAAAGAGTTTTGAACAAAGTCAGCAAAGACTATGGCGTGAAAAAATTGATTTGATGCAGGTTCATAGTTTGGTAAATGTGGATCAAATTGTGCCAGTTCTGAAAAATTGGAAGCGGGAAGGAAAGATACGTTATGTTGGAGTAACCCATCATGAAATCCCATACTTCAATGCCTTGGCTATGCAAGTTGAGCGAAACGATTTGGATTTTGTTCAAGTTCATTATTCCATTCAAATGCGTTTAGCCGAAGATCGTATTCTTCCTGCTGCTATGGATAAAGGAACAGCGGTTTTGGTCAATATGCCTTTTGAGAAAGCACGTTTATTTAAGTTGGTAGAAGGTAGACCGCTTCCCGATTTTGCTAAAGATTTTGATTGTAAGAATTGGGCAGAGTTTTTCTTAAAGTGGGTCATTTCACATCCTGCTATCACCTGTGCTATTCCAGCAACTAGTAACCCTGATCATCAAACCCAAAATACTAGGGCTATGCGTGGTAAGTTACCCGATCAAGAAATGCGTATACGAATGGTTAAGTTTATGGAAACCATTCCAGGCTTTGATAAGCTACAAGAAATGCCAGCATATCCGGGAAAAGCGTATAACGGCTATATTCGTCGTGCTATGGGTGCGCGGGCAGCTGCAGCGACAGCTAAGTAGTATTTTATTTCTTCCAGGAACAGGCGCCCCTTAAAAGGACGCTCCAAAAATGTCGGTTTACCCGACAAAACCTATTGCACAGTTGATATTTTTTTGACCTAAGCTATTAAATTTGTTGATGTTTCCAGCAGCCAAGAATTCTTCTAAGGCGTAGGTCGCACGTTCGAATCGTGCTGGGCAGGCCAAAAA
>RFQL01000219.1 GCA_009924985.1 Burkholderiaceae bacterium | reverse complement strand
AGATCCTTGGAAAGAAAGGTTCTAGGATCGACCCTGAGTTCCTTGATAAAAACGGCGAGAAGGTTTTCCTTGGGTATCGGACCACCCTTTGTGGTCACTACCTCCACCTTCGCCCCAGCATTAAACAGGATCCGTTCCTGCCTCACTTCCCGATTCAACCCTTAATCACCCATATTTCAAGGTCTTAACTTACGGTAGGGAGGGATCGATGATCCCACCTCGCTCTAACCCTTAAGTTCCAGCCCTCAGTACCCCAGCTTGATTCACACAACACTGGTAGGGGCGGTTATCCCTAACCGCCCTTGCACAACGACTCTTCACGATCCGTTAAGGATAAAGGACCCTACCATGCTTGTTAGCCCAGGTAGGGCGGGATTGGTTATCCCGCCTAGTTCGATCCCTGAAGTTCCATTCTTCCATACGGACGCGCGTTAACGAATCCCTACCAAAAAATTCATCCTGACTACAAAAAACAAGGGGCGGAACCTTCGTTCCGCCCCTTTTTGCAAAAGATTACTAACTAGTTTTAGACCTTGCGAAACCTTCTCATGGCAACCAAACCAACCGCGCCGAACGCCATCAACACTCCTGTGGAAGGCTCGGGAACACCTTCCAATCTGAGCAGATCAGTCCCAGATACGTAATCAGTATAAGATCCTAAAAGGACCTCTGTGTTGCCAGTCTGCGCGCTTGAAATCGTGTTCAAGTTTAAAGTCAGAGCAGTCAAATCGGATACTGGCGTTGTCCAAGCTGAATCTCTGAAAATACCGATCTCATTATTGTAAGCAACCCAGAGGTAAACTGGACTAGAGAAACCAATTGATGAACTCCAATTTACATTAGAAATCGATCCGTTAAACACGTTGCGCGACGCAAGAACGCTATTCACCGTTAGGTTCGCAGTAGTGTTATAAACAAACTGAGAACTGCTCACACCTGTGCCAGTTTGGTTTGCAGTACCGTAATTAGTAACATTGGTACCAAGATCGGTAAAATTACCACTAAGATTGAGTAGCGATTGGTTATAATCAACCGCGCGTGAACGGTAGTCAGCAATAGTACTGTTAAGGGTAGACACATTATTGAAGGTTCCTATACGCACTCTGGTCCCTAGGGCGATGTCGCTTCCCAAGCTTGTGACAATAATCGGTCCAGAGGAGGCACCGTTGCCAACCACCGCAAGATTCGCCGCCATGGTGTTAGTTAAACCATATGCGAGGAGACCCAGGCTCAACGCAATGGTTTTAGTCGTTGTGATCATGTTAGTTGTATTCATGCTTTTGCCCTTTTTGTTATTGGTTTAATGGTGCGCTAACTTTCCATACCGAAGGAGTTGTTACGGTTACAATAAAAGGGGCCACACCCTCAACAGAGACGTTGGAAACAGGGGCGAAGGAACCTGCATCTAGCCAACCATCTGCAGATCCTCCGTAAATTAGCGCGTTTTGGGTAGAAAGGCTTCCATCATTCGTATAGGTAGCTAATTGATCACTGTAATCTGCCAATCCCGCACCTAAACCTATCGCTTGGATACTTTTACTGATCCCACCTGGATTCGATAGCGACACGATGTTAACTGCACCTGGATAC
>RFQL01000218.1 GCA_009924985.1 Burkholderiaceae bacterium | reverse complement strand
CATTATTGTTATAAATCTGGCCAAAGCTATGAACTTGCTGGGCAGAGACAAATACGGGGTTTTTCATGACGATCCAGGTGACCGCCTCTGTACAAGGTGGCTCGGTTAGAGAACCCATATAGGTAAAGTATGTTCGGTCCACCGGCAGGAGTTGATTGGGATTAATAGCCACATCACGTGGCGAAGCAACTTGATTTTTTACTAAAGGGACATTATTTAATATGATCTGAAACAAGGGGTTTTCATTGGGCACGCTATCCCACCATGACTTTTTGGCAGCTCCCATTAACTTGGGGGATGAGCTCAGCATTACCGCCACTATCACTTTGCTACCATCAAAATGTTGGTGTACTAAATGAACCGACATCTCAGCACGCTCACCATTAAAGGCTTCTTCACTAGGCTTATGGAAGTCAAAACCAACCAAGCGGTACTGTTTCTCATTGAGAGTAATGTTATTACCCTCTGCGCCGATCACCTCAACAGTCCTGCCGTTATCGATTAAGGATAAGAAGAATGGTCGGTATTCAAATACTACGGGATTTAAATTACCCTTCACCGTATTATCAAAATTGATATTGATTGGGGATTGCATTTTCCCTTTGCCGCACAGCTGATTTTCTTTCTTCAGAGCGACCCAATTCTCAGGGCCAGCAGGTCCATCGACATAGGTCCAAGGAGTCTCAGGAATCAATTCCTCCTTAACCTTAATAACTACAGCATCTGGTTTAGGTGGGTCTTTAGGTTTTACTTCTGCCTTTTTTTCAGCCTTCACTTCTGGCTTGAGCTCAGCCTTTACTTCAACTTTAGGCGCTGGGAACGGTGGTGGTAGATCGCTACTTCTTAAGACAATATCGCCCGAGCTTTTATTGATTTTCTTAACCAGCGCATCGGTCATGTCCTGATCGGGGTTTGTGCTAGCTTTTGGGCTAGCAACTGCAGCTGGCTTGGCTACCGTAGGCGCTACAGGGCTTGTTGGTTTAGCAATCTCAGGAGCATTGGTACTAACTGGTTTAGCTACCTGCGCTTGGGGTGCGGCGGCTTCTTTGGTCTTGTCATCGGCTGCATAAGCGCCAAAGGTAGACACACTGCAAAGAACGCAAAGCCAAACCCTCGCTCCTGTTTGAATGCGGGTGAGTCCGGTAAGGCTAGGGCTAGAGATCATATTCATGTGTGTATTAACGGCTTTTACAAGAAAAAGTTAAGTATGTTAGTAAACGCTTCTAGTTTGATGTCTTTTTAACGGGGGGCTTCGTGTTAATGGGTGTTTTGGCAGCAGGCTGGACGCCAACTGGGGTAAGGCTTGGCAATGGATCAATTTGTGGGGTCTTGCTGGTGCTAAACATCCACTCACACTGCATCAGGCCAGCAACATTTTCTTGGCTATTTAGGGGTGTTGATTGCTTAATCGCTGCTTCAAGAGCCGCATCACTTGGTGGCGGGGTTAAATCATTGCTGGTCACCCAACGCATAAATCGTGTGTAAGCGCTACCTAGTTTGGGGGGCTTACCCGGATCGGCATAAAAATTAGAGCTGCAAATTTGTAAACGCCGCTCGATCTCGCTGGCTGGTAAGTAATAGCCACCCACCAATAGGGAGGCAATTT
>RFQL01000217.1 GCA_009924985.1 Burkholderiaceae bacterium | reverse complement strand
GCCCATTCTCAAATGTCGCTCCGCGACGGGATAGATGTCCGCTTACGCGGGGGAATTCAAATCATAGCGGCAGTTCAAGCTTTCGGGCCGCCGGAAAAGTGGATATGATTTCAAGCTCATACGGGCCGTAGCGCAGTCTGGTAGCGCGCTTCCTTGGGGTGGAAGAGGTCCCGGGTTCAAATCCCGGCGGCCCGATAATTTTCCGCAGGAAAATTGAGGGGTGCCAATCTCATTCAGCCGGAGGCGAGAGAGGATTGGGCCAGGGGTAGGTGTACGGGGGCCAATATCCCGGCGGCCCGATGAATTTAAAGGCCTAAAAACCTGTTCTGGCCGACGGGGTTAGGGAAGTAGGGGATTAACCCGATTTTTTAGTTCGCTACGGAAGAGTGATGACCTTTTCGGGATATTGCGGAATTAGTTGAGTGGTGCTTAATTAACTGAATGACTAAAAAAGCCATAGGAGTACTAATGTTATCGTTGTGCTTAACCAAGCAAACATCCGCGACTATATTATTGCCTGACAATCAATTCCTAAGCCTTACTTCTGGCGAAAATACTATTACTTTTTCAGGACCAGTAACTGTCCCTATCGAAACCTTAAATACATTTATAAACTCAGTATCGCGATGGAATAGTGCAAATAACAGTTATGATATTTATACCCCCAATGGATCTTTAAACCCTTTTTCGGATTTTGATCCTAATCAAGTATATAAAATCGATGCAAAAAGAGACTTTGAAATATCTTTTGTCCCTATGAACACTCTCGATGATATCTATACAAGTTATCCAGATTGGCCAGATAGCAACTGGGTTCGCAGTGCTTTCATTTATAATGGGGCTGAACCTTATGAAGTTCTTAACTTCGACAAATACTTTGATGTGCTTTGGAAATATCAATCAAGAGATGATTTGATGAGTGCAGGAGACGCTGACCCATATATTAAGGATTCACCCTTTAACCGGTTCGACTCATTAGAATATGGAGCTGCCTATATTCTGGTTCCTGAAAATACTCAAAATACTGCCAAAGGCATATTAATACCCTACGCAGTGCCCGAACCCTCCGCTCTTTCGCTTCTCGCCATTGGTTTAGGCGGATGGGCGATTCTTCGTCGTCGTCGTTCGTAATCTGCAGTCCTCCACCAAACCCCAACAAAACCCGTAGTCCCCGATCCCAGTAGCGTATTGGTTTCGGGGTAGTGGGTAGATAAATCCTTCCTATCGAACAGACCAGAATACGCTAAAAGGGTGGCTTTATGTGGGTCCCGGGTTGGCCCCCTAGGACCTACCCCTGCCCATTCTCAAATGTCGCTCCGCGACGGGATAGATGTCCGCTTTCGCGGGGGAATTCAAATCCCGGCGGCCCGATGAACTAAACCCCGTAAAAACCCGTTCTGGCCGATGGGGTTAGGGAAATAGGGAATTAACACGATTTTTCAGTTCGCTACGGAAGAGCGAAATAGTTAGCGTTTTCTTATGAATAAGAAAATCAGTGTAGTACTTGCTTCCTTATTGGTTTACGGCTGTTCGGTCTCGTTTTCTCAACGCCCATTACCATACGTTCAAGAAAAGAAAGATTATGCAGCAGATGATGTTGTAGGAACGTGGAAG
>RFQL01000216.1 GCA_009924985.1 Burkholderiaceae bacterium | reverse complement strand
TCCACACTCATGACGAGGCGCTCTGCTACTGCTAACTGAGGAGTCTCATCTTGTAAGGGCAACTTTTCAATTACGGTCAGCTCGATCCGTGCTACTGCACCTTGTACGGCTAAGTTTCCGATACCATCAATAAATAGTTCTGGGGTAGACACACGAGCTCCTTTTAATTGAAATCACTGTAGCGTATTTTAATTTAAACAAAAAGGAATTAATTCCTAACTTGCTAAAAAACAAAAGAATTTCTTCATCTTAGTCAATTACAGTCCCATTGCGTTACAAAAGTGTGTAAATGACTTAGATTGAAGTCTGAATCGATTTAATATGCACCAAAATAGTGCATAATTGCTGTATTTACGATGTAAATGCGCTCCACTTGAGCCTTACCGCCCTCTTTGCTGCATACCCACGCCGGGTCATTCACTACGTCATTCACTGCGTCATTCACTGCAACATTCACTGCCTCATTAAATTCTGGGGCACTATATAGTGGGTAAGGATAGAGGGTTAGGATTAAAAACCTAAGACTTGCCAATCAAACCAATCAACCCCAAAGCTGCTTTGGTCGATGCGTGAGCCGATTGGGTATCAATCCCTAGTAAAACGCGTGGGCCCATCGACCTAGAAGCGAACGCCCCCATAGATCCTAAACTGATTAGTCGACCGTTCAAGCTGATACGCAATCGTTCCATAGAAAATGCCTTTGGACGCGTTGGCACCAACTTGCAATTGATAGGTAGAGGCATACGCAGAGGGTTGGGTATTAGCGGGGGTCATGCGCCAGGAGTTAAAAATCTGATGCGCACTCACAAACGGCGAGAATGGTTTAGCCTCATACGAGACCGTGCCACCCAATTTGGTCTGGTACAACCAGCTCGTTAAGGAGTCGTTAAACGCGTTAGCCGAGTTTCTATACCCCGCGAGATAGTCTTTATAAACGGTATACGAGGCTCTGGGCCGGATTAAAAACTTTCCCATTTCAGTCGTATTGGTAACCCCAACGGTACTAAACAAACTTTGGCTAGATGTCTTGCCAGTCACGCCATTCACATTGGTCTCTGGCTTGGCCTGACCAAAACCAGCGCTGGCATCTAGCATCCAGCGATCAGACAGAACATACACCACGTAAGGCGATACGGTATCACTCACGCTTTTAAGCTTGCCGCCGTTATAGGTCGTGGTGGCATCCACGCTGGAATAGGCGTAGGACAAACCCGTAATAATCGTATCGTTGTGGTTGTACTCAAGTCCCATCAAGGCAATCGAGACATCACCCTTGGAGGTATAGGGCACAATATTGTTCTTAAAGCCGCTAAAGACGGGGGTTGCCCAAAGACTCCAATTACTCAGGTCTGGGGCTGCTGCGACTCCGCCCTGCCCAATCGTTTCGTTGGCAGGAGCGATCGAATCAATCTTGGCATCCTGTAATTGAGCAAGGGGTACGGGAGTAAATTGCGGATTTGCGCCTAGCTTGATTTTAAAACCGCCGGCCCCCATGGCATTTCCTAAGATGACTGAACTAAGTGCGCTCGATGTTGCTTGTGTACCTGATTTGACCGATGAGGACGCCGCCTTATTATTATCATCCGTGGCATAACTGGGGCGCATGCCCAATGCCATCAA
>RFQL01000215.1 GCA_009924985.1 Burkholderiaceae bacterium | reverse complement strand
TAACAGAAGCAGAAACAGAGGACGAACCAAGCCCAGTAACGGATTGGTATAGGTCTTGAATCATATAGGACAAGTCCGTTGCAAAGTAGGAGGTGCTGATTGTTCCAGCCATAAAATCACCTCCTATGTCAATCCATATTAGTCATACCCTCAAAGCTGAAAATGTTGTCGGTCTCCCACTCATTTTTCTGCGGGAAGAAGCCAGTTTGTTTGTCTCTCCTAGTTGCCGAGGCAAGGATAATTGGGGTGCTATTGATTGCCCAAAAGTCCGTAGCCCCTCGAATTGCCTTTGCCATTTGCTCAACCGATGGGGCGGTGTAGGTGTTTAATCCTTGAATCTTAATGTCGGCTGGGCATAGGACGAAGAAGTTGTCTTTGCCCATAGTTTGCCTAGCTCTCACGATTAGCTCTAGTGGGTTTCGATAGTGGCCTTGAGATAGCCCAAATGGGGCAACTAGATTGTAAGTCTCTGGAAGTCCCTCGGCTGATTTATCGTCCAGCTTATCTAAAATAATGTTCGTCTTATCTGCATCCTTAATCTCTGGATGGCTATACACAAAATCAGTCCAGCTTCTTTTGCTTTTTCTATAAACCTCATATTTGTTCGGCCATACTTCAAGATCAATAATATCCCCCTTGCTTCCGGCCTTCACATAACTAACTAAATCAAAGACCGAATGATATTGAGGCAAGCAATCAAAGAAAACTTCGTGGCCTTGGTCGGCTAGATGTTTGGCGGCTGGCAAGCAACGAAGCACATCCCCCAACCTCTGCGAATACTTAATAGTTTTAACACTCATCGGCAACGCTCTTATCTGTTATAAATGGTAAATAATCTCTCAACCTAACTGGGCTAGTGGTTTGTTGTAGCCTTTCCCATCCCTCGACTAGCCCCTTATACCCATAGAAATCTTCCTTGAATTGTGCTTGCTCCTTTATGGCGTAGGCGAAGTGGTCAAAGGTTAACCCCCAAGTTTCTGTCACTCCTCTTGGAATCATCATCGACTGGACATTGAGTTTTGGCGGTTCGTGGCTGGTAAAGTGAACATCCTTGCCCCACTTCCAAGCCCTAAACCATTCGTACCAATGTGAGCCAAATCCTTCCCTAGTCACAACTTTTTTATTCTGCCCCACATAATAGTTACAATGGAACTGCATCGCTCGCCCTTCCTCGCATCCCTTTAGATGCCCGAAGATTGCTTCTAGCTGGTCGGCTCTCCACATCTCATCTGAATCAATCTGCATCACCACGCCATTCTCCACCCCCTTCAATGCCTCGTTAATCATCGCTAGCTTGCCGGGGAAGGGCTTTGCTTGCCAATAGACTGAAACATTCTTCTTGCCCCTAATGCTCTCAAGATATTCGTGCGTTCCATCTACGCTCACAAAGTTCTTATGATACTTCTCTGGAACTTGCTTGCACCAGCGGGTGCATCCAAGAGGCTCGGCCACTCCCTCGACAATCCTCCACTCCCACGGAATCTTTAACTTCTGAAACTCTGCTAGATGCTTCTCGATAAAGGGCATCCCATTTAGAACGATGGTGAAGATGGTTAGCATAACTTAAAGATGGCCGCACCATTACGCACCGACCAATCCTCCCAAAGCAGTTTAGCAAATCCCTTGAGCTTGTTGTAGTTCGCCAAGTTT
>RFQL01000214.1 GCA_009924985.1 Burkholderiaceae bacterium | reverse complement strand
GCCTAATAAAAATAATAAGGGGGTCTATCGACCCCCTTGTTCTTCTTTACAAATAAAGTATTACTTAATCAAGCCGCATGCAATCCGTGGCCCTGAATTACCCGCCGGTTGTGACTTATAGTCATCGGGGTCACGATGCACAACCACTGATCGACCCACAATACCGGCTGGTCCAGCGTTTACTGTAAAGCCAGTTAGTTTTGCAGAGTATGTGGCATTGCCATTGGCATCTGCTTTGATATTAGGCATATCGCCAGCATGCCTGTGTGTGCTGCCTGGCAGTCCGTGTGCCTTACCATCTGGATTGAAATGGCCTGCCGCGCTCATTGCATCGGGTGCAGAGCAATCACCTTTCTCGTGAACATGAAATCCGTGCTCTGAGTTTGGTTTAAGGCCACTTACCTTAGCGCTTACCAAGACATCATTACCCTGCCACACAAAGTTAACCTCCCCTTTGGTGTTTGATCCAGAACGCGACTCTAAAATTGCACTCGCTTTTTGCCCAGTGCCACCGCCCGATGGATGGCAAGCTGTTAATAGCCCAACCATTGAGATTCCTAGAATCGTTACGACATGTTTCATGTTTTTCTCCTTATTTAGACAACACTTGTCACGTCCTTCTTTTTACATCGTTTAGAGACTACTAAACCAAATAATTAGGGTTTAAACCGATATAAGCGCTTATTGTGGGTTTGTATTTGCACCTTTTTTGGATCGACAAGCGTCAGAACAGTACTTCACGCTCTCCCAGTTCTTGGCCCAAGACTTGCGCCAGGTCATCTCGCGGCCACATGCGGAACAGGGCTTGCTGGGTAGATAGGCTTTATTGCCTTTAAATGTGTTTGCAGACATAACATCAGACTTAGCTACGGAGACTTCCAAAAACACGACAAGCGTCGATCAATACCAGCTGCAAAGTCATGGTAGACCCACTTATTGCAGATCCATGTGTCTACTGCAAAGAATAGGCAAAGAAGGATTACAACAAAAGAGATTAACCACTTATGGGCAGCGCTCATCTAGCGACCCCCAGTCGTCATATCCAGAACATGCATTACATCCTCAACTTGCTTAAACCATAATGCCATTCTTTGCCGCTCTGCCCGCTTTTGTACAGTTTCATTCCCGTGGATTAGGTGCGCTTTACTTATTCTTTGCCGACCCTCGGCTGTTCTAGGTCCAGTTGATTTACCCCCATGAAAATTGCATTTGTGGGTTTTGCTACCCTTCATGGCTGGACGACCACACTGAAGTCGAGTACGCTTAGATAGGGCAGTACAACGCAGACAAGATATCTTGCCATTAGCTGTTACAAGAGTTTTTTTGAAGTTTTCCACTGCTACTATGCTATCAAAACCTTAATGAAAAGCAAGCCATGACATTTGATCCAAAAATCAGCTCCAGCAATAGAATTTGGGCATTTGATTCTTTAGCACGCGCTCTATCATCCTTACTACAGCCTTTTCCCTGATAGTTCCAGTGTTGTGCACCGCTCAGACTCATACCGCCCGTGGAACTTACAGCATTCACGGCCCCTAATGGCATTGTTCTGACATAAGCCACCTGAAGATTTATTAGCTAGGCACTTTGGCATACTTATATTTTAAAAACCATGCTTTTGTTCCCATCCAAGTTGGATGTGCAAAACAA
>RFQL01000213.1 GCA_009924985.1 Burkholderiaceae bacterium | reverse complement strand
ATTCCTGCCATTAGATGAACTTCATTCATATCACCTAAGTGCCCTAAACGAAATAGTTTGCCTGCAACCTTTGATAATCCCGCCCCCAGAGAGACGTTATAGCGCTTGTATGCTTGACTAATCACATCTGCGCCATCAAAGCCCTCGGGAACCATTACTGCTGAAACAGTATCGGAGTACCACTTCGGCTCTTTAGCGCATAGTTTTAATTGCCACCCTTCTAAGACAGCTGCTCGAACACCGGAGGCTAAGAAGTGATGACGCGCAATAATATTATCAAGACCCTCTTCTTCAATCAATTTCAAGGACTCAATCAAACCATACATTAATGGAATTGCCGGTGTATAAGGAAAATATCCCGCTGGGTTTGAGGCAAGCATATCCTTAAGATCAAAGTAACAGCGCTTTAATTTAGCCTGACCATGAAGTGCCAATGCCTTTGGGCTGGCACACAGAACTCCAAGGCCTGGTGGAAGCATCATCCCTTTTTGGGAACCAGATACGGCCATATCGACTTTCCAGTCATCAAACCGAAAATCAATCGAGCCTAAGGAAGAGACGCAATCAACGAATAACAAAGCAGGATGTTTGGCATCATCTAAGGCCTTGCGGACAGCCGCTACATCTGATGCAACACCTGTTGCTGTTTCATTGTGGCAGGCCAATACTGCTTTAATTTGATGATTACTATCTTTGCGCAATATTTCTGCATACTGCTCGATGGGTATTCCGGTACCCCACTCAACGTCTAGAGCAGTTACATCAAGCCCAAAACGTTGGCACATATCAACCCATAAATAACTAAATTGGCCAAAATTACTAGCTAGAACTTTATCGCCGGGGCTTAAGGTATTTGTAATGGCAGCTTCCCAGCATCCCGTACCAGATGAGGGAAAAATAAATGGGGTTCCAGCTTCCGTACGAAATAATTTTTTTAATCCTGGAATAATTTGCTTCAGCAACTGAGGAAATTTTGGCGAACGATGATCTTCCATTTGCACCACCATCGATCGCATCACCCGATCGGGCACATTAGTAGGTCCAGGTACAAACACAAAATTACGTCCAGCCATCAAAGTCTCCTAAATAAAATAATAATAAAAAATAAGAATTGGGTAATGTCTTATGCACCGTAAACGGGGAATGCTTTGGTCAATGCAGATACTTTTTCACGGACGCGAGCAATGTTAGCGGCATCATGCGGATTCTCAAGAACATCTGCAATATAAGTAGCAGTCAGTCGAGCCTCGTTCTCTTTAAAACCCCTCGTGGTCATAGCTGGAGAGCCTAAGCGAATACCGCTAGTAACCATTGGCTTCTCAGGATCCTTTGGAATGCCATTCTTATTGCAAGTGATGTGAGCCTCACCCAAAACAGATTCAGCAACTTTTCCAGTAATCCCCTTGGAGCGAAGATCAACCAGCATTACATGGCTCTCAGTGCGCCCACTTACAATCCGAAGGCCTCGCTCAATAAGCGTCTTGGCAAGAACGTCAGCATTTTTGAGTACTTGTTGTTGATAAAGCTTAAACTCGGGTTGTAATGCCTCAAGAAATGCCACTCCTTTTGCTGCAATAACATGCATTAAAGGCCCGCCTTGAATCCCGGGGAAAACGGCTGAATTAATCTTTTTAGCCATCTCCTCATCATTCATTAAAATGATGCCGCC
>RFQL01000212.1 GCA_009924985.1 Burkholderiaceae bacterium | reverse complement strand
GTACCCAGTAAGAGCCTTAACAATCACATATTGAATGACAGCTTCCTTGTCGTGCTTTAACGCAATCATACCGCACTCATACAAATCTTTCTCTGCTTTTTCGTCATAGGTGATATCAACCTTTACATACTTGGTTTTGCAGGGGCGAGACTTCCCGAATTTAATCATACCAAGCCCCTTGGTATCTTCCCCCTTTTTTGTTTTCCTACATCCAATTATTTGCTTTGCGTTTTTCATAGATTGCTTTCCCCTTTTGATAGTGTTCGGGTTTGTTATGGTTTTTAAGTAGCTCATCGGGGTTGCCTCCGGTAAACATAGGATTCTCGTGTTTGAATTGGATGTGTCTAGCCTCAACTATCACTTGGTCTTCGTATGCCTTGTCCGTATGCTCATTGTCTCCATAAATTCCATCGCTCTCTTGGTAGTCTGGGTGGAACATATAGCCTCCCTGCTTCTTTAGCCTAGATTGCGTTAAAATAGCCATACAGAGGAGCTTGTCTTGCCGTAGCCCATCAGATACTGCCAGCACTTTCTCTCCCGCTGTATCCCCCATAGCGGTCGAAATTAGGGCATCCCAATGGCGGGGTGGTGTCCAGTCATCGCTCATTTGAATGATGATATCCCCTTTGGCTAATTTTGCCCCTGCGTTCCAAGCGTTGACGATGCCTCCGGGATTCACTCGGATTGCTTGGTGGGGGGTGTAGTCAACGGCCTCATCGTGATCTACCATAAACAACCATTCAACCTCTAGTGGCTTTTGAGCCAGGGAAAGCCATTGCCAGCGTTTTTGCCAAGCGATTTGTGGCCTCCCCTTTGTGGCGTGGATAATACTGATCTTGGGGGCTGGTCGCATCTTCTTGATCTTTTCTACTTCACCAGCTTCTCCCACACACACCGAAGCCGTCTCATATAAGTCCATCGCTTGCCAGTTGTAGATTGCCTCGACAAGATTCCAGTAATGGGCTTTTGGGCGATGCAGAGTCATACAGGCTCTTGCCGAGCCGTAGCTCTTTAGCCAGTTGCCTTTCCCCGCCCAATGATTCGCTATGTAAAAATAAGCCTCTCGCCTATCGGGTTGCAGGGCTACTGCTTGACCTAGATAAGAAAGCCTCTCATTGTCTGGAACACATCGGCCAAGATTGCAAAGCACATCGTAGCGAAGCGTATCTTCTAGCTCTGAAAAGGTTAAGGCTCGCAGACTAGAATCAATACACTTGTCCATCTGATTCGATAAGAAGTATTCTTGAGCTTGGTAGTAAAGGGCGTTGGGGGCGGTGGAAAGCGTGTCGGCTAGGATGTTAAAGTTCCTTTCAGCACTTTTGGACTTATAGCCGTTAGGCTTATGGATTCTGAAAATCTTATCCACGCCAATCGTCTTGTTCGGCTCTTTAGTAACAAGCATTTCGTGGATTCGGTTCTTCCAACTACAAGTCCCCCTCTTGGAAATTTCTTCTCTAAGGGGCAACAAACCAGCATTTTGCACATCGTATCTCAACGCTACAAGGTGAGCGTCTTTCTCAACGGCAAGGTCAATAGCCTCTTCGACAACCCTCGCCCCATCTTCGGCCATTACATCGTCAGCATCTACCCATAAACACCACTCGTTTGAACACGCACCAAGAGCCGTGTTCCTAGCAGTTGCAAAATCGTCTATGTGAGGCCAATCAGTTCTTTGATTCT
>RFQL01000211.1 GCA_009924985.1 Burkholderiaceae bacterium | reverse complement strand
GAGTTTTTTTCGTACCAACGAATATATTCCTGTTCAGAGGGAATGCCTAGCGCAATAAGATCTAAGTCACCGATACCGCGCCATAATGTTGGTGGAATTCTCCAAGCCATGCACTGATAGGAAAAATCTGCCATCGGATGGCCTAGAGTTGAGAGCTCCCAATCCAGTACGCCAATCACTTTATTTTCATGGTGATCAAAGATCATATTGTCTAAACGAAAGTCACCATGCACAAGGGTTGTTTCATCATCAGCGGGAATGTGATGAGGCAACCATTCGATTAGTTTTATAAGTGCTTCTGGAATGGGAATAGTACTTTCGTGCACTTGGCGTGACCAGCGACCCACCTGGCGGGCAAAATAATTTCCAGGCTTACCAAAACTCTCCAAACCGATTCCTTGGTAATCCACTTGATGAATCGCAGCAATCACTCGATTCATTTCTTGGTAGATTGAATATCGATCAGTTTGGCTGAGATGGGGCAAGGATTGGTCATTGAATACTCGCCCATCCAAAAAGGACATCAAATAGAAGGGCGTACCAACGATACTATCGTCCTCACAGTAAGACAGCATCTTGGGTACTGGGACCTCTGTCTTTGAGAGTGCTTGCATCACGCGGTATTCACGATCAATCGCATGGGCCGAGGGTAATAACTTGCCAATTGGCTTCTTACGCAGTACCGCATGTTGATTGCCGTAACTAATTTTGTATGTTGGATTGGATTGACCGCCTACCAATGGACTCACTTCTAAACCTTTGGTATCCCAGGCTAAATCTTGTAGATATAGCTCAAGTGCTTTTGTATTAAACGGGATGCTCACGCAATGCTCTATAAAGAACTAACGAGATGTGCGCCATCGACCGCGATGGTGCTGCCAGACATTGCTTTGCCAGCATCGGATGCCAAGAGCAGAATGGGGCCATCTAAATCACTCAACTCACTGAAACGCCGACTCGGAATGCGCATACGAAGCTTTTCTCCAAGCTCGCTTTGTAAAAAGTCACGATTTAAATCAGTGACCACATAGCCCGGCAGGATGGCATTCACTCGGATTTGATAACGCGCTAGTTCCAATGCCATTGTCTTGGTAGTTTGAATCACGCCCGCCTTGGAAATCGCATAAGGGGCGACCCCGTTGATTTGGCGTTCCCCTAGGATTGATGCCATATTGATAATTGAGCCGCTGGTTTTACTTGCCACCATACGACGTGCGGCTTCGGTCGCTACCAACCAGACTCCCTTGAGATTGGTGTCAATCACTTGATCCCAATCTGCCTCCGTTTGCTCTAGAAGGCTTTTGTTGACTGAGATACCAGCGTTATTAATGACTATGCTGGGTATGCCCCATTGAGTAATGGCGTCAAAGCAGGCCTTGACGCTTTTTTCCTTAGTGACGTCAAGAGCAAAGGCTTTAGCAGAACCACCATTTTGTTCAATGATTTTGACCAGTGACTCGAGTTGATCGATGCGTCTAGAAGCAAGTGCCACTTTTGCACCCATGCTGGCTAATAGCTCACTACAGTGACGTCCAATTCCGCTGGAGGCGCCAGTGACCAAAGCAAGTTGACCATCTAGACGAAAGCGTTCAGCAGGGCTCATGCCTTTTGATCCAAAAGTTTTCTGGCCATACTCCAACGATGTACTTCACTGGGACCATCGTAGATACGGAAAGCACG
>RFQL01000022.1 GCA_009924985.1 Burkholderiaceae bacterium | reverse complement strand
CCGATTTAATCGCTTTTTGCATTAGTGCAATCTCTTTCTTCAGTAAAGCGTCTGTAGCCTGTGGATTGAGATAGCGCACCTCAATGCCTGCTGCATCCCCTCGTTGCTTGGCTTCAGGAAGCTCTAGCGCCTTTTTAACATCCTGCGTTAATTTGTTCACGATCGTCGCAGGTGTTCCAGCGGGGGCATACAAAGCAACCCAAGACTCCAGTTCAAAACCCGGTAGACCCGCTTCAGCGACGGTTGGAACATTGGGCATCATGGGGTGACGTGTTTTACCCGTAACGGCCATTGCTTTTAATCTACCTGTTTGCACATGACCCATCACGGAAGGTGGGGTTGTAATAAAAACCTGAACCTGACCTGCCAAAACATCTTGGATCGCTTGGCCTGATCCCTTGTAGGGAACATGCGTCAATTTAATACCAGTAGCTTGCTCAAAGATCTCCGTACCAATATGCGATACCGAACCGTTGCCCTGCGAGGCATAATTTAACTTACCTGGGTTGGCTTTTACATAGGCAATAAACTCTTTGAGAGTATTGGCTGGGACCGATGGATGAACTGCAATGACATTCATAGCAACTGTTAGCAATGCAATCGGTGTGAAATCCTTAAACGGATCCCAGTTTAATTTATCCATCAGCAAGGGATTGGCGGCGTGGTAACCCGAGTAAGAGGCTAACAAGGTATAGCCATCAGGCTTACTCTTTGCCACGTATTGGTAGGCAATATTACCGCTTGCACCTTGGCGGTTATCAATGATGATCGATTGCCCAGTCACGCGATTAAGAGGTTCTGTTAGTAAGCGAGCCGATGCATCCACCAATCCTCCGGGAGGAACAGGAACAACGATCGTAATGGGGCGATCTGGAAAGGTTTGGGCGTGTAAGGTGCCAGTTAGCGCTAGTGCAAGAGCTGATAAAGCCAGCATTAATTGATGTTTAAGTGTTTGCATGAATCGTCTCCAAAAAATTATGTTCTTCATTATAAAAATATCTTAACGCTGTCCCATTTTGACGTCGGCAAATACCGCCTGTGCCTCACGCGGTAGGCAGCGCCAGTATTGTGGGCTAGCAGATACATGTCCCTGTAATGCAGCCGCAGCCTCCCAGCCCCAGCGGGGTTTGTATAAAAAGGCTCGGGCTAAAGCAATTAAATCTGCCTCCTGATTTTGCAAGATCTCCTCTGCTTGAAGCGGTTCGGTAATTAAGCCAACGGCCATCGTGGTCATCCCAGTTTTTTGTTTAATCTCTTTTGCAAATGGCACTTGATAGTTAGGCCCCAGCTTGATTTGCTGTTTAGGAGAAATACCTCCCGATGACACATGAATGTAATCACAGCCTAATTGCTTTAATCTGAGTGTGAGCTCAACGGAGTCAGGAAGACTCCAGCCATGCTCAAGCCAATCGGATGCCGAAAGCCGAACTCCCAAGACCCCACACCACTCTTTACGCACCGCTGAAAATAGTTCAAGTACAAAACGTATGCGGTTTTCTAAGGAGCCGCCATATTGATCCTGCCGTTGATTCGCAATGGGGGATATGAACTGATGCAAGAGGTAGCCATGAGCTGCATGCAGCTCGATGCCGTCAATCCCAATGGCCTTGGCTCGTTGGGCCGACTCCACAAAGTTCTGAATAATGGCTTGCATTTCTGCTGTGCTGAGTTCATGGGGCTTGCGCTCACCCTCCAGCTGCGGTATCGCTGATGGCGCTTGGGTCTCCCAACCACCATTCTCAGATGGTAGGATCTGACCCCCTTGCCACGGGGCTGCACTTGAGGCCTTGCGTCCAGCGTGTGCCAACTGAATAATGATTAGGGTCTTTGGTGCCAATTTACGTGCACGCACTAATTTATCTTCTAATGCAGTCTGGGTTTTTTGATTCCACAATCCCAAACAGTATGGCGTAATTCGGCCTGCAGGGCTTACTGCAGTAGCTTCGATCATGAAGAGTCCAGCGCCACTATTCAGCAAATTACCCCAATGCATTAAATGCCAATCACTTGCCTCACCTTCATGAGCTGAGTACTGGCACATCGGGGCCACAACAACTCGATTGGGTAATCGTAGCGGACCCTGTGGGGATTGGAGTTGGTATTCCGAGAAAAGAAGACTCATGGCGCAAATGACCAAAATTGGTTGAAAGGATTAAAATGATACCAACTGATTCCATCCACCCGATTTGGCTTTAATTCGACCAGCCAAATACAAAAAATTTAGAGACTCGAAAACCATGAACGCTCCCCAAGCCTTTGAAATTAAAGAAGATATTGCGCATTACATCGGGGGCCACGTTGTCTTGCCCCAAGGCACCCGTTTTGCCGATGTCTACAACCCTGCCAAAGGCTCTGTGGCTCGGCGCGTTGCCTTAGCGAGCAAAGCTGACGTGGGTAAAGCAGTCGCTGCAGCACAAGCAGCCTTTCCTGCATGGGCCAATACTTCACCGCTACGCCGTGCGCGCATTCTCTTTAAATATCTGGATCTATTAAACCGTCATCGCGATGAGCTTGCTGCCATCATTACTGCGGAGCATGGCAAAGTATTTACCGATGCTCAGGGCGAGGTTACCCGCGGCATTGAGATCCTCGAATTTGCAACTGCTATTCCAGAGCTCTTAAAAGGCGACTATACCGAGCAGGTTTCAACCGACATTGATAACTGGGTCATGCGTCAACCTTTAGGTGTTGTAGCAGGCATCACTCCCTTTAACTTTCCGGTGATGGTTCCCATGTGGATGTTCCCGGTGGCAATTGCCTGTGGCAACACCTTCATTCTAAAACCAAGCCCTACCGATCCTTCTGCCTCATTGTTGCTTGCGCGCCTCCTGAAAGAGGCCGGATTGCCAGATGGCATATTTAATGTAGTACAAGGCGATAAAGAGGCTGTAGATGCATTGATTGAGCATCCCGATGTCAAAGCGATTAGCTTTGTGGGTTCTACCCCGATTGCTAATTACATTTATGAGCGTGGTGCTCATTTTGGTAAACGGGTGCAGGCCTTAGGTGGCGCCAAGAATCATATGGTGGTCATGCCCGATGCCGATATCGATAAAGCAGTAGATGCCTTAGTGGGCGCAGCTTACGGTTCCGCTGGCGAGCGTTGCATGGCCATCTCGGTCGCTGTTTTGGTCGGCGATGCGGCTGATAAGGTCATTTCCAAACTGATTGAGCGCACTAAAACACTGAAAGTAAAGAATGGTCTTGAGTTAGACGCGGAAATGGGCCCCATCGTCACACGTGCAGCCCTCGATCGCATCACAGGCTACATTGAAAAGGGAGTTGCGGGAGGCGCCAAACTATTGGTGGACGGCCGTGGGCTGAAGGTTCCCGGCTTGGATCAAGGTTTCTGGTTAGGCGGCACTCTTTTTGATGCCGTTACTCCTGATATGACCATTTACAAAGAAGAGATCTTTGGACCCGTGCTCTCCTGTGTGCGCGTGCCAAACTTCAGTGAAGCACTTGAGCTCGTAAATGCGCATGAGTTTGGTAATGGTGTTGCCTGCTTTACGAGTGACGGCAATATTGCTCGCGAGTTTGCCCGCCGAGTACAAGTTGGCATGGTCGGCATTAATGTTCCGATACCGGTACCGATGGCTTGGCATGGGTTTGGTGGTTGGAAGCGTTCCCTATTTGGGGATACCCACGCCTATGGTAAAGAGGGTGTGCGCTTTTATACCAAGCAAAAGAGTGTTATGCAGCGTTGGCCCGAGAGCATCTCAAAAGGCGCTGAGTTTGTTATGCCGACCTCGAAGTAATTCAGGTTTGATACTAATTCTTGCGTGAGATAAACATCGCTGGAACTGTCAGGTTCCAGTAGATCGCTGCTGATCGAAAGAAAAAGATTAGCAAGATGCAAGTAATGGATCCTGGTATTGCATATTCCGGGAAATAATTTAAGAGTAAGACGTAGAGCATGCAACCGAGCGATACGGGGATTGCATACAGCTCATAGGACATTAGTAAGGTTTTGCGACCAGCTAATACATCTCGGATCAATCCTCCTCCAATTGCGGTCACTAGTCCTAAGATGATTGCTGCTGCAGAACCACCAAAATCATAATGCCAGGCCTTGTCTGCTCCCTGGATCGCAAATAAGGCAGCGCCTAGACCGTCAATATAGAGGATGGCTTTGTAAATCTGAGGTTGTGAAGTGTCGACTCTGCATAGAAGGTCAAAATACTAGCGATTGCTGCAACCAAAATATAAATGGGCGCATCGGTCCAAAAGACCGGCACTCCCATAATCACATCCCGCATGGCTCCGCCGCCAATCGCAGTGATAATACCTAAGACCAGAACGCCAAAAAGATCAACGCCTCGCTCTAAAATTGCTAGTCCGCCTGTGATTGCAAACGCTGCAGAAGCAATAATTCCTACCCAAAAACTAAGCTCTTCCATCGAGCCTTCCTAGTAAATGAATGATCAAATACGAATTATTGCAAAGTATTTTTAAGAAGTGGAATTTTTGGGAGGGCAAGGACATCAATCCCCTCCTCGCGCAAGGCACTTACCTCATCGGTACTAGTCTGCCCCCGAATACTGCGCTCGGGAGTTTCCTTGTAATGGATCTTTCTGGCCTCTTCTGCAAAGGATGAGCCAACATCCTCTGATTTATTAACGAGATCACGCATAGCCTTCATGAATGTAGCTTGGATCTGCTTCTCCAGTTGGCCGTGATCAGAATTGGATAAAGCAATGGTTTGAGCAGGCTCCGATACAGTTGACGCGGGTTGTGATTGTTCTTGAAGGGCCCTACCCCCAATATGCGGAGCAGATGGTAAACGCCGAACCTCAGCAGTATCGCAAATGGGGCAGCATAAGCTTCCTCCTGATTGCTGGCTCAAGAAATCCGCTTCAGAGGAAAACCAGCCTTCAAAATGATGTTCATGAAGACACGCTAAGTTATAAACTTTCATGGGATTAGATGGGGGCCTGGAAGCCTGAATTCAAGAGTGGAATAGTATTTTTATAGATCTTGATATTTTAATGCTTTATGACTTAAGCGCTTGATCGAGAACGTCTGCGCTCAAGCCAATAGGTCGATATGATGGTCTTGACGTCTGTAATCTTGCCCGTTTCCACCCAATTCAAGAGCTCTTCGAGTGGGGCCGCAAAGACATCTAAAAACTCTTCATCGTCTAAGAGAGCTGGTCCTGGGCTTAAGCCTTCGGCTAAATAGATATCAATAAACTCCGTGGAATACGAAATTACCGGATGAATCCGACGAATCTTACTCCAATGCTTTGCGGTGTAACCGGTTTCCTCTTGCAACTCGCGTTGCGCACACAATAGTGGATCTTCACCAGTATTGAGTTTTCCAGCAGGGATCTCAATCACTGCTTGGGCAATGGGATAACGGTACTGACGCTCCAATAAAACACGACCATCATCCAAGATGGCTAGGATCGCAACTGCCCCAGGGTGCTCCAGATATTCACGCACAGCATATTGACCATCGGGTAATGCAACGGTATCGCGCTTCATTTTGAGGAAGATGCCGTCATAGACACCCTCCCCTGAAATTTTTTTCTCAGCAAGATGCTCATCATCATGAGCGAGGTCTCGGAAGGATTTCTCGCTCATGTTCTAGTTGCGCTTAAGAACCAATGAGAGTGCTACGCATCGCATTCAAGCACAGACTCATGAGTCCAGCTGGGAATATTCCTAAAATTAGAACCATCAAGCCATTAATACCAAGCAAACCCTTGGCAAAAGTAGAGCCGCTTACAGCATGCTCATGAACAGGCTCGTCAAAATACATCACCTTGACAACGCGCAGATAGTAAAAGGCGCCGATTAAGGAAGCAATCACCGCAATCACAGCCAGTGCTATGAAATCAGCATCTACTAGGGCTTCTAAGACCGAGAGTTTGGCAGCAAAACCAACGGTTGGCGGAATACCGGCTAATGAGAACATCATAATCAGACCGATAAAGGCATACCAAGGATGCTTACGATTGAGGCCCTTGAGGCCATCCAAGGTCTCACAGTCATACCCCTTGCGCGAGAGAACCATTAAGAACCCGAAGGTACCCAAAGTGGTCATTACGTAAGTAATCGCATAGAACATCGAAGCGCTGTAAGCATGATCATCAAAGACTGACAACATGCCCAGTAATACAAAACCCATTTGTGCAATGGCCGAGTAGGCCAACATCCGCTTGAGATTAGTTTGCGCAATCGCTGTGACATTACCAAGTACTAAAGAGAGGACTGCCAAGATCAAGAGCATGGGCTGCCAGTCTGATATCAAGGGCAATAAAGCATTTATGAGCAAGCGGAAGAGCAAGGCAAACGCAGCAAGCTTTGGAGCTCCTGCAATTAATAAGGTCACTGCGGTGGGGGCGCCTTGATAGACATCGGGTACCCACATATGAAATGGCACCACCCCAAACTTGAAGGCTAAACCAGCCACAATGAACACTAGCCCAAATGCCATCACTAAATGATTAATTCTAGGGTCAAGCAAGAGCCGGAGGATCTCGAGTAAATCTAGTGACCCGGTTACACCATAGATCATCGACATACCGTAGAGCAAGAATCCCGATGCTAATGCACCCAAAACAAAATACTTAATAGCTGCTTCCGAGGAGAGGCCACTGGAATGGCGCATTGCCACCAATCCATAGGTTGAAAGTGCCATCAACTCAAGACCGAGGTATAGGGTGAGTAAATTAGCAGCAGAGATTAAGACAAGCTGGCCTAATAGAGCAAATAGAGTAAGAACGATGAAGTCTGGTCTAAACAAGCCGCGATCAATCAAATACTGCTTGGAGTAAATCAGGCTGATCAGCAGGGCAAAGCAGCACCCTACCTTCAACAAATTTGCAATCGGGTCGGACTGGAATAAGCCAGCCATTGCAAGGTAAGGTAGATCAGCAATCCGTGTAATGAATGTAGCGCCCAAACCGATTAAGAGAAGACAAGCCACCGAGTACACATAGGATGCCGCTCTAGGAGCATGAAAGACATCCTGTTCAGCATCAGCCTTTTCTTCCTTAACAAAGGCACTGGTCACTAGCAGTAAGCAACCAATCGTGATTAAAACGAGTTCTGGAGTAATAGCGATTAGGTCAAAGGAGTCCATACGATTTCTTTACTCAGAGTTTACTAATAGCGACATGCTCTAAGAGCTGCATAACCGCCGGATGAATAATGTCAGTAAATGGTTTTGGATAGACGCCCATGCCAATCACGCAGATCGAAAGCACCATAAACATAAAGAACTCTCGACTATTGAGGTCCTCCAGTTGCGCAACATGATCATTGGCAACAGCACCGAAGATCACGCGCTTAACCATCCAAAGGGAATATGCGGCACCCAGAATCAGGGCCGTTGCTGATAAAAGTCCGATCATGAAATCGTAATCAACCGCAGCCAAGATCACCATAAACTCCCCCACAAATCCAGAGGTTGCGGGTAAGCCACAGTTAGCCATCGCCATGAGTACCATGAAGGCAGAAAACTTCGGCATCCGATGAACCACACCACCATAATCGGCAATCTGGCGAGTGTGCATACGATCATAAAGAACGCCGATGGCTAAGAACATCGCACCCGATACAAAACCATGAGAAATCATCTGAATAATGCCGCCCTCTATTCCTAAGGGACTGAAGATGAAAAAACCAAGGGTCACAAAACCCATATGGGCGATTGATGAATACGCCACTAGTTTTTTCATATCCTGCTGAACGAGGGCCACTAAACCAACATAAATCACTGCTACCAAAGACAAGAAGATGATGAAAGGTGCTAAATATTGGCTAGCATCGGGTGTAATCGGTAAAGAAAACCGTAAGAATCCATATGCACCGAGCTTCAACATAATGGCCGCCAAAACCACCGAGCCGCCTGTAGGTGCCTCAACGTGCACATCCGGCAACCAGGTGTGCAATGGCCACATGGGCACCTTGACCGCAAAGGCCATGAAGAAAGCAATAAAGAGGAGTACCTGCTCCACAATATCCAATTTTGTATGATGCCAAGCCAAAATATCAAAGGTATTGCTGAGGTTATACAAATACAGCAGAGCAATTAAGGCGAGTAATGAGCCCAGCAAGGTGTAGAGGAAGAACTTAAAGGCTGCATAAATCCGGTTCTGCCCTCCCCACACACCAATAATGATGTACATCGGGATTAGAGTGGCTTCAAAGAAGATGTAGAAGAGCAAACCGTCGAGTGCGGAGAACACCCCAATCATCAGACCAGACAGAATCATAAAGGCGGCGTAATACTGCGATACCTTCTCGGTAATCACTTCCCAAGCAGCAATCACCACAAAAATATTAATGAAGGCGGTCAAAACCACAAACCAAACGGAGATGCCATCAACACCCAAGTAATAGTTAATGTCATAGCGCGGAATCCAACTGATCTTCTCCACAAACTGCATCCCCGGATTAGCAAGATCAAAGTTGCTAATGAGGGGTAATGTGGCGATGAAGCCAAAAACAGCGCCAAATAATGCAAGGTAACGAATGCCAGCCGATGGACGCTCTGAGCCGTAGATCAAAATGATCAGACCAAAAACAATCGGAATCCAAATAGCGTAAGAAAGTATCATGAGCGGGGCTTAAGCTTAATAGGCAATATAAATATGGGTATACAAAATCCAAGCTAGCAAGCTAACTAAGCCCATGATCATGGCAAAGGCATAGTGATATAAATAACCCGATTGCAATTGCCGAATCACACCGGAGAACTTGCCTACTAAATGGGCACTACCGTTCACCAGCCAACCATCAATGACCCGTTGATCGCCCTGCTTCCACAAACCACCGCCAATCAATAAAGCACCTTTAGCAAATACCCACTGATTGAGATCATCTAAATAGTATTTGTTATCTAAGAGAGTTTTAATGGGGGCAAAGGTCTTCGCAATCTTCTGGGGCAATGAGGTTGCCCATAAGTAGCAGACAGCAGCTACCAGAACGCCAAGCACCAACAGTAAAAATACTGGGGTTATAAAGCCATGCAAGGCCATCGCAACTGGGCCATGAAAATGAGATGCCAAACTTGCCATCGCCGAATGCTTAGCAGCATCCACAAAAATTGCATCTCCAAAGAAAGTGCCGAAGAGCATTGGATCAATGGTGTAATACCCAATGAAGACCGATGGGATTGCCAACGCAATCAATGGCAAGGTAATTACCCAAGGTGACTCATGCGGCTTCTCGCCGGGGGCCAGGCCGTGATGATCGCCATGCGCATCATGGTGGCCATGATCATCATGCCCAAAACGCTCTTTGCCATGAAATACATAGAAATAAAGACGGAAGGAATACAAAGCGGTCACAAAAACACTCATCATGACTGCAAAGTAAGCAAAGCCTGAACCCGGAATAGTACTAGCCGCGACCGCTTCAATAATGGAGTCTTTAGAATAAAAACCGGAGAAGAATGGAGTGCCAATGAGTGCCAACGATCCTAATAACATCATCAGACAACTAATCGGCATGAACTTCCATAAACCGCCCATCTTGCGCATGTCTTGCTCGTGATGCATGCCAATAATGACACTACCCGCCCCTAAGAACAATAAAGCCTTAAAGAATGCATGGGTCATTAAATGGAATATAGCGATTGGATACGCTGATACACCCAGAGCAACGGTCATATAACCTAACTGCGAAAGTGTGGAATATGCCACCACCCTTTTAATATCAGTCTGCACAATTCCAAGAAAGCCCATGAAAAGTGCCGTGATTGAACCCACAACCAAGATAAAACTCAAGGCAACATCAGACAACTCAAAGAGCGGTGACATTCTGGTCACCATAAAAATACCAGCGGTCACCATCGTGGCAGCGTGGATCAAGGCAGAGATGGGGGTTGGGCCTTCCATTGAGTCAGGCAACCAAACGTGCAAGGGGAACTGGGCTGATTTACCCATCGCACCAATGAATAAGCAAATGCAAGCTGCGGTTACTAAGTTCCAATTGGTTCCAGGTACTGTTTGTGCAGCCAACACGGTGTTTTGGGCAAAGATATCGGCGTAGTTCATGGAACCGGTGGCGGCCAACAACAAACCGATTCCTAAAATGAAGCCAAAGTCACCAACCCGATTCACCAAGAAAGCCTTCATATTGGCAAATATTGCGGTGGGTCGGTCGTAATAAAAACCGATCAAGAGATAGGAGACTACACCAACCGCCTCCCACCCAAAGAATAGCTGCAACATATTGTTGCTCATCACCAACATCAACATGGCAAAGGTAAACAAAGAGATATAGGCAAAGAAGCGGTTATAGCCCTCCTCACCTTTCATATAGCCAATGGTGTAAATGTGGACCATTAAGGACACGAAGGTCACGACCACCATCATCACTGCGGTGAGTGGATCAATCAGAAAGCCAATATCAAAACTAAACTCTCCTAACTTCATCCAGGTGTACACGCTGCCATCAAAGTAGTAGCCGTTGTTGACTTCAAACAAGACCCAGCAAGACAAGATCAGGGCAATGGTGACCCCTAAAATTGTCAAGGACTGAGCAGCTACCTGACCAATCCGATTTCCAAAGAATCGAGTTCCCAATAAACCAGCCATGGCCGAACCTACGAGGGGGGCTAGCGGTATTGCGCAGAGATGAGCGACGGTTAAGGAGGATGCCATGCGTTTAACCTTTAAGGTGATCCAGATCTTCAGCATTAATAGTGTCGACCTTACGGAAGAGGGCCACCAAAATGGCTAAACCAATCGCAGCTTCTGCCGCAGCCACGGTCAGAATGAAGAACACAAATACTTGCCCTGCCATATCCCCTAAGTAATGGGAGAAGGCTACAAAGTTCATATTGACAGCGAGCAACATGAGTTCGATGGCCATCAACAGAATAATCACATTGCGACGATTTAAAAAGATACCAACCACGCTAATCGCAAACAGGATGGCACCAAGAACAAGATAATGAGCGAGTGTGATGGTCATGATTAAATCTTGCCCTCAGGCGATTTCGACTTGCGATCCTGCTTGGCCTCATTACTAGAATCCATCGAGACAATCCGCATCCGGTCTTTTGCCTTCACTGCCACTTGATCAGCAATGTTTTGTCCCTTCACATCCTTACGCTTACGCAAGGTCAATGCAACCGCAGCAATAATTGCCACCAAGAGAATGATTCCAGCGATCTCAAAGGCATAGAGGTAATCGGTAAACATTAGATAGCCAAGGGCCTGAGTGTTGTTAGCAGAGATCACTTCGGGGAGGATATTGACGGGTGAAGTGGTGCCAATAAATCCTCGAATCAAGACAATCGATAACTCGAGGATGATGACCACACCAATAAGCATTGCCAGAGGGAGGTATTTTTTAAAGTCTCGTCGTAGGTGGGCTAAATCAAGATCGAGCATCATCACCACAAACAAAAACAGCACCATCACGGCACCCACATACACCAAGATCAGAATTAAACTTAAGAACTCCGCCTTGAGCAACATCCAAATACCCGATGCACTAAAAAATGCGAGTACGAGAAACAAAGCGGCATGGACTGGGTTGGGTACAGTCACCACACGCAATGCAGCTATGACCAGCAAACCAGCAAAGGCGTAAAAGAAAACAGCAAAAAGAGTGGATGGATCAAAATTCATAAATTAATTAACGATACGGTGCATCGGCCTCACGATTTGCAGCAATTTGTTTTTCATATTCATCACCGACGGCCAATAACATCTCTTTGGTGAAATACAAATCGCCGCGTTTATCGCCAAAATATTCAAAGATATTGGTTTCAACAATGGCGTCGACTGGGCAAGCCTCTTCACAGAAACCGCAGAAGATACATTTTGTCAGATCAATGTCGTAACGCGTTGTTCTGCGCGTACCATCCTCACGCTGATCCGACTCAATCGAAATAGCCAAGGCAGGACACACCGCTTCACATAGTTTGCAAGCAATACAGCGCTCTTCCCCATTGGGATAGCGACGCAATGCATGAAGCCCACGAAAACGAGGAGACAAAGGAGTCTTTTCTTCAGGGTATTGAACGGTGATCTTCCGCTTAAATAAGTAACGGCCGGTAATCGACATGCCAGTCAGTACGTCTTTTAGCATCAAGCTATCTAAGAACTGGGAGATTCGTTTAAACATCATCGCTTAGCTCCAGATATTCCATGGGGACAAAATCCAAGCCCCAACCAAAAGAACCCAAAATACTGTCAAGGGGATAAAGACTTTCCAGCCTAAACGCATAATTTGGTCATAGCGGTAACGTGGCAAGGTGGCACGCAACCAAATAAAACAAGAGAGCAAGAAAAAGGTTTTGGCAAATAGCCAGAAGAAGCCTGGGATATCGCGTAAGACCGGTAGATCAAGGATGGGTAACCAACCGCCCAAGAACATCGTTGCTGCTAAGGCAGCAATCAAAATCATATTGGCGTATTCGGCCAAGAAGAAAAGCGCAAATGCCATACCCGAGTACTCCACCATATGGCCTGCAACAATCTCGGACTCCCCTTCCACCACGTCAAAGGGATGACGATTGGTTTCAGCAACGCCTGATATGAAATAAATCACAAACATGGGCAATAGTGGTAACCAGTTCCATGAAAGGAAATTGAGTCCCATGCTAGCGAAGTATCCGACCTCTTGGGAACGAACGATATTGCTTAAATTAAGCGAACCTGCAACCATCAATACGGACACTAGAGCAAAACCCATTGCAATCTCATAGGAGATCATCTGCGCTGAGGCACGCATCGCACCGAGGAATGGATACTTCGAGTTAGATGCCCAGCCCGCTAAGATCACGCCATAAACACCGACCGAGGTAATGGCCATGATGTAGAGCAAACCAGCATTCACATCGGCTAGCACAAGCTCCGCCTGAAATGGCATTACCGCCCAAGCAGCTAATGCTGGGGTAAGAACCATCAATGGTGCAATGATGTACAAGGTATGACTCGCACGCGCCGGAGAAATAATCTCCTTCATTAAGAGCTTTAAGGCATCGGCGATTGGTTGCAATAAGCCTAGGGGGCCAACACGATTAGGGCCTAAGCGAATATGCATCCAGCCGATTAACTTGCGCTCCCAGAGAGTGAGATATGCAACCGCAGCAAACATCGGCAGAACAATCACCACGATCTTAACCAAGGTCCACACCAATGGCCATGTGGGACCAAAGAGCTCTGCGCCTTGAGTTGTGATGGTGTTCAAAAGATCTGTCATGAGAATCTTTAAGCGGTGACCGCCACTTTAGCAATAGTGATTTCTCCGAACATAGAACCGAGCTGAGTGCTCATCCAAGTTCCAACCGCGATGCGCACTATGCCACTTGCTAATCCAGGTTGCAGGGTAACAGGCGCCTCAAGGGTCTTTCCTTCTTGACTCACTGTAACCAAGTCACCTTCCTTTAAACCTAACTGCTCAAACAAATCCTCACCCATGCCAATTTGATTCGCCATCTTGGCGTCTCGCGTGAGTTGCAAAGATGGTGCACGACGTACGATTACATCGCTTGCATAAATGGCTTGATCGGCTAGACGCTGAATCGACCCCGATAGGATGTTCTTGTTCAGAATCTGCACGTTTGCTGTAAACGAATTACTTAAGGAATGCTCAAGGGGTTTTGCTAAAGCATCTGCAAGAACCTCCTCGGGTACGTTGTATAAGAATCCATCTAAGTTCAACAGACTACCCATTGCTCGCAATACTTTCCAAGCAGGTCTTGCGTCAGCCAAGGGACGAACAGCAGGTTGAATGGTCTGTACCTGAGCTGCCATATTTATATAAGTACCCACGGCCTCGGTATATGGAGTGATGGGCAAGATAACATCGGCTAACTTTAATAAATCAGGGCTCGTAAATGCACTGAGAGCAATCACCGTATCCGCCTTTGTCAGTGCTGCACGGGTTTGCTGTGGGTTAGGTAAATCCATCAGAGGCTCAAGGTTCATCAGCACATAAGCACGTGCATTGCTTTGCAAAAGGCTCTCGACGCTTCCGTCATTACCTTGCGTAGCGCCAACTACTTGTGCGCCAACTGCATTGCCACCCTCGCCCAAGAATCCTAAGCAAGCGCCTGTATGGTGTGCAATGAACTCAGCCAAGATATGCAAATCTGATGCATTCGGATGGGCTATTGCGAGCGCGCCCAATAAGATAGCCTGTTTCTCTGGGTTCTCTGAATTAGCACCTGCCAATAATTGATCAGCGATGCGTTGCGCTGGCGCTGATACCGAGCTAGATTGTGCGCCTGCAGGCAAGGTCAGTGATTTTGCTTTGGCAATCGCAGTTGCAATTTCAGTTAACTGCTTCACCCACTCAGCAGGAGCGCTATGAAGATGAGCCGCGACTGGCATTAACCAATCATTGCCACCAGCGTCTAATCGATAAACCTCTAAGCCACGCTTAGTCGCTGTGCGAATGCGGGCAGCTAGCAAGGGCTGATCTTTGCGCAAATGACTACCAATCACCAAAACACGTTTGAGATGATTGATCTCTGCAATCGGCATTCCTAACCAAGCAAGCTGAGCAGCACCACGGGTATCGACTTGGCGTAAACGGCTCTCCACGTGACCGGAGCCAAGCCCACGCATCACCTTTTGCAAGAGATATAACTCTTCCACACTTGAGATTGGATGGGCTAAGGCTGCTAAAGCATTTGCACCATGCTGCTTCTGAATATCGCCCAAGGAATGTACGACATAATCGAGTGCGGATTGCCAATCGGTTTCTAGCCACTGACCATTTTGCTTCACCATGGGGGTGGTGAGACGATCGGTGCTGTTGAGGCCCTCATAGGCAAAGCGATCGCGATCGCTAATCCAGCACTCATTGATATCTTCGTTCTCTAGAGCAACCACTCGCATCACCCGGTTGGCTTTGGTCTGAACGGTCGTATTACTTCCCAAAGAATCATGGGGGCTCAGCGAGCGTTTACGCACCAACTCCCAGGTGCGCGCTGCATAACGGAATGGCTTGCTGGTTAAGGCGCCAACAGGACAAATATCGATCATATTGCCCGAGAGCTCAGAGTCAAGGGTCTGCCCAACAAAGGTGGTGATCTCCGAATGCTCACCACGATTAATCATGCCTAACTCCATCACACCGGCCACCTCTTGACCGAAGCGCACACAGCGCGTGCAATGAATACAGCGTGACATCTCTTCCATCGAAATCAATGGGCCCACGTTCTTGTGGAAAACAACCCGCTTCTCTTCTTTATAACGCGAACTGGACTTACCGTAACCCACTGCCAGATCTTGTAACTGGCACTCACCGCCTTGATCGCAAATTGGGCAATCCAAGGGATGGTTAATGAGCAAGAACTCCATCACTGATTTTTGGGCTTCCACCGCTTTGGCTGAATGCGTAAATACTTTCATACCGGGCATCACTGGGGTAGCGCACGCTGGTAATGCTTTGGGGGCCTTCTCCACCTCAACTAAGCACATGCGGCAATTGGCTGCGATTGATAATTTCTTGTGATAACAGAAATGCGGTACATAGGTACCCAATTTGTTTGTGGCATGCATCACCATCGAACCCTGAGGCACCTCAACGGCTTTGCCGTCGACATGTATCTCAATCATATTGATCGTACTCATGCTTAAGCTGCCTTCGCATAAGAAGAAACGAGACAACGCTTGTGCTCAACATGATAGGCAAACTCATCCAGGTAATGCTTGAGCATTCCTTGCACTGGCATTGCTGCAGCGTCTCCTAAAGCGCAAATGGTGCGTCCTTGAATATTACCTGCAACATCTTTGAGTAGATCTAAATCCTCAGGTCGACCCTGACCATGCTCTATGCGGTTCACGATACGCCAAAGCCAACCGGTCCCCTCACGGCAGGGCGTGCACTGACCACATGACTCTTCGTGATAGAAATACGACAAACGCAATAGTGAGCGCACCATACAGCGGGTCTCATCCATCACAATCACTGCGCCCGAACCCAACATCGATCCCGCCTTCGAGATCGCGTCATAGTCCATAGTCATATCCATCATGATGTTAGCGGGCAATACGGGTGCCGATGAACCACCAGGAATAACTGCCTTTAATTGCTTGCCATTACGAACACCACCTGCGAGCTTTAATAATTCGGCAAACGGTGTACCGAGAGGAATCTCGTAATTACCGGGGTATGTGACATCCCCAGAGACAGAAAATATTTTAGTGCCACCATTATTCGGTTTACCTAATTTCAGATAAGCATCGGAGCCAATCGCCAAGACAAATGGGACAGCCGCAAAGGTCTCGGTATTGTTAATCGTTGTGGGCTTTCCGTATAAACCAAAGTTGGCCGGGAATGGTGGCTTAAAGCGGGGTTGACCCTTTTTGCCTTCCAACGACTCTAGCAAGGCGGTCTCTTCACCACAGATATAGGCGCCAAAGCCTGGAGTTGCATGCAATTGAAAACTAAACTCGCTACCCATAATGGTTTGACCAAGATAGCCCGCTGCACGCGCTTCGTCTAGAGCCTCTTCAAAGCGCTCATACACTTCCCAGATCTCACCATGAATGTAGTTGTAACCGGCTGTGATTCCCATGGTATAGGCACCAATAATCATGCCCTCAATCAAGGCATGTGGGTTGTAGCGCATGATGTCGCGATCTTTAAAAGTGCCAGGCTCACCCTCATCGCTATTACAAACCAGATATTTAGCGCCCTGGTAGTTCTTGGGCATGAAGCTCCACTTCAAGCCGGTTGGGAAGCCTGCGCCTCCACGACCTCGTAATGAAGAGGCTTTTAACTCCGCAATCACGGCATCAGGGGTAATCTTTTCAGCCAAGATCCGTTTTAATTGCTGATAGCCACCGCGCGCTTCGTAATCTTTGAGGCGCCAGTTCTGACCATCTAAACCAGCAAGAATTAAGGGCTTGATATGCCGACTGTGCAAACTGCTCATGCTGACACTCCCTGTTTTACTTGAGACTTCAGCTCGTCTAGGAGAGCATCGATCTTATCGTGACTCATAAAACTACACATGCGATGATTATTAACGAGTAACACCGGAGAATCTCCGCATGCACCCATACACTCCCCTTCTTTTAGAGTAAAGGTGCCACAGGGGGTTGTCTCATTAAAGCCGATGCCTAATTTTTTCTGGAGATACTGAGCGGCTTCCTCGCCATGTGAAAGTTGGCAAGGCAAATTGGTACAAATCACTAATTTGAACTGGCCAATCGGCTTGGTCTCATACATATTGTAAAAAGTAGCCACCTCTTCAACCGCAATAGTTGGCATCTCAAGGATATCGGCGACCTCTGCAATGATGGCCGGGGAAACCCAACCATGCTCCTTTTGGGCGGCAATCAAACAGGCCATGACGGCTGATTGCTTTTGCTCGGGTGGGTACTTGGCAATATTGCGATCCATCTCGGCACGCGCTTTAGGAGAGAAGAGTGAGTTTTTTGTATTCATTTATCGATCAATCTCACCAAACACAATGTCTTGGGTGCCAATGATGGTAACTGCATCGGCAATCATGTGGCCACGCGACATCTCATCCATCGCCGCGAGATGGGCAAAGCCAGGCGCTCTAATTTTTAAGCGATAAGGTTTATTGGCACCATCGGACATTAAATAAATACCAAACTCACCCTTTGGATGCTCCACTGCGGCATAGGCCTCGCCAGCCGGCACATGAATACCCTCGGTAAAGAGTTTGAAGTGATGGATTAGCTCTTCCATATTCGTTTTCATATCAACCCGGCTAGGGGGAGCCACTTTATGGTTATCACTCATCACCGGCCCTGGATTGGCGCGTAGCCATTTCACGCACTGCGCAATAATGCGATTCGATTGACACATCTCTTCCATGCGTACTAAATAACGATCGTAACTATCGCCATTCACTCCCACTGGGATATCAAAATCGAGCTTGTCATAGACTTCGTAGGGTTGCTTCTTGCGTAAGTCCCACTCAATACCTGAACCACGTAGCATGGGTCCTGTAAAACCCATTTGCAAAGCACGTTCTGGCGTCACAACACCAATACCCACTAAGCGCTGCTTCCAGATACGGTTATCGGTTAAGAGATTGTTGTACTCATCGACATTGGCAGGGAAACGATTACTGAAATTCTCGATAAAGTCCAATAAAGATCCGTTGCGATTCTCATTTAAACGCTTAACCGATCCTTCGCTTCGAATTACTGACTTGGCATATTGAGGCATTTGCTCAGGAAGATCCCGATAAACACCGCCTGGACGATAGTAAGCAGCATGCATTCGTGCGCCGGACACCGCTTCATACATATCAAAGATATCTTCGCGATCACGGAAGGCGTATAAGAATATCGCCATCGCACCAACGTCAAGTCCGTGACAGCCAACCCAAAGCAAGTGGTTGAGTAAGCGGGTGAGCTCATCAAACATAACCCGAATGTATTGCGCCCGAATCGGTACTTCAACATCCAGTAACTTCTCGATCGCCATCACATACGCATGCTCGTTCACCATCATAGAGACATAATCCAAACGATCCATATAAGGAACGTTTTGAATCCAGGTTCTGGTCTCAGCTAATTTCTCCGTGGCACGGTGCAATAAACCAATGTGTGGATCTGCTCGTTGAATGACTTCGCCATCCAGCTCGAGTACCAAGCGCAAGACGCCATGCGCGGCGGGATGCTGTGGACCAAAATTAAGGGTGTAGTTTTTAATCTCAGCCATTAGTTCAACCCACCATATTGCTCTTCACGAATCACGCGTGGCGTAACCTCACGCGGCTCAATCGACACCGGTTGATAAACCACACGCTTTAGTTCAGGGTCATAGCGCATCTCAACCGTACCTGAGATGGGAAAATCTTTGCGGAAGGGATGGCCAATGAAGCCATAGTCGGTCAAGATGCGACGTAAATCGTCATGTCCATCAAATAAGATGCCGAATAAATCAAACGCCTCACGCTCAAACCAATTTGCTGAGTTCCAAATAGGCGTCATCGAAGCCAGTAAAGGATAGTCGTCGTTGGGGGCAAATACTCTAAGTCTCAAGCGCAAATTATATTTAATCGAGAGTAAATGACTAACCACTGCAAAGCGGGGTCCACTCCATGCCCCGTCTGCATAATCTTTGTAATCAACGCCACATAGATCAATTAACTGTTCAAACGAGAGACTGGGATCATCACGCAATAGTATTGCCACCTCAGCATAAACTGCAGAGTCAACAACGATTGTGATCTCATTGCGCGCAATCACAGCACTCTTTATGCGCTGACCAAGGACGCGATCCAAATGCTGATGAAGTTGTTCTAAGCGCTCTGACATCTTATCCCTTGCGCGCAATCGTACTGGTACGGCCAATCTTCGCCTGCAACTGAATAATGCCGTAGATCAGTGCTTCAGCAGTGGGTGGGCAACCAGGAACATAGACATCGACTGGCACGATACGATCACAGCCACGCACCACGGAATAGGAATAATGGTAGTAACCACCACCATTGGCACACGAACCCATCGAGAGCACCCAACGAGGCTCTGGCATCTGGTCATAGACCTTACGTAAAGCTGGTGCCATCTTATTGCACAAAGTACCAGCCACAATCATGAGATCAGACTGCCGAGGTGATGGACGAAACACCACACCAAAACGATCAAGGTCATAGCGGGATGCGCCAGCATGCATCATCTCAACTGCGCAACAGGCCAAGCCAAAGGTCATAGGCCATAGCGAACCTGTTCTGGTCCAGTTAATTAACTGATCCGCAGAGGTGGTAACAAAACCTTGTTTTAGAACGCCTTCAAGTGCCATCTACATTTACTCCCAATCAAGGGCGCCCTTTTTCCAGATATACACAAAACCAATTATGAATTCCAGAAGAAAGATCACCATTGCAAGGTAACCTTCCCAGCCAATATCCCTTAAAGCAATACCCCAAGGGAATAAAAATGCGGTTTCTAGGTCAAACAAAATAAAGAGAATAGCGATGAGGTAATAACGCACATCGAATTTCATACGAGCATCTTCGAAGGCCTCAAAGCCGCACTCGTAGGGGGAAACTTTTTCTGAATCGGGTTTAGAGGGAGCGAGAGTCTTGCCAAGAAAAATAGGAGCCAATCCCACGCCGATACCGACAAGTATGAACAACAGCACTGGGAAGTAATTTGAAAGGTTCAACTTCTATCCTGCGTCAGTTTTATTCCAAAACACAAAAAATTATGTACGATTTAACTCTTTGTACACTTGATTTATGACAAAAACCACAAGAATTCCCGAATAAACTAATCCACTATGGTGCCGACGGCGAGACTCGAACTCGCACAGCCTAAGCCACTACCCCCTCAAGATAGCGTGTCTACCAATTTCACCACGTCGGCATCTTGGAAAAGCCCCCTACAACAGCCTTCAATTCTACTGCATTGCACCCTTTTTAATGACCCGGAATTACTTTGGTACAACTGGCTTTGCTGGCTCTGTATTGCCCGCCGCTGCGGGGGCTGGAACGGATTGTGTGCCTTGCTGAGTTGGCGCCACAACCGGCAAAGTAGAATTTGATAAAACCCCTGACTCAACAGGCTTTTTACTACCCAACCAGGTAATACCAAGGGTACTGACAAAAAAGATCACTGCAAATACGGCAGTAGTGCGGGATAAGAAATTAGCCGAGCCCGTTGCACCAAATACGCTTCCTGACGATCCGGATCCAAAGGCAGCACCCATATCCGCTCCCTTACCCTGCTGGATTAATACCAAACCAATAATGGCCAAGGCAGAGACCACCTGCAATACAACAAATAAGGTTTTAAGCCACTCCATACGATTTCTCCATTAATAAATTAGTGATCTCATCGACCAAGCTATGCTCGACAAATTGATAAAAATTCTTGGGCATCCAAAGATGCGCCACCCACAAGCCCGCCATCAATATCTGGCATAGCAAATAATTCCGTTGCAATATCTGCCCGAATGCTGCCACCATAAATAATGCCAATATGTGCTGCCACATCATGATTGAACTCTGCTAACTGCAGGCGGATGGCCTGATGCATGTCTTGCGCCATTTGCGCGCTAGCGACTTTACCAGTACCGATAGCCCATATTGGTTCGTAGGCAATTAAGCAGTCAACTAAACGATCCTGCAAGGTGCCAACCTGACTGGCCACTTGACGCCGAACGATCTCAATGGCACGCCCTGAATTTCGCTCATCCGCGGTCTCACCCACACAAATAATAGGCGTAATCTCATGATCCAAAGCAGACTCAGCTTTCAAGGCAATCGTTTCATTTGCTTCACCAAACTGCATCCTTCGCTCTGAGTGGCCAACGATTACAAAACGCACATCCATTTCTTGCAGCATTGCCGCACTGACCTCTCCGGTATAAGCACCAGATTCGTGAGCCGACACATCTTGGGCACCAAGCAGTAGCTGACTACTTCCTAAATACTGTGCGCACTGGTGTAAATAAGGAAAGGGAATGCACACACCAAAACGTCGTCCAGCAGGCATGCCACATTGCATCCCTTCGCTCACCGATTGCAACCATGCTTGATTAGTAGAAAGACTGCCATTCATCTTCCAATTACCAATGACAGTGAGTGCGCGCATGGTAAATCCCAATTACACAGTAAGAATAATTTTCCCAACATGCTCACTCGACTCCATCAGGCGATGGGCATCAGCAGCTTGTTCTAGGGGAAATGTTTTGTAAATCACTGGTTTTAATTTGCCTGAATTCAATAGAGGCCATACCTGTTCATAAAGCTGTTTAGCAATCTGGCGCTTAAATGCAACTGGGCGAGGCCTCAGTGTTGAACCTGTAACAGTCAAACGACGGCGCAATATTTGGCCTGTATTGACCTCCGATTTAGAGCCGCCCATAATCGCAATCACCACAATACGACCGTCATCTGCAAGGCAATCAATTTCTCGTTGCAAATAGGTACCAGTAACCATATCCAAAATCACATCAACGCCCTTACCATTCGTGGCCTTCTTTACCTCTTCCACAAAGTCTTGCGTTTTATAGTTAATCGCCACATCTGCGCCAAGTTTGATACAAGCAGCACATTTCTCGTCACTACCAGCGGTTACAAAAACACGATGGCCCATTGCCTTAGCAAGCATGATGGCGGTGACTCCGATACCGCTTGATCCGCCCTGCACCAGTAACGTTTCTCCAGTACTTAATTGACCCCGCTGAAAGACATTGCTCCAAACAGTGAAAAACGTTTCTGGAAGGGATGCCGCCTCGATATCGGTAAACCCTTTTGGATACGGCAAACATTGTGCAATCGGAGCGGTACAAAGGTCGGCATATCCACCGCCTTGCACTAAAGCACAAACATGATCACCTATTTTGAGTCCAAAAGCATTATCAGGATGGCCTAAATCACCACCAATAATTTCTCCGGCAACTTCTAAGCCTGGAATGTCTGATGCGCCTGCTGGAACCGGATAGTGACCCTTTCGTTGTAAAACATCAGGTCGATTAATGCCTGCTGCCCCCACCCGAATGAGTATCTCTCCCGAGCCTGAAGCAGGCAAGACCGGATCGGGTCGTTCTGCCTTGACCAACATCTCCGGCGCACCGAATTCCCGAATCTCCATCACGCGCATGACCAATCTCCAGCGTTTAGGCGGATTCGTTGGTGCTTGTACTCATTTCTGAATTACCTGCACCACCGTCTTGTACCAAAAGTGCTTTCATGGAAAGTCGTAAACGACCACGCTCGTCAGCAGCTAATAACTTAACGCGCACAATTTGACCTTCTTGCAAATGATCCTTAACGTCCTTGACGCGCTCATTCGAGATCTCGGAGATATGCAAGAGGCCGTCTTTACCCGGAAGGATATTGACCAATGCACCAAACTCGAGAAGCTTAACAACAGGGCCTTCGTAAATTTTGCCTACTTCCGCTTCAGCTGTAATACCTTCAATACGTGATTTTGCTTCAGCCATTCCCTCAGCGCTAGTCGACGCAATGGTGACAGTACCATCATCTTTAATGTCAATGCTGCAACCGGTTTCTTTGGTGAGCGCCTGAATGGTTGCGCCGCCTTTACCAATTACCTCACGGATCTTGTCCGGATGAATCTTAAAGCTCACCATACGGGGTGCATGCTCCGATAACTCAGTGCGGACAGAACCCATTGCTTCTTGCATCTTGCTTAGGATGTGTAAACGTCCCTCTTGAGCTTGCGCTAATGCAACTTGCATAATTTCTTTGGTAATGCCCTGTACTTTGATATCCATCTGTAAGGCAGTAATACCATTCGCAGTTCCTGCAACCTTAAAGTCCATATCGCCTAAATGATCTTCATCACCAAGAATATCGGTCAAGACTGCAAAACGATTGCCGTCCAAAATCAGGCCCATGGCGACACCAGCTACATGCGCTTTCACAGGAACACCAGCATCCATCAGCGCCAAACATCCGCCACAGACCGACGCCATCGAAGATGAACCATTGGACTCAGTAATCTCTGAGACCAAACGAATACTGTAAGCAAAATCTTCTAAGCTCGGTAACACCGGAATCAAAGCACGCTTAGCTAGACGACCATGACCAATCTCACGACGCTTCGGTGTACCAACACGACCGGTCTCACCCGTTGCAAAGGGAGGCATGTTGTAGTGGAACATAAAGCGATCACGATACTCACCCTCTAGTGCATCAATAATTTGTTCATCACGAGCTGTACCCAAAGTAGCCACAACCAGCGCTTGGGTCTCGCCACGGGTAAAGAGTGCAGAACCGTGAGTGCGGGGCAATACACCATTACGAATCTCAATGGGACGAACAGTACGCGTATCACGACCATCAATCCGTGGCTCACCATTCAAAATCTGGCTACGAACGATCTTTGCCTCGATCTCAAATAAAAGATTGCCAACTTCAACTTCATCAACCTCACCATCGGCAGCTAATTGGGACATCGTATTGGCAACGACTTCTTTAATCTTGGTCGAACGTGCTTGCTTCTGACGAATTTGATATGCCTCACGCAATGGGCCTTCAGCGATGCTTTGCAATTTAGCAATCAATGGTTCATTCTTAGCTGCTGGCTTCCAATCCCATTCAGGCTTACCAGCCTCGCGGACTAGTTCCTGAATTGCATTGATTGCGATCTGAGCTTGCTCATGACCATACACAACCGCACCTAACATTACCGACTCAGATAATTGCTGCGCTTCCGATTCAACCATCAATACAGCAGCTTGCGTACCAGCTACGATCAAATCTAGCTCGCTAGTGGTTTGCTCCGAACGATTTGGGTTCAACAAGTATTGGCCATCACGATAACCAACGCGTGCAGCGCCCATTGGACCATTAAATGGAATACCCGAGATAGCCAATGCAGCAGATGAGGCGATGAGCGCAGGAATATCTGCGGGCACATCTGGGTTGATCGACATTACATGAATAACCACCTGAACTTCGTTATAGAAGCCCTCTGGAAATAATGGACGAATAGGACGATCGATTAAGCGAGAGGTTAAGGTCTCACCTTCGGATGGACGACCTTCGCGACGGAAAAATCCGCCAGGAATCTTACCTGCCGAGTAGGTCTTCTCAATGTAGTCAACCGTTAAAGGGAAAAAGTCTTGACCAGCTTTAGCGGTCTTCGCACCGACTACGGTAGCGAGAACCACGGTGTCATCCATATTGAGTAAGACAGCACCACTAGATTGGCGAGCAATCTCACCAGTTTCCATGGTCACAGTATGTTGACCCCATTGGAAAGTTTTTACTACTTTATTAAATATTGACATTATTTTCTCCAAATAAATACAACGCGGATAAGCAGCGCCGCGATATCACTGGAGTGATTGATAGAAAAACCCAATTGGGATGCCATTCCAATGAGCCTCTCGTGAAGAAGTTCATTGGAATGACACGATCCCTAGAAGCCGGCCATCTAGAACCACTCAAAGTAGAGACTTACCCATTTGGCAAGACCCTACTTCATTGCAATACTGACAAAAACAGTCGAAATTACTTACGTAAGCCGAGTTTGTCGATCAGCGCGCGATAACGGTCCAGATCTTTGCCCTTGAGGTAATCCAAGAGACGGCGGCGGCGTGAGACCATCTTCAACAAGCCACGACGGCTGTGATGATCTTTTGCGTTTGCCTTGAAATGGGGGGTAAGTTCGTTGATACGAGC
>RFQL01000210.1 GCA_009924985.1 Burkholderiaceae bacterium | reverse complement strand
TCTAATTCAGCGCTTGTTGGTGCTAAATTAATAGCGGAAAATTTTGTAGCAATAGCACCTAGTGACCCATTAAGTTATTATAGTTATAACAATACAACTAAGGTATATACACCATTAATTACTTCTGCAAAAGCAAATAGTGCAGAACAGAAAAGCACATTATTAGGAAATGTTGTTGCTGACTTAGTGACCGATGTTGGTGTGCAGATTGCTTCTTGGAGAAATTCAAAGAAAGCAGATGAAGTTGTGTTGTCTAACCTAAAAGAGCAGCGCGAACAGCTTTCGGGTGTCAATTTAGATGAAGAAGCTGCAAACTTACTAAAATACCAACAGTTATACAGCGCCTCTACCAAGATACTGCAGGCTGGTAATCAAATGTTCAACACGCTCTTAGCGATCATGAACTAGAAACGGATAACTTATGCGAGTTTCATCAAACCAGATCTTAGAAGCAGGCGTGCAGTCCATGAACAATAGTCTTACGGATGCTATGGAATGGCAAAAAAAGATTGGTACAGGCAATAACTACAGCAAGGCTTCCGATAATCCCTATGCGGTATCACGTGGTGTGCGACTTGATTTTGATGTAGACCGTCTGGAAATGTACAAAACCAATCAAAATTATGTAGCCAGCTCCCATGCTATCGCTCAGTCTCAAATGAGCACCATTATTGATGAGTTAATTGTGATAAAGCAGGCTTATGTACAGTCTCAAAGTGGGGCTTTGAACAGCACAAACTTTAAGGCCTTAAAGATCCAGGCAGAGCAAATTAGGGATACGATTAAATCACAAATGACCGCAAAAGATGCTACCGGAAATGCAATTTTCCCAGAGACCACCAATGATGTACAAATTGAGCCAAATGTAACCGTGAAATCAGGTGTGCAATATTCTGATATCAGTGGAAATTATTTGAAATCAAAGGCAACCAGTACTTATGACCTATCTAACAGCCCAATTTTAAAAAGCGGAGATACGTTAAAAATTGGTACTGTAACTTTTACAGCCGCAGCAGATACCAGCGGAATCTCATTGGCAGAGCAATTCGCAAATTATTTAAATAATGGCACTCCTGGAAGTAGCGGAAGCTTTGCTAATACGGGACTTGGTAACGCAATCACTGGTTGGACAGGACCCGCTATTGCCAGTTCCGGGCAGTTGACTTTATCCGCCTCCGTTGAAGGTTCAGTAAGTACCGTATTGGGAAAAGCAACAAAATTGGATACGGGAGGAAGCATAGCTAATGCTTTTACTCAAGGAACTGTTAGCTCACGTGCAATTAACCAATACAATTTATCAACACTAACGCTAAATCCTGGCGATAGTATAAAAATTGGAACGATAACTTTTACTGCTGTAGAAACAACTTCTGGCAACTCACTTTCACAACAGCTTCAGTCTTATGTTAACTCCGCGACCGCAGGGATAACGGGAAACATAACAAATACAAATTCAACGCCACCAAGTAATTTTTATAGCGCTAGTAATAATTCGGGTGTTTTGACCTTAACCAGAAATGTTAATGGAGACTTGCAATCTGAGGGAGACGCCACAATTAAGCGGTTTAGTTCAATTGATTCTAGATTTACAGATGGCGGAATAGATGTCACTGGTTCTGTTTTATACAAAAAAATCAATGATTTTGTGACGTACTTGGATCAGAGAGCAAGTGGCTCGGCCCTTACAAACAGCGCCAGTACTGTGGAATCTGGCTTAAATGACATATTTGATAGAAT
>RFQL01000209.1 GCA_009924985.1 Burkholderiaceae bacterium | reverse complement strand
GGGTCATGGTCATTGCTGTCTTAATCACAATTGCTGTATTGATCCTGACAAAAACTGTGCATCCTCCAGCAGGCGCAAATCCTCTGATTATGATTTCTGCGCATGCAGGATTTGTGGATATTTGGACTCATGTATTCGCTGGGGTCTTAGTCTTGGCATTGACTACTTATCTATGGTCGCGTTTGGGTATAGGACAAGTGCGCTATCCCGTGAACTGGAATCAAAAGTCACCACCGACAGATCAGTGGGGCATTTGGCACTAGGAATGAGAATATTCATTAGTATTGCCAGCCACTTATATTCATTGCGAGTCAGCATGGACTTTGAGCATAATTACATCACCGGCGGTAATCATCTTGCCCTTAAGACGGAAAGAACGGCGTGAGTTGGGATGTTATTGTGATTGGCGGCGGTGCGGCAGGGCAGCTTGGTAAAAAAGTTCTGGTTCTCGATCATGCGAGCGTCTTAGGTGAAAAGATTCGGATTAGCGGTGGCGGACGATGTAATTTCACGAATCTTCACAGCGCACCCACCCATTTTCTTTCTCTGAATCCCCATTTTGTTAAAAGTTCTCTTGCGCGTTATTCCTCAAAAGACTTTATTGATTTAGTTAAACACTATCGCATCCCATTTCATGAGAAACACCAAGGGCAGTTATTTTGTGATGAATCCGCTAAGGACATCATTCAGATGCTGTTCTCTGAATGTCAGCAAGGCGGCGTTCAGATACAAAACCCGGTGACTGTCTCAACCATCAGCCATAGTCAGGATGCTTGGGAGTTAGTAACAAGCCAAGGCAGACAACAGACACGACACTTAGTGATTGCGACGGGTGGTTTGCCTGTTCCCGCCATCGGCGCCAGTGACTATGCACTGAAAGTCGCTAAACAATTTGACATCCCCGTCAATCCAGTTCGTCCGGCACTTGTTCCCCTCTCATTTACAGCGGGTGAGTTTTTGCAGATGAGTGATTTGTCAGGGGTTAGTATTCCGGTGACCATATCGTCTGGACAAAAAGGGGAGCGTTATGGCACATATCAGTTTGAAGAGGATTTATTACTGACGCACAAAGGACTCTCTGGCCCAGCCGTATTGCAAGCAAGTAGTTATTGGGTGGAAGGGGAGACGATTCATATTAATTGGCTTGGCAAACAAGATGATGCCGCAGTATTCACAAGTCCTGATGCAAATACACGACCGGTGGATTCTTTATTGGCAGATCTTTTGCCCCAGCGCTTTGCCAAGCTCATTGCAGAGCAATTTGATATGAGTCAGCGCAATTGGGCAGAGATCTCAAAAAAGGATCGCGAGCGTCTGAGAAACTATCTCACGCATACGGAAGCCAAACCTGCCGGTACATTGGGTTGGAAAAAAGCCGAGGTGATGCTGGGTGGTGTGGATACTAAGGCTTTGGATGGTAAAACTATGATGTCGAAACAGCATCCCAATTTATTCTTTATTGGCGAATGCGTGGATGTTACCGGGCATCTTGGAGGCCATAATTTCCAATGGGCTTGGTCCTCGGCCTATGTGTGTGCAACAGCGATAGGCAAGCAGTAACAATTATTACGCTCATTAAGGGTTTTCACTAACTCTTAATACGAACTCTTGTCCTTAATATAGATGGAAACATGTAAAAAAATCATTTACGGTGCGGGGGCCCTTTCATGCAGAAGTCACTATTAATTAATGCGGATAAATGCACAGGCTGTTTGCAGTGCGAGATGGCGTGTAGTTACGAGAACTACGG
>RFQL01000208.1 GCA_009924985.1 Burkholderiaceae bacterium | reverse complement strand
GTGCTCTGCGCCGAGCTCGATCAGGACTGCGTCGCAGTGTTTAACCACGATATCAACAATGGCACGCTCATCGGACACAAAGCCAGTGAGTGGGGCGCGTTTGACCCCGAGCAGTTTAAGTTTATATAACAGGAGGCAATATGACCCAAAGTAACCAACCAATCGGCGCGTATGCCGTGATCCAATGGCTTGATTCTAACGAAGAGGGCGACGGATACTATTTTTCATTCGGTGAGTACAACGAAGACAACGATCCCGATCACGACTCATTCGGGGTGCGCGACGACGACATTTTCTTTTATTGCGACGGCGAGCACGAACTTAAATCATACTTGACCAAGGGATCCGAGGATTTTGTTGTGATTGCGTACGATCTTGCGTATAAAGAGTAGCTCAGTCTATGAGCCACTGACCCAGTATAATGATCACATCAACAGGAGATAATATGAGCTACGCAAAGATTTGGAACCCAACCGGCGACATCACATTCGAGGTGCGCATGGATCCGCTCGGCGCAGGTAAGTACGACGTGTGGGCAGTGCAAGGTGGTTATGCACGCAAAATCACATCAAACTGGTTTGCCGATCGTAAGGATGCGGAGGCATTATTTTTATCTAAGGATTACAATCAATGGATGGAGGCATTACAATGAAAGCACTACAAAATTATGTAAAGCAGGCCAATGACTGGAACGCGATCTTTAATCGTGGCCAGTATGATCTAGCTAATGAGGGCGATCGTCAGCGCCTAGCGCGTCGTATTGACAACGAGCTGAGCCCTGAGAACTTAACCATGGACGGCGAGCTCTCACGCGCTGAGGTAAACCGCAGGTACAATAATTTAATCCGAGTCGCTGAGCATTCAATTTTGGGAGGTGTAATATGAGAATCAAAGATCCAGTGCTGATATCTAAAAAGGTATCAAACACATACGAGGTCGACGTCGAGGGCACCAAGATCATGGTGTTTTACTGGTACGACATGGACGACGAGGGCAAGGGTGGATGGGATTGGGATCTGTCACCCTGCTATGAGGGATTGACAGACGACGAGATCCAAGAGCTCGAAGACGAGTTCGAAGAAGTTATTTCTAATCTATAAGGAGGTATATGGCAGATCTACAATTTGGCGTGCGTGCGCTAGCAAAGAATTTTTACCACGACTATCACGAAGAGCTCTTCAGTGCGATCAACGACATTGAAGACCCAGTGCGTGCGCTCAGGTATTTGCAGGGCATAGCGCGCTCTAATCAGTCGTCATGGTCGGGTGGCTTTAGCGCGACCAATATGGAAGAGCAGATCAAGCGCGAGCTCGCCATCACCCTGATGGAGTATGTGATTAATAAAATTGAGTACCCAACAAAGGAGGCAGTATGAAAAAGTACAAGGCATACGCGCTCATCAGCTACGAGCTCGAGTGTGAGTTCGAGGCAGAGGACGATCAGGACGCATGGGATCGTGCCCAACAGCTCGATGGTGGGGAGTTCACCGAGCTCGACGGCACAGGTGACTGGAAAGTATTTGAGATACAGGAGATAACAGAATGACACGCAAACACAGACTAGCATTTAACGCACTTAGAAAGATCAGCGCGCCAGTATACGAGCGCTGTGACATTGAGAACTTTCAGATCAGCGCCGAGCATAATTTCGACCCTAAGTATGGTGACACATTGTGGGCAGATTATTATGAGGGCGACATGATGGGCAGTGACTGGGAGTTTGGCGTCAACCCACTGATCACTGAAACGTTAAACAAGTACGGACTCCA
>RFQL01000207.1 GCA_009924985.1 Burkholderiaceae bacterium | reverse complement strand
AAACTAGCAAAGTCCTATGAGCCTGCCCCAATTGAAGCTTTTTGGGGTCCCGAGTGGGAAAAACGCGGAATTGCAGAGGCAAGCTTGGAGGTTGGCAAGGAGGATTTCTGTGTTCAGCTGCCACCACCGAATGTCACTGGCACGCTCCATATGGGACATGCATTTAATCAAACTATCATGGATGGTCTGGTACGCCATGCTCGTATGTCAAATAAGAATACGCTTTGGGTACCCGGTACCGATCATGCCGGTATCGCTACACAGATTGTGGTTGAGCGCCAACTCGATGCCCAAAAAATATCGCGTCATGATTTAGGTCGAGAGTCATTCCTTAAAAAAGTATGGGAATGGAAAGAAGAATCGGGTTCCACCATTACTCGTCAGATTAGGCGCTTGGGGGCCTCGATTGATTGGTCCCGTGAATATTTCACGATGGACCCAAAGATGTCAGCTGCAGTTGTAGAGGTATTTGTAACACTCTATGAGCAAGGCCTAATCTATCGCGGCAAAAGATTAGTCAATTGGGATCCTGTTCTTGGCACCGCTGTATCTGATTTGGAAGTTGTTAGCACCGAAGAGCAAGGGAGTTTATGGCATATCTGCTATCCCCTGTCCGATGGTAGCGGTCAATTAATTGTTGCGACCACCCGCCCCGAGACCTTACTCGGTGACGTTGCTGTCATGGTGCATCCAGATGATGAACGCTATCGTCATCTCATTGGTAAAACCGTTGACCTACCTCTATGCGAGCGCAGTATTCCGATTATTGCCGACTCCTATGTAGACATGAGTTTTGGAACGGGTGTTGTGAAGGTTACTCCAGCCCATGATTTTAATGACTATGCAGTGGGTCAACGTCATCAACTACCACTCATTGATGTACTTACCCTCGACGCCAAGATTAATGAGAATGCCCCAAAACAATATCAAGGCCTTGATCGCTTTACTGCACGCAAACAAATTGTGGCTGACCTTGAATCGGCCAAGCTACTCGATAAAGTTCAACCCCATACATTGATGGTACCTCGCGGCGATCGCACTCAGACGGTGATTGAGCCAATGCTCACTGACCAATGGTTCGTGGCTATGTCTAAACCTAGCCCAGACAATCGTTATCAGCCCGGCCAATCGATTGCTAGCGCAGCACTGCATGCAGTTACTTCCGGTGATATCAAACTAGTCCCTGAAAACTGGATCAATACTTATACCCAATGGCTTGAGAATATTCAGGACTGGTGTATCTCAAGGCAGCTGTGGTGGGGCCATCAAATTCCAGCTTGGTATGGTGATGCAGGCGAGATTTTTGTTGCTCGCTCAGAAGAAGAGGCAAAAAGCAAAGCAAAGACTGCTGGATATGCAGGATCCCTAAGGCGCGATGATGATGTCTTGGATACTTGGTTTAGCTCTGCACTTGTTCCATTTAGCTCATTGGGTTGGCCCAAACAAACCAAAGAGTTAGAGCACTTTTTACCCTCCTCGGTATTGGTTACTGGTTTTGACATCATTTTTTTCTGGGTTGCGCGCATGGTGATGATGACCTGTCACTTTACCGGCAAGGTTCCATTTCATACGGTTTATTTAGTGCGGGATGCTGAGGGCCAAAAGATGAGCAAGTCTAAAGGTAATACCTTGGACCCGATTGATTTAATTGATGGCATTGATCTCGATAGCTTAGTTCATAAGCGCACCTCTGGTCTGATGAACCCCAAACAAGCGGAGAGTATTACCAAAAAGACAAAAAAAGAATTTGCGGATGGTATCCCCCCCTTTGGAACCGATGCCTTGCGCTTTACCTTTGCCTCACT
>RFQL01000206.1 GCA_009924985.1 Burkholderiaceae bacterium | reverse complement strand
TTTTGATCTCCTGACTATGCGGTGTTAATTAAGCGGCCTTTTCGATCTGACAGATCGTGGTCTTGGTTTCTTGCATCATCGTGACGCGGTCATAACCATAGGTCGTGGCAGTATTAACCGATTCACCACGAACCACTGGATATGCTCCCTTTGGATAGAAGTTGAGCAGGTCCTTGCCTTCCCACCATCCCGAGAAATGGAATGGTACGAACGCAGTATCTGGTCCGACACGCTCAGTGACTAATGCGCGTACTTTGATCTTGGCGCCTGTTGGCGATTTAACCCAAACAAAGTCCCAGTTCTTAATACTGCGACGTGCTGCAGCGCTAGGATTAATCTCCACAAAGTTCTCTTGTTGTAGCTCTGCAAGCCATGGGTTCGAACGCGTCTCCTCGCCTCCACCCTCGTACTCCACCAAACGACCTGAGGTCAGAATGATTGGGAACTTCTCATAGAGTTTATCCGCTGTATTTTTCTCTTGAACGGTCTTAAAGAGTGTTGGCATTCTCCAGAAGGTCTTCACGTCGTCATGAGTTGGGTACTTCGCAACCATATCGGGACGTGTGCTGTATAACGCCTCGCGGTGAATAGGAATGGGATCAGGGAAGTTCCACACCACGGCACGTGCTTTCGCATTACCGAATGGATGGCACCCATGGTTCTTCATCGTGACACGGATGATCCCACCAGACAGGTCGGTCTTCCAGTTTTTACCTTCAGCTGCTTTTTTCTCATCTTCGGTCAACTCATTCCACCAGCCAAGTTTCTTGAGCATTACATGATCGACCTCAGGGTAGCCAGTCTTAATATCAGCACCCTTCGAGAATGAGCCATCGGCAGCCAACAGCGACTTACCATCTTTTTCGACACCGAAGTTGGCGCGGAAGTTACCACCGCCATCCATCACGTGCTTGCTGGTGTCATACAGATTGGGTGAGCCAGGATGCTTCAACGCCGCATTGCCGTAACAAGGCCATGGCAAGCCAAAGTAATCTCCGGCAGTATCGTATCCAGTCACTGGATCTTTACCACCACGTGAACGTAATGTCTTCGGATCAAACACACTCATCATTCTCATGTGCGCTTTAAGGCGCTCTGGTGTCTGACCGGTATAACCAATCGTCCAAACTGCTTGATTAATCTCACGCAGGATCGATTCAATCTCTGGTTCTTTCCATGTCTTGCCAGCAAACTTCGAATCCATCATCTTGAAGTTCTTAGACAATTCTTTACCGAAACCAAGTCGATCAGCAAACGCTTGCATTAGGACGTGGTCAGGAACCGACTCAAATAATGGGTCGATTACCTTCTCGCGCCACTGAATCGAACGGTTAGATGCTGTGACCGAGCCAACGCACTCAAATTGAGTAGTGGTTGGTAACAAATAAACACCGCGATTTTTATTAACTGAATCGCCGGCAGCTGGTGGCATCGCTGCCATTGCCGCTGTGGCACTTGGATATGGGTCAACTACAACGAGTAACTCTAATTTATCCATGGCACGCTTCATGTCCAAACCACGGGTTTGGGAGTTTGGTGCATGGCCCCAGAAGAACACGCCTTTAACAGCCGTTGCCTGATCGACCATATCGTCTTTCTCAAGCACCGCATCAACCCAACGCGATACAGTAGTACCAGACTTCTCCATCATGTCAGGGGCATAACGACCCTTGATCCAGTCGTAGTCCACACCCCAAACAGCAGCGTAATGTTTCCATGAACCGGCAGCAAGACCATAGTAGCCTGGCAAAGAATCTGGATTAGGACCAACGTCAGTAGCGCCCTGTACGTTATCGTGACCGCGGAAAATGTTTGCTCCGCCGCCGGAT
>RFQL01000205.1 GCA_009924985.1 Burkholderiaceae bacterium | reverse complement strand
CTTGGGCAACGATTAGGCCGATATATAAAGGGGCTTGCAACCAGCGGGACATAAAAATCCAGCGTGGCAAGGGGCGTAATTTTTGTTCGATCTCAAACGGTTTGTTTTCATTCATAGATCAAATTGTAGCCAAATTTATGTAGCCTTGATGACAAATGAATCTCCTTTGTAAAAGTGCGAGAATACTTTGATCATGTCGGACTTATTTGCTTCCAAACCAATACCACCACTTGCCGAGGTATTGCGCCCCCAGAAGATTGATAAACTCATTGGTCAGACCCATTTACTGGGTGTTGGCAAACCCCTCTATCTTGCCTTTCAAGCGGGTCAGCCACATTCCATGATTTTGTGGGGACCTCCTGGGGTTGGCAAAACAACGATTGCTAGACTCTCTGCACAAGCCTTTGCGCGCTCATTCATTGCCATCTCAGCCGTTCTTGCAGGTGTCAAAGAAATCCGTGAGGCGATTGAGCAAGCGCGCCATGATATGGCGCAATTTGGCAAGCAAACTATTTTGTTTGTGGATGAGATTCATCGCTTTAATAAGGGTCAACAAGATGCACTGTTGCCCCATCTTGAGTCCGGACTCTTTACTTTAATTGGCGCAACCACTGAGAACCCTTCCTTTGAAGTGAACTCCGCCCTGCTCTCACGCGCACAGGTTTATGTCTTAAAGCCACTTGATCACGATGAACTAGCGCAACTCTTAGAGCGCGCTCGCATGCATGCTTTACCCAACACCCCATTCACTGCCGATGCACGAGAGACCATCATTGCTTATGCCGATGGGGATGCGCGACGCTTGATTAATTTGCTTGAGCAAATTCAGCAGGCCTTAAGTACGCCCAATCACTCCGTCACTAATATTGATGCTCCCTTTATTGCTAATGCTCTAACCCTCAATGCGCGGCGTTTTGATAAAGGTGGTGATCAGTTTTACGATCAAATCTCGGCCTTGCATAAATCAGTGCGCGGCTCTCATCCCGATGCTGCTCTGTATTGGCTATGCCGCATGCTCGATGGTGGCGCCGACCCGCGCTATCTCGCTAGGCGCATTGTGCGTATGGCTTGGGAGGATATTGGTTTAGCGGATCCACGCGCCATGCAATTGGCCAACGATGCAGCACAGACCTATGAGCGTTTAGGCTCGCCTGAGGGTGAACTTGCCTTAGGGCAAGCTGTTGTGTACTTAGCCATCGCTCCCAAGAGCAACGCTAGTTACAACGCATTTAACGCGGCCCGTGATTTTGTGGCGCATGATCGCAGTCGTGATGTGCCCATCCATTTGCGTAATGCGCCTACGCAACTCCTAAAAGAGTTGGGCCATGGTCATACCTATCGCTATGCGCACGATGAACCACATGCGTATGCCGCTGGTGAGTCTTATTTACCCGAGGGTATGAAAGAGCCCTCTTGGTATGAACCGGTTGATCGTGGGCTTGAGAGCAAGATTGCCGAGCGCATGCGCTTTTTAAAGGATCTCGATACCAAGGCGAAGGGGTCTTAGGGCCCGCTTGACCCTTTAGAAGCAACAAAATTACTATATACTGTATAAATATACAGTATATGAAAACCATCCCTTTTGACCCTAGCGTTCCCAATGTCCTGATGCCGATTGTCAATCGGCTGTGTCGCTTGCCCTTGATTGCCGGTCGAGCCCCCGCCGGCTTTCCATCGCCCGCGGCTGATCATTACGACAAACGCCTAGATCTCAATGAGCACCTAGTCTTACATCCGGAAGCTACCTTTTTCTTGCGTGTGAAGGGCAACTCCATGATTGGGGCCGGGATCCATGATGGCGATTTATTAGTGGTCGATCGCTCCCTCGAA
>RFQL01000204.1 GCA_009924985.1 Burkholderiaceae bacterium | reverse complement strand
GCCGACTTCACTGCAGGTTTGTATGGAGCAATGAGTATTTGTGCGCAATTGCGCCATGTGCAACTTACTGGTCAGGGGGTTCATATCGATGTCTCAATGATGGGAACATCATTAGCGATTGCAGCCCTCCAGACCTCGGAGTATTTTGGTGTTGGTAAAGATCCTGTCAAGCTGGGGTCAGCCCATCCGCGTAATGCACCGTATCAAGCCTTCAAAGCAAACGATGATTATCTAGTGATGGCAGCTGGTACCCAAGCCTTGTGGGAAAGTGTCTGCCGAATATTACAAAGTGACAGCCTCTTGCAAGATGAGCGTTTTAGTACCACCGCACTGCGTGCAAAAAATCAGGTTGCCCTAAAAGAGTTGATAGAAGTAATCTTACAAACCAATACTGCTGCCTATTGGATTGAGGCGTTTAGTAAAGCTGGGGTACCGTGCTGCCCTATCAATCAGTACTCTGCTGTTTTGAGCGATCCCCAGACAGTTGCCATGGAATGGGTACAGCCCTTAGAAATGGCCAATGGTCATCAAACGAAGACCGTAGTGAGCCCAGTGAAGTTTAATGGTAAGAATGCAGGTATTGCAAAGCGACCACCCCGCTTGGGTGAGCATAATGACGAGTTAGTGGGGTAAAGATGAACACAATTCAGGTAGAGCATTCCGGGCATATCAAACGCGTTACGCTTAATCGTCCCGAGAAACGAAATGCCATTAGTTATGAGCTCGCTAATGAGATTCTTCAGGTAAGCAAAGAGTCTGAACTTGATGGCACCCGACTATTGATTCTTAAGGGAGCAGGGCAGGGCTTCTGTGCAGGCTTTGATTTCTCGAACTTGGATGATGCTAGCGCAGGTGACTTACTCTTGCACTTTGTGCGTATTGAACAAATGCTGCAAGCGATTGCCCATGCACCGTTTGATACGATGGCGTTTGCGCATGGTCAAACCATTGGCGCTGGCGCTGACCTCCTCTTAGCTTGCCGCCATCGTGTTGGCTCTGAGGATATGCGCATGATGTTCCCAGGGGCGCGTTTTGGATTGATCCTTGGCTCACGTCGTCTTGCTGAATCTGTAGGTTCAGATCGCGCACAGCAGTTAATTGGGAACCCCAGACGGATTGATGCCCATCAGGCAAAAGAGTTTGGTATCTTGACCGCAGTGCTTGAGGCAACCGATTGGCATGCCTATGAAGCACAGGTACTCGAGCATATTTTGGAGATTCCTCCGGATACTAGAGCGATGGCTCTTCATGCTTGCAAACGGGATACTCGCGCAGTCGATTTATACGACCTCGTGCAATCGGGTTCAGTGCCTGATATCAAGCATCGGATTGCCGAGTACTTAGCAAAAGTGCAAGCGGCCAAGAAATAAACTAGCTTTGGCAAACTGTTTCATAGATACGGTCTACTTTACCTGCCAACAAGAGTTGGCTAGGTAGTGCTCTGCCAACTAGATCACGGAGTTGAGCAGAACATTCCAATAAGAGATCTAAATTGATATTGGTGTTGTAGCCCATTAGATCAAACATATGCACGAGCTCTTCGGTGCAGACATTACCCGTTGCTCCTGGGGCATAAGGGCAACCACCAAGTCCTCCCAAGGAAGAATCAAAGCGATTGATACCAGCTTCTACAGCCGCTAAAGCATTCGCTAAACCCATACCCCGCGTATTATGAAAATGCAGAGTCCATTCCATCGCTGGATATTTAGACTGCGCCTGTTCGCAAACTTCCTTGACATGCTGCGGGTTTGCCATTCCAGTGGTATCGCAGATACTGATGCCACGCACCCCTTCATTGGCAAAATGATCAATCCAGTGCATTAGCTCAGA
>RFQL01000203.1 GCA_009924985.1 Burkholderiaceae bacterium | reverse complement strand
CTGGTGTTACGTTAAATGAATTTATTAGAACGAGTTCAGGCTTAAATGATTCGTCGGAGGCCTTACTTTACCGTGTCGGCATTCCCGCGAATTGCAAACTTGTTGGTATTGATGGAGCCACATTACCAAGTGCCACGATTACGGGTACAGGTAATACCGCAATTACTCTTTACAACATTAATGCTAGTCAATTACATCGATTTAAGCTAGTACCTGATGAAAATTTCTCTGGCACATTAGGATTAACATTTCAGTCGTTTAGTCAAGAATCAGACTTATCGAATTCCTCCTTCTCGGCCTCGCAAAGTTTTACCCTAACAATTAATCCTGTTTCTGATACTCCCTTATTAATAGCACCAGCAAGCGCTAGTGGCCTTATCACGAATAGTTCACGTATTAACGTTCCCATACAAGCCATCTTGGGGGATGCAGATGGATCAGAAGCCTTATCGGTAAAACTAAAATTCACTGGAATTAGTGCTGCTACCGATCTAAGTTTAAAACTAGATGGCGCTGATTTATTAATTACTAGAACCGGAAGCGATTATCTTGCTACTATTCCCACAGACAAGATCAGTAAGCTTTCCACCTTAACGGTTAGCTCAAGTAAAGATTTTCGTTTAACAAATTCAGTCAAGATGGTGGTCGAAGCTACGTCCGTCGATGGAACAGGTGCGGGAGCGGCTGCAGGCGCTGTATCGACGAAGACAGTTGATTTATCCATTTATCAACCCATTACTGCGCCGACCTTCAATTTAAGTGGCGATGCTAATGCCATTACTAAATTAGCAGTCCCGTACACCTTAAGCCTGCCAACAGATCTACCGGCAGGAATTCCGCTCGATAGTGTTTCCGTGATGGTTAGCGGTGTACCTAGTCTTGCATACTTTGCGACTCGGGAAGGGACGACGTTAAAACCAATTGGAGCCAGTCTTGGTGAAGGCGGTGTGTGGCTTTTTAAAGCGTCTGAGATTTTAAATACTGATCGTACCCAAAAACCGCTTGCTTTAATTAATTCGGCTGAAACGCGAAACAGTAGTGGCGCCGTTGTGCAAGTCCCAATTTCTGGTCAAGCCTTTATTAATGATCCGATTGGTGGTTCAACCGCACAATCTGCAAGTCGATCATTCAAAGTTTCATTTGCTGTTGGGCAAGGTTATCAAGACTCTACTGACCCCTTGGTTCTCAGTCTTAGTGGTGCACCCATTATTTCATCGGCTATTACTGGCAAATCGTTTGAGTTAGATGTCTTACTAAATGGGGCTGAGTCTCCAACCTATTGGTTGAGCGGTAATCCCAATGACAAAACAGGCTATGCCTTTTTAGTAAAACCCGGAGCAGCAGTTGGCACAACACTAACCTTAAATAATTTATATACCGACTTTGCTGAGTTATACGCTAAGTCAGGGGTTGATGTCTCCGATGGGAAGATTTCAGGGGCAGAGCTTGCCGGACTATCGTTATGGTTTGACGCGAATTCCAATGCCGCATTGGATAGTGGTGAGTTAGTTTCAATAAGTGCCTTAAATAATTTTTCAATTACAGTACCAGAGACCGTTGCGCGAGAGTCGGCTTCAGGCGAAATTGTCTCCCTGTACGAAGCAAAAGCGCAATGGACCGGAGCACCGGCGGACGGCGGGGCATTATTTGCGGTTGCGATCCCATATTTACCCAATACCATTGCTAATCCAACGACTTCGGTTGTGACAGGTAACAACTTTTTTGATACGAGGCCAAGTGCTGCGTTACGTGTCCTCGGAGAGAAGCAAACAGTAGGTGGGGGTGCCACGGTTCCTGAGGATCTTGAGGGCGGAATCCGCTTTATGGTTGATCTTAGTAAGTCCAGTATCAAGGCTGGTGTATCGCAACCCATGCATCT
>RFQL01000202.1 GCA_009924985.1 Burkholderiaceae bacterium | reverse complement strand
GCCAACTAATTTCAAGTGCGCTACTTTTGACAATGATCGCTATAACACCATACTGCGCCAACTAGAAACCGATGTCTCTAATGCCCGTTTTGAGACACCAGAAGGAAGAATTGAACTCCCGGTCAAATTAAAGGTGCATGATTCCTTGTTTGTGCCATTAGCTAAATGGTCGATGTTATTGGCTGGGAATTACCGCTGCATTACTGAAGATGGAATGCGTAATACCCAAGATGCAGTTCATGCCAATATCGAGGAGTCGCGTTCGGTTTATAACTTTGTGTTTGATATGTGTGTAGCACTTGGCGCTCAGCCACACGACTTGGTTCCTTTTGAGAAATATGCAGCGGCCGCACAATCACTTTCACGACCAGCATCTGCTGCCCGAGCCCTACAGAACGGTGCATCGAACATCGAGCGTGCTGATAAATTGGTCCAGTTAATAGCCCGTTCAAAGGGAATGAGCCATCCTGCTATTGATGCACAAGTGGCATTAGTAGATCGACGACTTGAAACCAATCGTAAAAAACTAGCAGGATAAAGCCTTATACCGACGAAGTTGCCTAGGTTATTCGCTTAATGGATCTCTGGATCCGACCTGGACTTTTCTTGGTGTGATGTTTCTAAAAAGTCAAAGTCACAACCTTGATCGGCCTGCAAAATATGGGCACTGTACATCTTGCCAAAGCCACGATCAAATTTCTTGAGAGGGGCTTGCCAGGCTTGCTTTCGCTTGGTCATCTCTGCGTCTGAGATTAAGACATTGAGTTTGCGCGCTGGCACATCCAATTCAATCAAATCACCATCCCTGACTAAAGCCAATGGCCCGCCAACATAAGACTCTGGAGCCACATGTAAGACACAGGCGCCGTAACTGGTACCACTCATGCGGGCATCCGAGATCCGCACCATATCGCGCACACCTTGCTTGAGGAGTTTTTGCGGAATGGGTAATTGACCCCACTCGGGCATACCTGGAGCACCCAGGGGGCCTGCGTTTTGCAACACAATTACCGAGTCTTTGTCGACATCCAGCTGTGGGTCATCAATGCGTGCGGAGAGGTCATCGTAGTTCTTAAATACCACGGCCTTGCCAGTATGTTTGAGCAGATGCGATTCAGCGGCGGGCGGTTTGATGACCGCGCCATCGGGTGCAAGGTTCCCCTTGAGGATCGCCAAGCTATCGCTGGCTACTAAAGGGTTATCCAGCGAGCGGATGATCTCGGGCTTAAATACCTTGGCATTGGCAATCAACTCACCCAAGGACTTACCATCTACAGTTTGCAGCGTGAGATCTAATAAGGGGGATAGTTGTTTTAAGAGTGCTCGTAAACCACCCGCGTAATAAAAATCTTCCATCAGATACTCGCCAGCAGGACGAAGGTTGGCGAGCACTGGAACCTTGCGAGCTAGCACATCGATATGATCAAGCGTTAGTGGAAAGCCAGCACGGCGCGATACGGCAATCATATGCACTACTGAGTTAGTAGAGCCAGCGAGTGCTAAGACCGTGCACATGGCATTATCAAAAGATGCCTTGGTCAAAATATCAGAGGGCTTGAGATCTTCCCAGGCCATCTCCACAATACGCCGCCCGGTCATGCTGGCCATCTGTGAATGGCGCGAGTCGGATGCCGGAATTGAGGCAAAGCCTGATAGACATAAACCGAGTGCCTCCGTGGCGCTCGTCATAGTAGAGGCGGTACCCATGGTCATGCAGTGACCGGGTGAGCGAGCAATACCGTTCTCAATATTCTGCCAGTCGTTCTCAGTAATATTTCCAGCACGAAGCTCTGCCCAATACTTCCAGGTATCGCTACCGCTTCCCAAGAAATTACCTTGATAGTCGCCGCGCAACATCGGACCAGCGGGCAAGAAGATCGTGGGCAAGT
>RFQL01000201.1 GCA_009924985.1 Burkholderiaceae bacterium | reverse complement strand
TACCTCGTGGGCAGCATCACGGCATTGGCACTTATTCTGTTGCTATGGCCCTTGTTTTCAAAGCTTAAGACTAAGAAGGCATAAACCACTGGCAAATTGAGAGATTAAGGGGCGCAAGCCCCTTTTTCTTTGTCTGCACAAATACAGATAAAATCAGTGCATGTTCTCTCGCAAGCTCATTCACTACATTACGGCACTCACTGTTGCGATGAGTTCTTTAGCCCCATCTATTTCCCAGGCAATTGCAGTGGCCTCGGATGCACAAGGGCTCACCATGGAGATCTGTATTGCTGACGGCGGCAAACTGGCGATTGATCTCCAAACGGATGGCAAATCAGCAGTGATGCTTGATTGCCCATACTGCGTTGTACAGACCCCAGTGGCTATTCCGCTATTGGGGCACCTTCAATTTCAGGCACCTATTTCGTTTGTATTAATCCCACCGCTTTACTTCCAAACCCCCAAGCCACTCTTTGCTTGGGTCAAACTTCCCTCCCACGCTCCTCCACAAAATTCTTAATCATTTTTTAGTTGACCCATCTCAAGTCATTGATGTGCGTCTATTTCAAATCTAATGAGTAGTCAATAGAAACGTAGGAGAATATGATGAAAAAGAGTTTTTTACTCAATCTGTTTGGATTTATCTTAGTCTTTATTTCAGTGGGCGCATTAGCCGATCACAAATTTAAACTGGGCCCACTCACTATTGATCATCCCTATGCCCGCTCTACTGCCCCTGGACAAAAAGTAGCAGGAGGCTTTATGAAGATCGAGAATAAGGGCGCCGTGGATCAATTGGTGTCAGCTAGCTCCCCAGTTGCCGGTGAGATGCAGTTGCATGCCATGTCAATGGATGGCAATGTCATGAAAATGCGCGAGGTGAAGACCATTGAGGTGCCAGCCAACAACCAGGCGGTTTGCATCTCATGTTTATGGATATCAAGGCCCCCCTAAAGGCGGGTGAGTCGGTATCCGTAAAGCTAAAGTTCCAAAAGGCAGGGGACGTGGAGATTAAGGTGCCTGTCAGGGATATCTCTGGTGGCGGCCACATGAAGCATTAAGCTTGAAAAACGAGCGAGGGTTTTCCCTGAAAACACCATTTTGGGGCCTCGTTTGCTAGTTTGACTCACAATTGTGATAAATTTACCTTTTATGGCAATCTAAACACATTGTGGCCATAGCGTTATTGTTTATAACCAATGAGTGAACAAATATTAAGGGTTTTGCATGGTCGAGGCGAATCAATCAGGATGTCTTTTTGTGGGTGAAGGTGTAGTGCTCAAGGGAAATTTTGCAGTACCCGATATTGCCTCCGTTTCTGGGGTTGTGGAGGGTGATTTATCTGCCAAACAGGTTATTGTGGAGTCAACTGGCCTAATCCGCGGCAAAGTGACTGCCGAGTCAGTCGATATCCGTGGAGAAGTGGCCGAACAACTCACTGCATCGCGCTCCTTAATTATTCGCTCTAGCGGTAAGGTGGGTGGTTCTGTTCACTATGCTGAAATTGAGATTGAAAAAGGCGGATCCTTGCATGGTGATTTGCATCTCCTTTAATTCTATTTTTAGGTAATTTATGTTCTCCAAGAAATCGAACGAACCAGAAGTTAATTCTTCTGAGAATTCTGAAAATCAGTACACTGAGTCCACTTCTGATTCAACTCCAGAGCCAGAGCAAGCTTCCTATGATGCTGGTTCAAATGGATACTCAAACGGAAATTCAGGTCGTAGTAACCCCACAAAACCATCCATCATCAGTGAGGGATTTGAATTTGTTGGAACGATTACCTCTGATGGCGTACTCAATATTTCGGGGGTGATCAAGGGCAAGGTAACTGCTAAATCTGTTTTGGTTGATTCCACCGGTTTAGTCGAGGGTGAGTTGTTTTCTG
>RFQL01000021.1 GCA_009924985.1 Burkholderiaceae bacterium | reverse complement strand
TTGCTGGCAGCTTCTTGCCAAGCCTCCTGATTGGGGGCTGGGGCATCTGGCCAGACTGCTTTAGCCTTTTGGGGTTTTTGACTCATGTGCTTTCCATCAATGGGTAGGAATACTGGTATTTTGCTTGACTTTAATCCATTTGTCTATAGAATTGGATACATAATTATAAATTCAGAATATTGATCATTTTAGATAAAAATGTTTATAAACAGTCACTTAAGAAATAACGATGAGTAAGATACTTGCATCCAGACCCCTCTATGAAGAGGTCGCAGACCAGCTACGGGTGCGTATCTTTGCCCATGAACTGGCTCCCGGCACTTGGATTGACGAACAAACTTTGGCTAAAGAGTTTGGTATTAGCCGCACTCCCCTGCGTGAGGCCATTAAGGTCTTGGCTGCTGAAGGCCTAATCACCATGAAACTACGCCGGGGCGCTTATGTCACCGAGGTGAAACGGGGTGATCTCGAGCAGATATTTACGATCCTCTCTTTACTAGAGGGGCAAGCTGCTAAGGAAGCGGCTACGAAAGCCCAAGAGAAAGATCTCAATGAGTTGGATGATATGCACTTGCGCTTAGAGAAAGCGGCGGCCGACCGTAATCTTGATCAGTTCTTTGAGGTCAATGTTCGCTTTCATGAGCGCATTATTGCAATTGCCAATAATCCTTGGATGACTGGTGTGATTGCTGATTTGCGTAAAGTACTCAAGTTACAACGTAAGGACTCATTAAGTCGGACAGGCCGTTTGCAATCTTCCTTGTCGGAGCACCGAGAGATTCTGAAAGCTCTCCTCGAGCGTGATCCTATTGCTGCTGAGCAAGCCATGCGCACGCATTTAGCAAGAGGTCTAGAGGCCGCTAAGTAGTCGAGTTATAAATATAAAAAGCCCCGACTTACGGGGCTTTTTGCTTGTAAGTCTGGGACTTATTTCTTGACCACTAGATCGCCTGGTAAGGAGGCAATGTACGCAGCCATATCACGTAAGTCTTTATCGCTATAGGGCTTCATTTGGGATTGCATGATCGCATTGTTTCGACCAACATTCGCATTGTTAACCGTGTAAGACTTCAATGCGTAATACAAATAGTCTTGGTACTGGCCAGCAATCTTTGGATACGCAGGGGCTACAGGTGCCTTTAAGCCAGTACCGTGGCAAGCGGCACAATTGTTCTTCTCAACGAGTTCTTTGCCTTTGGCAATATCGGCTGCGTGCGCAATTCCTACAGAGGCGCTGAGTAAGGCAAGAATAAGAGCGGATTTAATCATGGTCTCTATTCCAATTACTTTAAAGGGTTACGGGGTGAGTTCGCATTCTGCGCAGCATAGTAGGCAGCAATATCGGCCATGTCTTGATCATTTAAGCTCCCGGCGATCCCGCGCATGGTGGGATACTTACGCTCTCCAGATTTATAGGCTTTTAATGAGGCGACAATGTATTCCGCATTTTGCCCACCTAATTTAGGCACTCGGTAAACCTGTGGCCAATCAGCCCGGTATTCTGGGATGGCATGGCAACCCACACAAATCCATACCTTGGATTGGCCAGCTTGGGCGCTACCCTTGACGTCTTGAGCGTGCGCGTTTGTGGAAAATAGGCTAGCAAATAGTGCTGTGCTAAGAGAGAAAACAATGGCGTTAATCATGGGCGTAATCGTATTGCAATATGGTTAGTATTTGTAGACTGAAGTATAGCGGAGAGGGAATTTGTCAGGTATTTTTGCCAATTTCATATACTGATGGTCCTCTAATGACAACCGCTATCCCTACTCATTCGAAAGGTCCTGATGAGCGCTATTACCCAACAACTATCCAAACTCGGAATCACCCTAAGCACCCCTAGTGCTCCCGCTGCGGCCTATGTGATGGCAGTTACGAGCGGTAATCAGGTCTATTTATCTGGCCATATTGCCAAACAAGACGGCAAGCCTTGGGTTGGTAAATTGGGTCTTGATATGGATACAGCAACCGGTAAAGCGGCGGCACGTAGTATTGCGATTGACCTGCTCTCCACCCTCAATGCCCATTTGGGATCTTTGGATCGGGTTAAGCGTATCGTCAAGCTCATGGGCTTGGTCAACTCCACTGCCGAGTTCACAGAACATCATCTGGTGGTCAACGGTTGTTCTGAACTACTTGGTGAAATCTTTGGCGATGTTGGCAAACATGCGCGCAGCGCCTTTGGGGTCGCACAGATTCCTTTGGGTGCTTGTGTAGAAATTGAGATGATCGTTGAGATTTAGTGAATGAGCGGCAAGCTCTGTCCTTGGGCATCGATTAAGATTGCCTTAATGACTTTGTGCGGGTAGATGCGTTGTACCTCCTTGCAGTATTGGCTGAGCTGTTCTGAGTATTTTTGATACAAGGAGTCATTGGGTTTTGGAATACTTAACTTGTAATCCAAAATCACCAATGAATCACTCAGCTCCACCAAACGGTCAATCCGAATACTTTTTCCATCGACAGTCATCAGGCCTAACTCATTCCACGCTTCCTGATATTGCGTGGGATCAAAATAGATTTGCAGTTCAGGATCTTGATAGACCGTGAGTGCACGTTGCAGAGCTCTCTGGGCATCTGCAAGTGAGATCATGAATGCACTCGCCACCGCATGAGGCTCGGGTATGTTTTTAGATACCGGTCGGTATTGTTGCGGACTAATGCGTTGCAATACCCCATGAAACCAGACTCCTTCATTCAAAGCCTGTTGTTGCTCGGGACTAATGCTCGGCTCTTCATCCTGAATAGGTTCAGTACCCTGCCAGCTCAAGACCAGATCGCGAAGCTCAAATTGCGTTTCGGGGATTGGGGCAAGGCTTGGTATGTGTGTGGGTGAATGCATCACGGCATGGGTCGGATGATCGAGTTCTGTAAAGAGTGTAAGCTCCGCACTGCTGGCCCGCGCATACCAACTGTCTTTCATAACGCCCGCGTCCTCTCGGTTTTGGGAGCTCTCCACCCCGCTTATCCAAAATCCTTGCTTCGCTCTGGTGATTGCTACATAGAGGAGGTTCCAGTTCTCTTTTAGAGCAATCTCCTTTTCTTGTTGCTTGAGATCCTCTCGGCCCGCACCTAAGCTAAGTTTAGTGAACATGGATAAATGACCGGGGCTGGCTTGATCAGGATCCCAATCAAGCAAAACACCATGACTAAAATGCGGTACCGCAGTGTTATTACTATCAAGTAATATGACAAAGGGCGCCTCTAATCCCTTTGCACCATGAATGGTCATCACACGAACTCGTTGTGTGCGTTGATCGTGAGCCTCTTGTAAGCCATCACTGGGCTCGGGGTCTGACTGGAGATCTTCTACGCTCTCGCTAGCATCTGCGCTCATCTCCCCCTCATCTGGGGTCTCATCCTCATCGCCACGACGCATGCGATTGAGTTGAGTAATGAAACGTCCTAAGCTGGGGTAGCGACCACCATCAAGATTAAGCGCCAACTCTAGGAAAGCATCGAGATTAGCCAATACCTGATCGCGATCACTCGCATGACAATGACTCGCGTATTGAAGCCGGACATCGCCCGAGAAATACACATGGTCAAGTAGATCATGAACCGGCAGATGCTTCGCTAAAGCAATCCACTGTTGCAGGAGTTGTGTAATCACGTCGAATCGAGCCTGATGGGGATGACCCTCTGCGTGGGTCAGGGCCTCCCACCAATTGCGGTAACCCTGATTACTTTGCACTAACTCTGCCAAGGTTTGCATTTGCGCTTCATCAAGAGAAAACAAGGGGCTACGCAAGACCTGCGCCAGGGCTAGGTCATTACCGGGAGTAACTAAAATGGTCAGCAACGCAATAAGGTCATCAACCTCAAGGGTCTCGAGTAAGCCCCCTAAGCGTGGGCTCTCAAATAAAAGTCCAGCATCACGTAATGCTTTCTCATACTCCGGCAAGTAAGCACGGCGCTTCACTAATAGTAAGAAATCTCCAGGGCGTGCAAGGCGCCATAGGGTGCGCTTTCGCTTGTTCTCTTTGGTATCTAGCTCTTCATCCAAAACACGTCGGGTTTGCATGACATGATGTATTAAGCGTGCGATCCTACGTCCTTCTTGAGCGCGTTGCTTTTTTGCAGGGGTCTCGTGAGGGTCAACTAAGGCTGCCTCTAGCGCATTGCCGCTCCGTAAGATGTCGGAGGGCTCCTCGTACGGAATGAGATCTAAACGATAAGCCTCCCCGTTTTGATAAACCGCTGGCTCCGGTAATGATGGCGAGACCCAAAGAGTATCTTGCTCTTTAAATGGATAAGACGGCGGAATACGATCGGCCGCAAAGATAGCATTAACCGCCTCCACAATCTTCGGGGCATTGCGTCGGGTCGTATTTTGTTCTTCCAATGCAGCGTCATAGTGTTTTTGTAAAAAATGAGTAGCTGCTGTAAAGAGTCGTGGGTCGGCACGACGAAAACGATAGATTGATTGCTTTGGATCACCCACAATAAATACCTTAGGTCGATCGGCATCATCGCCATAGGCTTCTAACCAAGATTTAAGGATTTGCCATTGCAAGGGGTTAGTGTCCTGAAACTCATCAATCAAGATATGGTTATACCGAGCATCTAGACGGGCTTGTAAGTAAGCGGCGATGCGTGGATCCGAGATCATTTGTGCGACACCGAGTTCGAGATCATCAAAATCCCGAACCCGTAAGCGCTCTTTTGCTCGCTGGGTATGTTTAAAGATTGCGGTGCTCACTGCAAACCATGCCTGATTTAAAACAATTGCATCTTGTTGAGCTCGCCACTCGATGTATTGCTCGCATACCCTGCCCCAATGCTGTCGTATTTGAACAAATGCTTCAGCATCTTGCTGCTGTGCGTGGAGATACGCCAAAATTGTTTTGCTGACGCCATCATTATCTTTGCGATAGCTTGGTAACTCATTTTGGGTCATGAACACTGGAACAATTGCGCTGGTCGCACTAGTGAGATCATTATTTGCGAGATGCGTGATTGCGAGCTCAAGATCGGGAACTAAATTTTGGTCCTTCTTACCGCCGTGTTGTAAACCATCGAGTATCTTTTTTAGTTCTTCTAGTGCGTGCGCATTACCTAAGGCTTCAAGCAGTAGGTTTGGGCGTTGGTGGTCTTTGAAAAAGGCTTTAAGAACCTCTAAAGGGTTCTGTCCTTGTGCCTTGCACGCTTTTTCAAAGAAGACCCAGGCGCCCTTTTGTCGCAATAAACTACTGGGTCCCAACAAAAACTGATTGGTTTGGTGTGAGCCGAGGTGTTCGAGCAAGACCTCGTAATGCGCCTCGATTTCTTTAGGTAGCGATGACCACCAATCTTCCAAACATTCAGCTTGCAATCGTTTTGCATCCTCGCGCAGACTAAATCCTTGCTGCGCTCCCATCGATACTGGTGCGCCGCTCAAGAGAGTACCGAACCAACCATGAAAGGTATCGATCACTACCGCATGCGGATTAGCGAGCAAGTGCTCATACAAAGTCCGTGCCCGTTGAAGTTGTTGTTTCGCCTCCTGGGTTGATAGACCACGCTCTTCTAACGAACCGATTAAATCCTGATCACTTTGTTGGGTCCACTCATGCAGAAGGCTGTAGAGGCGATCACGCATCTCTTGAGCAGCTTTGCGGGTAAAGGTAAGGGCCAAGATCGCACGGGGTGACTCTCCCGTTAACAGAATGCGTACCAACCGTGCGACCAATAACCAGGTCTTACCACTTCCCGCACAGGCAGAAACAACAACCGAGCAATTGGGATTACAGACCAATGCAATATTCAGCTTGTTAGACATGGGCATCACCACATTCCTTTACGGCAGATACCGCGGGCTTCGCAATAACGACATGCACTCTCTGGGGCAAAGGCTTGCAGCGAGGATCCAGACCAAACTGCACTTAAATCTTGGTATAACTGTTTATCGAGCGCCATGACCTGCTCTGCTAAGGAATCAACCGTCAGGGAGCGCGCACTTGACTCTTTTTTCTTCAGATTCATTTTGAGAGCAACCCATTCGGCCTCCACGACTGGATACTGTGTGCCCCGATGCTCCTCAGAAATAGCTTTGGTATAGAGCAGTAATTGTGGGTCGTCCATTAATTGGTCGGCACGTTTTTTGATCTTATCGGGACTCTGATGTTTGTAATCGAGGATTGCTGCCTGCCGATTAGTAGCATGCACATCTAAGCGATCGGTATATCCTTCGATACGAACCATATGCTCCTGGTGATGCGCATCGGTGAACGTAAACTCAAAGCCAACTTTCAGCTCTGCATCATGAAACTGCCATCCCCGACTCTCTCGCTCAAGCTGCCATTCAACAAAGCTCGGGATTTGTTTTTGCCAATCCCGCAAGCTACCCAATATGCGCTTATCCCCCTCGAGTAGTTTAAGAAAACCCTGCTCGGAGGCTTGATGCAAATGCTCTTGCATCCATGCTGATCGGTAATGTGGATCCTGTAAACGTGGCTCGCGAAGCTGCGTGCTTTTGAGTTCCTGAAAAAAGTTACGCAAGATTTGATGCAAGGTCTGCCCCAATAAAGATGCATCGAGTTCTTCGTCAAGACCTTTGCGCTTACGCAAACCTAATAAATTGCGTACATAGAATTGATATGGGCATGAGCGCAAAGCCCGGTAGGCGCTGGGACTCATACGGGTTGGCATCGGCAAACCCGGTAAGCGGTGCGCGCTTGCCATCGTCGAGGGTCTTGCCACTCCGCTCCGTTGGTCCGCCTTTGCTGGAAGTGTCGCTAGTTTTGGTAGGTGATTTTGGAGCCGCTGTATCCACGGCGATGCTCCTAATGGCTCGCCACTGGCGCCCTCACTTTGCCAGAGAAGATCAATGTACTGATAACTAGCCATGAGTTGCGAGAGATCTCTTGCTTGTTGACGAAATTGCCAAGCAATGCTCGAACCTCCTAAAACTTGGCAGAGCGATTCGGAGAAAAATAAGGGCGGCTCTGAATATGCTGGTAACTGCCGTTCATCACAACCCACCATCACGACAGCATCAAAATAGCGCAAGCGCGTGGAGCTCAGTGGCAGAATCGAGACGCGCGCAGGGCTTGGTGCACCCTGCTCTCGGTACACCTCTTCCTCCATCACGGTTTTTAATAAGATCAGCCACTCATTTAAGGGCATGCGTAGGGGGGCTAATTTACTTTGTTGTAGGCCTAGCATGTGCAGCATCTGGAGTAATTGCAGACCAGCAGCGTCTTGCTCAAAACCTTGCTTCATCCCAAAAGCCGATAGATCCTCTTGCAGTTGAATCAGCGCGTTTGCACAATACGGGGTCTGCATCGCTTTACTTTGCCATTGCCCAACCCGTTGCCGAATCACGTGCAATAGGGTATGTAAGCGGGGGTCGTATTCTGGGCTAGCTCCTGCCTCTATCGCTAGATAGAAACTGACCCAGGAGGAGCGCGCCTGTTTAATCAGTAAGGCGTTCTCTAACTCGGTGATGAGAAGATCGCAATGACTCTCTTGGGTATTCAGAAGATGGGGCAGATCCAGAAAAGGATTTTTTAAGAACTCTAATAAGGTGCTGGCACTTGGTCCTTCACTGGGCGAACGCAGTAATTCTAACCACGCATGCAGTGCCGCGGCAGCTCGCGTGGTTGATAGTTTCCAGCCGGTCTCATCGGCAATGCTTACGCCAGAACCTAAACGAGCGAGTAGCGCGCGGGTTCTGCGTGCCAACAATCGATCTTGTGCCACTAAGGCAATGTGCTTACGGCCCTCCTTAAGATGCGCTTCAATTCGTCGTGCTGCCTCCCAAGCGAGGTCCTCAAAACGACTAGCACTAATACATTGAATCGATTGGGTGTTTAAGGTGTTGCAATTACTGAGTACTTGTGCATCATCCTGCGCCGTAGCTTCTGCGCGAATTGCCTCAGGCCATAGGGCAATCGAGCTCCAATCCATTTGTAGTCGATGAACGGGTATGTGATGTGCGCATGCCTCCAAGAATTGAGATTGCATGCTCGCTTGGGCTGCCTGTGGTTCGATGGTCTCAATCCAAATCAAAGGCCTACGAGCTTGTTCTTGGTGTGCAAACTGTTGCACATAGGATGCTAAGGCCAGATGTTTCCGGATCATGGGATCACGAACCGAGCCGAGATATCGCCAGAATGCTAGGAGGATATTGGCTTCCTTACTCACTAAGGCGTGGGCTAACTTTGGGTAAGCCGTATCAATTGCACGTTGCAAGGCAGACTCGAGCTTGTGCATATCGCTCTTAAGATCTAGTGTGTGAGGATCCCACGATAAATGTGGCACGATACTTTGCGACAGTAAATCACAGGCACTCACAATGGCTTGTGCAAGACTCCATGCCCCACCCTCTCCTTCAGTTGCAAACCACGTTTGCAACTCTGGGTTAGCGCCGACGGAGGCATAGGTTTGTAAGATGCGCTCGGTTTGTGATTGTTGATCGGGAATCAGGAAGATGTCTGGTGCCAACTCTAGCCAATCACTCAAACTGTGCACCTCTGGCAGAAACATAATGCTCGCTGGGTCTGCGGTGGGACGCAGACGTTCGAGGGCTTGACGCAAACTCGCATTGGGGCCTGCCGTAGGAAGGATTACCAGTGGTCTGGTCTTGCTGGCCTTAGCAATTGCCCAAATATGCTCGGCCATCTCTGCTAGAGCATTTTGATTGGGGGTAATGGTAAGGGTTCGCATGGCGCGTGCTTATTTTGCAATCGTTCTAGGGGAATTGGGCAATGGTCACAGCTTATTGATAATATAAGGGCTTGGGGCGCTTTCCGACGAGAGCTGTGCCAAATCATCCCATTGATAAGGAATATTCATGAGTGCCGGTGTTAAACATGTAAGTGATGCATCTTTTGAACAAGACGTTCTAAAAGCAGACAAGCCCGTTTTGCTCGACTTCTGGGCTGAGTGGTGTGGCCCCTGCAAGATGATTGGGCCGATTTTGGAGGAGCTTTCCGTCGAGTATGGCGACCGTATCCAGATTGCCAAGATGAATGTCGACGAGAACCAAGGCATTCCTGCCCAGTTCAATATTCGGGGTATTCCTACCCTCATTTTGTTCAAAAACGGTACCGTTGCAGCCCAAAAAGTGGGTGCTTTAGCCAAATCCCAGTTATCGGCGTTCATCGATAGCAATATTTGAGAGTGCTCCATAGCGTTTGCTAGGATGACCGATATCAGGCTCAGAACTTGAGCCTGATGTTGTTTTTAAACCAAGCCGCCTAAAGTATTCTGGTTTTAAGTGTTTATGGTGTAAGATTACATTTCAATGAAGAGCTCTTTGAGACTCTCCCTCCAAATTCCAATTGTTCCCCCAAATTAATTACCTCTCTGATTACTGATTCGATTTAAGCTAAATTCGTTATTACTCTTTTTGCATTGCCGTTTTGTCCATCGGATTGGCAATCCCAAGACCCCCCTCATTCCTCTCCCCTTTTTCCTTTTCCGATTGAATAGAACCATAAGCACACCATGCAACTGACTGAACTTAAAGTACTCCACGTTTCCCAACTCCTTGAGATGGCTGCTAGCCTCGAGATCGAGAACACACAGCGCATGCGTAAGCAAGAGCTCATGTTTGCGATCCTTAAAAAGAGAGCCAAGGCTGGAGAACAGGTATTTGGGGACGGAGTCTTAGAGGTTCTGCCCGATGGCTTTGGGTTCTTGCGCTCGCCCGAGTCGTCCTACATGGCTTCACCCGATGATATTTATATCTCCCCTGCACAAATCCGTCGCTTCAATTTACACACGGGTGATGGGATTGAGGGTGAGGTTCGCACGCCCAAAGAAGGTGAACGTTACTTTGCCTTGGTGAAGGTCGACAAGATTAATGGCATGGCGCCAGAGGATCTCAAAAACCGCATCATGTTTGAGAACCTAACACCGCTCCACCCTAATCGCACCATCTCTCTAGAGCGCGACATCAAGGCCGAAGAGAACCTGACTGGCCGCATTATCGATATGATCTCGCCGATTGGTTTTGGTCAGCGCGGTTTAATCGTCTCCTCCCCGAAATCAGGTAAGACCGTGATGATGCAGCATGTAGCACACGCGATCTCCCAAAATCATCCTGAAGCAATTCTGATTGTTTTGCTGGTGGATGAGCGGCCTGAGGAAGTGACTGAGATGCAACGCTCGGTCCATGGCGAAGTGGTCGCCTCTACGTTTGATGAACCCGCTGTTCGTCACGTGCAAGTTGCTGAGATGGTGATTGAGAAAGCCAAACGTTTGGTTGAGATGAAAAAAGATGTCATTATTTTGCTTACACGCTTAGCGCGTGCCTACAATACTGTGGTGCCGTCTTCGGGCAAAGTACTCTCTGGTGGTGTTGATGCCAATGCGCTACAACGTCCCAAGCGTTTCTTTGGTGCGGCTCGCAATATTGAAGAAGGTGGCTCACTCACTATTTTGGCAACGGCTTTAATTGAGACCGGTAGCCGTATGGATGACTTGATCTATGAAGAGTTCAAGGGCACCGGCAATATGGAAGTTCATTTAGAGCGTCGCCTAGCAGAGCGGCGTGTTTATCCTGCCATCAACCTCAATAAATCAGGTACCCGCCGTGAGGAACTCTTGGTGAAGCCCGAGAATCTTCAGAAGATTTGGGTGCTACGTAAGCTCTTAGCCGATATGGATGAGATCGAGGCCATGAACTTTATTGTCGATAAGCTCAAATCAACCAAGAACAATGCGGAGTTCTTTGATCTCATGCGCCGCGGTGGTTAAGGGCTTTCGAGGGTAGTTTTGAGGCTTTCTTATTGATTTTGTGGCATAATTTTGCTTTTGCTGTTTGACACCCTTGGGCAAGTATTGAGGAAACACGGTTTTTTGATCCTCAACGGCTACCCGAACTATGGATACTAATTATGAAACCAGGCATTCACCCAGAATATCGCGAAGTTGTTTTTGTTGATGTTTCTAACAACTTTAGCTTCAAAACTCGCTCTACCATCAATACCAAAGAGAAAATCAAGTGGGAAGATGGCAATGAGTATCCCCTAGCCAAAATTGAGACCTCTTCCGAGTCACACCCCTTCTTTACGGGTACGCAGAAGATTATTGATACGGCTGGTCGGGTTGAGAAGTTCCGTCAGAAATTTGGTGGTAAAGCTGCCGCTAAGGCCACCGGTGATGGCGCTGTAAAAACTGCTGAGAAGCGCGCTGCAGCTGCTGAAGCCAAGAAGACCGATAAACCTGCTGCCAAGAAGACCGATAAACCTGCTGCCAAGAAAGTGGCTTCCAAGAAAGCGAAGTAATTGCTTCGGTGTTGTGTTTATCCTGAATTGATTTACCCAAGGCAGCGTTTGCTGCCTTTTTTATTTCTGTTTACCGAGATCACTCTAGTATTTATGCATCAATAATTAGCATGGTCAAACTCACTGCAGCCGCCACCGTCTCCATTCCACGCATTGTGATCTTTGCGCTAACTATTATTTATGGTCTAGCTGGTCTTTTTGGTCGCGACCCCTGGAAAAATGAGGACTCGATTGGTTTTGGGGTGATGTGGACCTTACATACCGGCTCTTGGCAAGATTGGCTAGTACCCGGACTTTCAGGACGCGATCTCTCCATGGGCGCACCGCTACCCTACTGGTTAGGCGCCTCCCTCATGGATCTTTTTGGTTCATGGATTGGGGATGCTAATGCGGCCCGTCTCTATACTGCGCTGTGCTTTTTTGCTTCGGCCATTGCTATTTGGTATGCCACGTACTTGCTCGGACGCCGTCAAGAAGTACAGCCGATGAGTTTTGCCTTAGGTGGCCAACCTAATAAGCGCGACTATGGCATGACCTTAGCCGATGGTGCCTTACTGATTTTCTTGGCCTGCGTGGGTTTAGCGCAGCGCTCGCACGAGACCACACCGATGATGGCGCACTTAATGGGTCTCTCCATTATTTTGTATGGCACGGTTCGGGGCTTAGATAAACCTTGGCAAGGCGGAACCTGGACCGGATTGGGTTTAGTGATTCTGGGGCTGTCGAGTAACTGGGCTCTAACCGTTTTAATAGCCCTAGCGATTGGTCTTGCGGTTTTACTCTGTCAAGTAAAGCTTCGTTTTCGGTGGACCTTAAGTTCAAGTGTGATTGCCATTCTAGGTATTGGAATCTGGCCATTCCTATGGCACTTGTTTCACTTAAGCCCGGAGCTGCAAGAGTCTGCTCTACAGGGATGGACAAATACCCCACCTATGCATCGCTACCTAGCTTGGGGCTCCTTGCAATTTTTAAGTATTAATTTTTGGGCATACGCTTGGCCGGTTTGGCCTTTGGCATTGGTGTCCCTGGTTCACTGGGGTAGGAATCATGATGCGGGCGCATGGCGAGCACCGCATTTGTGCATACCAGTGGGTTTATTGCTCGCTGGTTTTGTGTATGTCCTATTCCGAGTCGATGCGAATGAACATGACCTGATTGTTTTAATACCACCCATGGCAATATTGGCAGCCTTTAGTATTCCGATTCTGCGTCGCAGTGTAATCAGCTTTATTGATTGGTTTGCAATGCTGAGTTTTACACTCATTGCAATTGCTATTTGGTTGATTTGGTTTGCCAAGACCACTGGCTACCCTGCGCCAATCGCTGCTAATGTGGCGCGGTACATTCCTGGATTTGAAGCTCAGTTTAGTCTGCTGACCTTGATCATTGCACTAATCATCACAGCTCTTTGGTTGTGGGTGGTGCAATGGCGTACCTCACGTGCGCCCAAAGTTATTTGGCGGTGCTTAATTATCTCGGCGTCCGGCACAACACTAATGTGGGTTCTTTTGATGACCTTGTGGCTCCCCACCATTAACTATGCCAAGACCTATCGTTTTGTGGCTGAGCGTTTGGTCAAAGCAGTGCCTGCAGACGTAAAGTGCATCGATTCTAGTAACCTGGGTCAAGCGCAGCTGGCATCGTTTATTTACTTTACAAAGCTTCCGTTGGCCGATAACCCCAATTGCCCTTATATGCTTACTCACAACGCCAGTACTGCGTCTGCGTTCTCCGCTCTTAATGATCAAAAACTCAAACTGTTATGGGAAGATCGACGTGCAGCCGACCGCTCAGAACGCTTGCGTTTGTATCAGGTCTTGCCTAACTAATTTATGTCCATGGCATCCGATAATACGTTTGATCACCTGGTTATAATTGCAAGAACGCGCTTATCTGATTTTGTTCGAGAATTTGAGCAATCTGGATTTAAATTAACTCCCCTTGCAAAACATAATCTAGGCTCAATCAATCGGCTGATTGTTCTTGATTCTACTTATATTGAATTACTTGGATGGGAGGCTTACAAGCCACTCGCAAGAAAAGAAATAGCTGATTTGGACTATGGACTAGACGCGCTTGTTTTTAAAACAAATGATGCCGAACGTACTTATCAACGGCTAGTAAGCCTTGGATTTAAAGTATATCCAGTACAAAATCTTAACCGCTCAGCTCACTATGAGGGTAAAGAGGTGATGGCGGAGTTCAAGACTGTTCGTTTTGCGGAACAGCCAATCCATGGTCTTAGAATCTACTTTTGCGAACATAGAACACCTGATTTTGTATGGAATAAAGAATGGCAATCCCATAAAAATCAAGCAAAATCTTTGGTCAATATTGAAATATTCTGCAAATCGCCTCATACGCTGGCTCGCACATTGAATCAATTGCTTGAGTTGGCGCCTTATCAAGAGGTGTCTAATAATTTTCTCAAGATTCAATTGGAGAACGTAATGCTTTCTCTTAAAGAAAATGATCAGTTATTACCTGAGATAAACTTGGTAGAGATTCAGATACTAGATCAATTAATCAGTATTACAAACAAGTATTTAAAAGAAAATTTAGGAGGCCTACAACATGCAAAACACTTTTTTGATTAAAACACGTAATATCCGAAGAGAGCTTATTGGTATATCTTGCTTACTACTTAGCCTTTCTCTAGCCAATTTTGTTTATGCGCAAAGTGATAAGCCGCTCACCCTTGTGGTGCCATTCCCACCCGGTGGCAGTACCGATATCACGGCGCGCACTATCCAAACTAAGCTCTCAGAGCGCATTGGTCGTCCAGTTGTAGTAGAAAATAGGCCGGGTGCTGCGAGTCAAATCGCTACCCAGTTTGTAGCTCGTGCTAACCCGGATGGCAATACCCTTTTGGTTAGTTTCGATAATCATGCCATTAACCCAATAGTTAAGAAGCTTCCATACGATACCTTTAAAGACTTTACTGGAGTAGCCCTATTAGTTCGCTTCCCTTTAGTTATTGCAGCTAATCCATCAGTACCTGGTAGTAATCTAAGTAGTTTTTTAGAAGCCGCAAGAAAAAGTCCAAACTTTAGTTATGCCTCTACTGGGGTAGGCTCGCTGAATCACTTAGCGATGGAAGATTTAAAACGTCGTTCTGGAGTGGATGTTCTTCATGTTCCATATGGTGGCGGTGGCCCTGCAATTGCTGCTGTTGTTGGCAATATAGCTAGCTTAACCCTTTTGAGCTATGCCGCTGTTAAAGGACAAATTGCAGCAGATAAAATGAAACCATTGGCCGTGACGGGCCTTAAGAGGCTTCCCGATTTACCCAATACACCTACCGTTGCAGAATCCGGCTTTCCCGGATTTGAGGCATATTCATGGATTGGAGTGTTTGCACCAGCCGGCACACCAAGCAATACTGTTAGCAAGTTAACGGCTGACTTTCAAGCTGTTTTAAATGATGCTGAGATTAAAACAAAGTTAACCCAAGGCGGCTTTGAAGTTCTTGCTGGTGACGGCCCATCTGCCGAACGCTATACCAAGCAAGAATTTGATCGCTGGTCTCAGTTTGTTAAAACAACCAAACTTAAGTTGGAAGATTAAGTTGAGTGATATGAAGCTCAATGGTGCTGAGGCCATGGTAAGGATGTTAGAGCTCTACGGAGTTAAGCATCTATTTGGATTATGCGGAGATACCAGCCTGCCATTTTATGACGCTCTATATCGACTAGATCATGGAATGGATCATGTGCTCACAAGAGATGAGCGCAGTGCAGGCTATATGGCAGATGCCTATGCGCGAGTCACAAATAGAGTTGGAGTATGCGAGGGGCCTAGTGGCGGTGGCGCTACTTATCTATTACCTGCATTCGTCGAAGCTAATGAGTCCTCTATTCCGATTTTAGGTATCACATCAGATGTACCCGTAAGCTCGCGAGGCCGTTTTCCGCTTACAGAACTGGATCAAGAAGCCCTATATAAGCCCCTGACAAAGTGGAATACCACTATTCATTTAGCTCAACAGATTCCCAGCGCGATTCGAACTGCTTTTCGAGAAATGACAACGGGCCGACCGGGTACAACTCATATTTGTTTTCCACACGATGTCCAGAAACACGAGGTCTCTCAGACAGAGCTATGGGCCCAAGACGGTCATGAGACCTTTCCAGCACAACGTTTTATACCCAGTGAACCAGCCATACAAAAAGCTGTAGATCTTCTTTTGCAAGCACATTCACCGATTGTTATTTGTGGTGGTGGCGTTGTTATTTCAGGTGCCGAAGCAGCTCTTGCAGATTTAGTCAAACTCTTGAACATGCCAGTGTGTACAACTGTGAGTGGTCAAGGTAGTCTTGCAGGCAACCATCCTCTAAATGCTGGGGTAGTTGGCTCTAACGGTGGAGTGATTGCAACGCGTAGTATTGTCGCTCAAGCCGACCTAGTGTTTTTTATTGGCTGTCGTGCAGGCTCAACGACTACTGAGCATTGGCGCTTTCCGTCACCAAATACCACCATCATTCATTTAGATATTGATGCGAATACGATAGGCGTTAACTACAAAACTCATGCCCCTCTCTTTGGAGACGCTAAGCTAACCTTGGAATTAATCAACGCATTACTTCAAAAACAGATTGTCAATCGCACTAAGAATGTTGTTGATGGTAAAACGTTAAGCCTTCAAAGAAAAGAAGAAAAATTCGCTCCATTTCTACAATTAGCTCAATCCAATGACAGTCCTATTGTTCCTGAACGGATTGTTCATAGTCTAAATCGATTATTACCTAAAGATGCGATCATTTGTGCTGATCCGGGAACTCCATGCCCCTACTTTTCTGCTTATTTTTTATCTGATCTTCCTGGGCGTCATTTCATTACAAACCGCGCGCACGGTGCCCTCGGCTATGCCATGTCTGCAGCAATTGGCGCAGCAATTGGGCGTCCTAACTTAAAATCCGTTGCCGTTATGGGGGATGGTAGTTTTGGCTTTACTGTTGGCGAATTAGAGACCATCACGCGTCGTAAATTACCAATTCTAATGATCGTGATATCCAATTCAGTCTATGGATGGATTAAGGCAAGCCAGAAATCGGGCTACGACAAGCGGTATTTTTCAGTCGACTTTGAGCGAACAGATCATGCTCGAGTTGCAGCAGCATACGGTATTCAATCATGGCGAGTCGAAAATCCATTGGAGCTGGATGTTGTTCTAAGGAAGGCAATCGAAAGTGGTGCACCCGCCCTTGTTGATATCATTTCCCAACCTCTTCAAGATGCTGCTGCCCCCGTTAGTCAATGGATGGGTTAAATCATCTCTGCTAATTAGTTCCCTATGAGTTTCATCAGAATTTCGCGCCTGCGAGTAGATGTTCCTGAGCTTCTTAAATTAGCAGGTCCTCTTTTAGTAGGTCAGCTTGCCGTAATTGCGTTTGGCGTTTTAGATACCGCCATGACCGCGCGCTATTCCTCTGAGGATCTCGCGGCGTTAGCGATGGCCAGTGCAATCTTTATTAGTGTCTATGTCGGCCTGACTGGGGTGATTGCAGCCCTAACTCCTATTGCTGGTCAGCTCTTTGGAGCAAAGCGTTATTCTGAGATAGGAGAAGAAGTCCGCCAAGCAGGTTGGTTGGCGGTGGGATTGACCATTGTTGGCAGCTTAATTTTATTAAATGCCGATCTCTTGCTTGCGATCTCGCAGGTTAATCCAGATTTAGAGAACAAGGCCCGCTTATATTTACAAATCCTTGCCTTGGGTCTACCTGCCAGTATGGGGATGCGAGTCTTAATGTCGTTCCATAACGCAGTGTCTAGGCCGGGCATCATCACAATTGTTCAACTGATTGGTTTGGGGCTCAAGTTTCCGCTCAATGCGCTCTTCATCTATGGTGGTTTTGGCATTGATGCGATGGGTGGACCCGGTTGCGCAGTTGCTACCGTCATCATTAATTGGTTATGGTTTTTTTCAATTTTGATGATTGTTTTTTGGGGTTGTTTTTATAAACCATTTCTTATTTTTGAGCGCTTTAGTTGGCCCAACTGGCATCGTATTGCAACCCTATTGCGCCTAGGCACACCCATCGGTTTGAGTTATTTCATTGAAGTTACATCCTTTACCTTCATGTCCCTATTTATTGCTCGTCTTGGGACCACCACCCTAGCAGGCCATCAGATCGTGGCTAATTTAGGAACGGTAATCTATATGGTGCCACTCTCATTAGCAATTGCGACCATGACTCTCGTTTCCCAATCGATTGGTGCGGGCAAACAACATCGCGCCGAGGAAATTGGTTGGTCATCCGTATTATTTACAGGGGGCTTATGTATTGTGATTGGTTTATTGGTTTGGGTACTCCGTTTTCAGTTACTTGATTTGTATGACCCCACCCCCGATGTCAAGTTGCTGGCAGCCCCTCTGTTCTTATTTATTTGCTTTTACCAATTGGTTGACTCTGTACAAGTAATCGCAGCCTTTATCCTGCGGGCTTATCGTATCTCTTTTTTACCGATGATTGTGTATGCTGGCTCGCTATGGTGTATCGGTCTTGGTGGTGGCTATCTATTGGGTTTTAATGTGTTTGGTAACACGCCAACCTTGCTGCAAGGGGTCAATGGATTTTGGATTGCTAATAGTGTTAGTTTAGCGGTAGCTGCTGCCCTGTTGCTCTGGATCTTTAAGAAAACAGCAAGCTACTATGAGAAAACGAATCCGCCGGTTACTGTCTAGCGCTACTTTTTGTTATTAACTAATAACATGCCAAGCTCTTTATATAGCTTGATTGCTCTCTCTGTCGGTATTAATTTCTTAACCCGTGCATCTTTGGTACATGGCCTGTTCTCAATTAATTTATTCTCAATGAGCGACTTCAGAGAAGCATGAGAGGTTGCGGGTGATGCAATGGATTTTTGCTGTATCACATCAGACACTGTTAATTCATGGCCCTTATAATGGGCGCTAGTTATCATTCGAAGAATGATGGATTCGCGATGAGTCACCTTGTATTTAAGTTGAATCTTGTCTCGACTTTCAGCAAAATTAAAGTAATTTGTTAGAAGGTCCATAGCAGACACTTTTATAGTGATAATCGAGAATAATTTATCAATTGATCAAAATAACAATTTTAGTTTACATCTTATTAACCCTTGGGGCAATGAACAGTATTTTTTTATTGAGCTCCCCCATGGTCCCAGCATCTTGAAAAAGGCTGAAATCATCAGCGAATGTGAAATCCAATTTCTGTACGACGATGGCAGCTCAAAAATCTCTAAGATTCTTAGCTGGTTATAGGGAAGTTGGAAAAGCTATTTAATCGGCTTAAACTCATTGACTGGTTTGAAACCGGGCACTTGATTGCCTTTGGTATACATACACTGTTGATACGCCGTGTTGTATTGATTTTGTGCTTGGGTCTCTTTATTCGATGCGCCCATTGCTCCAACAGCAGCACCACCTACCATCCCTATTGCGGCGCCTGTGCCAACGTTCTTGCTACTACCGCCTTGGTACATTGCCCCGGCTGCTGCACCTATGGCAGCTGCAGTAGCGGCACTAATAGCACCTTCCTTTAAGGCCGCGGTATTGCCATCTTGAACCGACTTGGAGGCAAAATTACGGCACTCGTCATCATCCCTCTTAAACTCGTCAAAAGATTTACCCTCCCTCGGCATGATCGTGATCGTAGGTCCTGTTGGGGCGGAGACGCAGGCAGTTAGGAGGATGGAAACAGTTATTGCGGTGATATGTTTATGGGATAGATACAGATAATGCATGATAAGTTCCTTTAGTGGCCATGGGCTTTAGGTGCTTCCTACTACTTAACGCTTGAGAAGGGGTTTAGGCTGACATTACTGCTCTTTGGCACCAGATTGATGGACAATTTTGCGCCATTTCGTGGCTTCTTGCTGAATATAACGACTGAGCTCCTCAGGACTTCCTGGATTCGGTTCGAGCCCCCCGTTGATGAGCCGTAACCGAATCTCTGGCTTAGATAGGGTTTGAACAGTTAAATGATTAAGCCGCCCCTGTATATCTTTAGGTAATTTGGCTGGGGCCATTAATGAGAACCACGATATCGCCTCAAACCCTTTTAAACCTTGCTCAGCCAAAGTTGGGATATCTGGAGCTGATGGCGATCGCTTTAGTGTTGTTACTCCTAATGCAGTCACTTCATTTGCTCTGATTAATGGCAAAGCAGATGCCAAGTTATCAAATAACATGGAGATCCGTCCGCTTACAAGATCTGGCAAGGATTGAGCTCGACCCTTATAAGGAATATGCCTGATTTGCACTCCAGCCAAATCTTTAAATAACTCCCCCGACATATGAATCGATGTTCCAGTACCTGACGAGCCAAAGGTCAACTCATTAGGCTTTGCCTTAGCTAGGGCAATAAGATCTTTGAGAGACTGAACGCCTAGCTGTTTGCTAACAATCAGAACATTTGGGGTACTTGCCAGAAAACTAATGGGTGTGAAGTCCGCAATGGGGTCATAGGACAACTTCTCATAAAGAGCGGCATTAATCGCATGAATACCTACCGTCCCAATCAATAAGGTATAGCCGTCTGGATTGCTCTTAACAACTAGATCTGCGCCAATATTGCCACCATGACCAGGACGGTTCTCGACCACAATAGGAATACCCAAGGTCTTTTGCCAATCCTCTGCCAAAATACGCGCAAGAGTGTCTGGTGCGCCCCCAGGTGTGAAACTCACCACTATACGAATGGTCTCACGAGGCCATGATGAATTCGTTTGAGAATAAACAGAAAAAGTGCTAAGCAGAATGGCTAGCCCAATAAGCACTCTTCGTATTAAGTAATTTAAATTTCGATTCAAGTTACTCGTCATCACTGATAATAAGTGCATTATCTTTAAAATGGGGCTAGTAAGCGAAATCTCATTAAGTTGATTTTACTTGAGCAATTCACACAAACTTAAAATAGTTTTATGTTTAGAATGCAGTCATGAGTCCTTCTGCCCCAGGTACAAAACGCCCGCTCCCCCTGATGGGTGTGAAGGTTCTTGATGTGAGTCAAGTCATGGCTGGCCCTTACTCCTGTATGTTGCTAGCCGATATGGGGGCGGATGTCATTAAGGTGGAGCCGCCAGGTAGTGGTGATCAAACCCGCGGTGCCATGGGATTCAAAATGAAGGGGCCCGATAGTATGGGCTTCCTCAACATGAACCGCAATAAACGAAGCATTGCAATTAATCTCAAATCAGAAGCAGGTAAAGCTATTTTATTTAAGCTTGTCAAAGAAGCTGATATCTTGGTTGAAAACTATCGTCCTGGTGTTATGAAACGCTTAGGGGTTGGTTATGAAGTCATGAGCAAGATCAATCCTGCGCTCGTGTACGTTAGCATCTCGGGTTTTGGTCAAAGTGGACCATGGGCAATGCGCCCTGGTTTTGATTTAATGGCGCAGGCCATGTCTGGCATTATGAGTGTGACTGGTAATGGCGATGGCAAACCCGTGAAAGCTGGTGTACCCGTTGCTGATATTGGATGCGCACTATTTGCAACCTACGCTGCCCTCTCTGCCTACATTGGTGCCAAGAATACCGGTCAAGGTCAATATATTGACGCATCCCTATTTGATTCGGCATTGGCGTTCTCGATCTGGGATACCTCAGAGTACTGGGGCACAGGCAATCCACCGGTTGCTTTGGGAACGGCAAATCGTATGACCGCTCCATATCAAGCAGTCAAAGCAAAGGACGGTTATTTTGTAATGGGTGCAACCAATAACAAACTCTGGCAAAAACTTTGTGAGATCTTAGAACGTCCCGATCTCTTACAAAAGGCGGAGTACCAAACTATTGCAGGTCGTCTAGGCCAGCGTGAGCAATTAATCCAAGAGCTTGAGAATTCCTTTGCCTTAAAAAATGCTGATGAGTGGATTGATTTACTCTTGGCACACGGTATTCCAGCCGGTCCGATCTTAGACTATCCACAGGCATTTGAGAGTGAACATGGCAAGCATCGTCAAATGTGTATTGAGATTGATCATCCGCTAGAAGGTAAAGTACCTAACATTGGTTTTGCGGTGAAGATGCAAGGCACTCCCCAAGAGGTGCGGCGCCACCCTCCTCTTTTGGGTGAGCACACACAAGAGATTCTCACGCAGGCAGGCTTTACGCCGGATGAAATTAAAGCATTAGAAGAACAAGGGGCCTTTGCCGTATGAGTACCAGTGCTCGTGTGTATGTAGAGATCAAAGGGAAGTTTGCCCATCTCTTTTTTGATCAGCCGACCGCGCGCAATGCGATGACCCAGGAGATGTATGAGCAATTACGCACTATTTGTCTAGCGCTTAACCAAAACTCCCAAATACGTGTAGTGATATTGCGTGGTATCGGGGGGAAGTCTTTCGTCTCTGGAAGTGATATTGCCCAGTTCACCGCGTTTAAGGATGGTGAAGATGGGGTGCGGTACGAGAAGTTGATCGATCATTACCTCAGCCCCCTTCAGCAATTAAGTATGCCAACGATTGCGGTTATTGATGGATTAGCCGTTGGTGGCGGCTTAGCGATTGCTTCTTTGTGTGACTTTCGAATTGCAAACCCCGGCGCTAAATTTGGGGTGCCGATTGCGCGCACCCTTGGTAATACCTTATCACCCAGCAATATTGCCTGGTTAGTGTCTCACCTGGGTGTTGCCATTGTGAAACGCATGCTACTTTTAGCAGAACTAGTCTCAGCAACCGAGCTACATGCTCAAGGCTTTATTTATAAGATGGGGGAGCAAGAGCAACTCGAACAGATGGCTCTTGACTTAGCAGAACAGCTTTCGGTCTTAGCGCCTATCACTCAGAAAGCATCCAAACAGATGATGGCTCGGGTCATTCATCACTCCTTACCCGATTGCAGTGATTTAATCCGCGAGGTTTATGGTAGTTCTGACTTTAAAGAAGGAGTGACTTCATTCTTAGCAGGTCAGCCAGCCCAGTGGAGGGGAAAGTAATGCCTGAAATCGTTCGTAATGTCTTTGGGCAGCCTTTGGTCCCCTGCTCGTTTGATCCTCTTACAGGATTTTTTCGGGATGGTTGCTGCAAAACCAATCAAGAGGATGTTGGTTTGCATTTGGTATGCGCCATTATGAGCGACGAGTTTTTAGAGTTTAGTTACCAACGCGGCAACGATCTTGTTACACCGCGCCCTGAATATCAGTTTCCGGGTCTACGCGCAGGTGACCAATGGTGCTTGTGCATTACCCGTTGGCAAGAAGCACTTGCAAATGGTTGTGCACCCCTCATCAAACTCGAGAGCACTCATCTCAATGCCCTCGATCATGTTGATCTTGATACGCTAAAGTTATTCTCGATTGAGAACCAAACAGAGCTCTAAATAATCTAGACCATCATGGTCTTGAGAACTGGTAATCCATCAACGTGGCCTTCCAGAGCATCTCCCCGCGCTACCGCGGCAACACCGGCTGGGGTCCCTGAAAATATTAAGTCGCCAGGCATCAGTGTAAAAAGAGTGGATAGGTAAGCAATCGTATCGGGTACGTTCCAGATCATCATTGCTAAATCTCCATCTTGCTTTATCTGTCCGTTCACCTTTAAATGGATTCGTCCTTTTGCAAGGTGACCACATTGGCTAACTGGCACTAGGGCTGAGCATGGTGCTGATTGATCAAAGGCTTTCCCAGTATCCCAAGGACGGCCCATCTTTTTTGCTTCCCCCTGAAGATCGCGGCGGGTCATATCAAGACCAACCCCATAACCCCAAACATGGTCGAGTGCCCGATCTGCAGGAATGTTTGCTCCACCCTTACCCAGTGCCACGACCATTTCAATCTCGTGGTGGACGTCATTTGATAAAGAGGGATAGGCCATGTTCTTACCATCGGTCACAATTGCTGTAGCAGGCTTCATGAAAAAGAATGGAGGCTCACGATCCGGGTCATGCCCCATCTCTCTTGCGTGATCTGCATAGTTACGGCCCACGCAGTAAATACGATTGACTGCAAAACGCTTACTATCACCCTGAACTGGGAGCGTTGGAATCTCTGGGGGTTGAATAACGTAAGTAGTACTCATAATCACTTTCTAGTTTGTTTTTAACTGTATTTATCTAGTTTTTTTTAATAATACAGTTTCCCTATCAAAGCTTATTGCTCATCCAGTCTTGATCTGGATTAGGTGGCTCGGGAGTAAAACCGGTTGCTCGGACAGCTTCGATTGCACAAAATTCATCTTTATCCGATGCATCACCACTTATTCCGATGGCGCCAATTGCAATACTTTCATGATTAAGAATCAATACGCCTCCTGGTGTTGGTATAAATCGGCCAGATGAGGCGGCTGCCAAAGCAGACTGAAACGTTGGACGATCCGATAAGCGATCACGAATTTGTCGGGTTGACATACCCATTCCTAGGGAGCCCCATGCCTTGCCAATTGCAATATCCGATCGTAATATGCCGCAACCATCCTCCCGCCGGAATGCCACTAAATGACCGCCAGCATCCAAAGCAGCAATGGCTAGGGGTAATAAATTGTGCTTTATTCGGAGATCTATGGCTTTATCAATTAATTTTTCAGCTAGATCAAGGGATAAACTAGAGTAAACCCCAATTAAATGTTTAGCCATATGAATTTCCTCATAAAAAGATATTTAAACACGCCCTGCCTCTCTACCCAAAAACACCTGGTTGCATTACCATAATTTTTGTCACACTAAATAAGATAAGAACACATGCTTTCAGCTACAGATAATGCATATCTCAATTCCAGTGAGCCCGATACTCCTATGGGCAACTATCTCCGTTGCCACTGGCATCCGGTAGCCCTCTCAGAAGAGGTTGCAAAACCAGACTGTGCACCCATCCGCCTTAAGGTAATGGGTGAAGATCTATTGCTATTTCGCGACAGTAAGGGCAAAACCGGGTTAATTGAGCCATTCTGTGCACATCGAGGTGCAGACTTATTCTTTGGCAGAAACGAAGAATGTGGAATTCGTTGCATCTATCATGGGTGGAAATACGACATACACGGTAACTGTATTGATATGCCCAACGTTCCTAAAGATGCTGCCTATCACGGAAAAATAAAGATTAAAGCCTATCCGACCCAAGAGTTTGCAGATATGGTGTGGGCTTATATGGGGCCTCCTGATATTCAGCCATTTGAAGTTCCTCAACTAGAGGCTGGTTTAGTACCGCCAAGTCATCGCTATGTCACAAAACGATTAGTTGAATGCAATTGGACGCATTCTATGGAAGGCGCACTTGATACGGCGCATTTTTCTTTCTTACATATGCCAGCGCCAGCGTTTCGAAAGGATGATAGTTCAAATATTGCCGCAGATGAAAGTCGTATTCGTTGGTTAAGAAATGATCCTGCACCTCGCTTCAAGATCATTGACCATGAAGTTGGATTTTTGATTGGTGGCGCTAGAAATGCTGATCCTGGTGATCACTATTGGCGCCTTACGCAATACATGCTTCCAACTCACTCCATTACACCATCAGCGATGCCAAATGAGACTTACTACGGATACTCATGGGTGCCAATCGACGATCATAGTTGCTGGATGTATGTTTATGCCTGGCATCCAGACCAAGCAATATCGGATGAAGAGAGAAAGAAATACATCAAGGGTGGCTACGGTCAATTTGCTGAATTAGGTCCTGGATACGTGCCACTTCGTAATCGCAGTAATTCCTATTTAATGAGTCGTGAAGAACAAAAAACTATTTCATTTACAGGAATACGAGGAATTGCTGAACAAGACCAGATGGCTCAAGAAAGTCAGGGGTATGTGATAGATCGTACTAAAGAAAATTTATCGCCCACCGATGTTGGAATTATTCGGTTTAGAAAGTTATTACTCCAAGAAGCCAAAGCTTTTGCTGCTGGCAAAAAACCTGATTCGCCTAATAAAGCGAAAGATTACTGTGTACGTGGTGGAGGGGCTCATACGAAATCAAGTTTGGCTCTAGAGCAGGTTATGGAAGAACGTTTTGGTTCAATTACTGGGAAGGTTGATTATGCGAACAACTAATTTTTTTCGTTTTTTAGGTATTAGTTTAATAACTTTAATTTTTAGCTTTAATCTAAATGCACAGACTTATCCTAATAAACCTGTTACTGTAATCGTTCCTTTTTCAGCTGGTAGCGCAAGTGACGTCGTTACACGTGTACTGCTTGAAAAGGTAAGCAGTAATACGAATACTCGCTTCATATTTGATAATAGACCTGCCGCTGGAGGAAATGTTGGGACCGCTGCGGTTGTTAAAGCGGATCCTGATGGTTACACCATTGGTCTAAGTACCTCAGGTCCACTAGCCGTGAATAAGATATTGAACCCAGATCTTGGTTATGATCCTGAGCGTGATTTGCAACCA
>RFQL01000003.1 GCA_009924985.1 Burkholderiaceae bacterium | reverse complement strand
GTGCATAGGATAAACTAGCGCATTCGTCGGGAGTTCACCATGATCAACTTGTTCGTCCTACAAAATGGCCGTCTATCGCAAGAGCAAGTCGAAGATCGCTATGAACTACTTCAGCACCATAATCCTATTTGGATTGATGTCATCGACCCAGAAGAAGAAGAACTTCTGTGGATCAAAGAGGCTTTTGCAGTTCAACTGCCAGAACTAGATGATTTAGGTGACTTAGAAGCGTCTGCTCGTTATTTTGAGGCAGATGATGGGCATCTGCATATTCGTACCGATTTTTTGTTAGACGAAGAAGATAAATCACGCAACGTGAGGGTGGCTTTCGTCTTAACCAACCAAGTTCTTTTCTCCATTCATGATGAAGACTTACCAGTATTTAGGCTCGTTCGTCTTCGTGCGCGGTTGCGGCCAGGCTCTGTTAGTAATGCCAAAGATGTTCTCCTGGATTTGTACTCAACCGATGCTGAATATTCGGCAGACGCGCTCGAGGAGGTTTATGAAAATCTTGAGCAAGCGGGTAAGCGTGTATTGTCAGAGACCATTACCGATGCCGATGCCGCAGGTGTTCTAGAGACCATTGCGACCGAGGAAGATACCAATGGCCGTATTCGTCGCAATGTGATGGATACGCGTCGTGCACTGTCCTTTCTAATGCGCAGTAAGTTGCTCTCGGATGAGCAGCAAGAAGAGGCTCGCCAGATTCTGCGTGATATTGATTCTTTAGAGAATCACACGGCATTTTTGTTTGACAAGATTAACTTCCTGATGGATGCAACCGTGGGCTTTATTAGTTTGAACCAGAGCAAAATTATTAAGATCTTCTCTGTGGTCTCGGTTGCTTTGATGCCACCTACTTTACTGGCGAGTATTTGGGGGATGAACTTTGAGTTTATGCCCGAGGTAAAAGAGACTTGGGGTTATCCGGCCGCCATCATCACCATGATTATTTCCGCAATGATTCCATTAGGGTACTTCCGCCATAAAGGTTGGCTGAAGTCTAACTAAGCTTTACTTACACAGCGTTATTTTCTGAGAATTTGTATTAACTCATTGAGGGCATACGCACAGGCTTGCTCGCGAATTGCTTGACGATCGCCATCAAAGATTTGAGTGCTTGCAATCAAGAGGGCGGGGCTTCCTGGAAATTGAACCGCCCATGCAAAGCAAACCATACCAACTGGTTTATTTTCCGTAGAGCCACCTGGTCCGGCAATGCCAGTGATGGCGATACTGGTTTTTGCCGCACTATGGTTCAAGGCCCCTTGCGCCATGGCTTTGGCAACCTCTTCACTGACTGCACCATATTGCTCGATGATGGAGGATAACACTCCAATACTTTCTGTCTTAGATGCATTGCTGTAAGTTACAAAGCCGCGATCAAACCACAGGCTTGATCCTGCTTGGGCAGTGAGGTGTGCTGCAAGTAGGCCACCTGTACAGGATTCTGCTAAGGCAATCTTGATGGATGATTTTTCCAAAAGCTCGGAAAGTGTTTGAACTAGTGAAGCAATAGATTGATTCATCAGAAGAGTCGCATCCCCAACAGAATAAGAGCGATTGTAAAAAAAGCTGCCAAGAGATCGTCTGCGATGATTCCAAAACCCTGCCAGATGATTGCTCGCACTGAATTTACATGAGCATTTCTTTTGAAATATCGGTCAACGCGATTAATGGGCCAGGGCTTGATGGCATCCAAGAAACGAAATAATGCAAAAGCAAGAACTTGGATTGCAAATGACCCAGACCCAATACAAAGAAGAACTAACCAAAAGGCAATAATCTCATCCCACACAATACTGCCATGATCAGGATAGCCAAGATCTTTGCTGCAAATACCGCAAGCCCAGCAACCATAGACTAAACCAAAAATAATTACGACTACTATCACTGTCTCCGAAAAAAATACTTGCATCACTAAAAAAAGAATCCAAGCAAGGAGAGTCCCAGCGGTGCCAGGAGCAAAGCGACTCAGCCCACTCCCCAAGCCGAGCGCGATGGTGCGATTGATGGATCCCAGCATCCAGACAAATGTGATGGTTGAAGGAGCGCTCATGATTGCTAAAATTGTTACTTGAAATGATCAAAGGATTGCAAAAGAGAATTTGTGAGTTCTGTATCTAGGGCTTTCCCGTCTTGATCGAGAAGGGTCATGTTTGGTGCAATTCTTTTGTTATTAACCAGTTGACCAATACGGGTTAGTGGAATATCGAGATCATGGGAAATTTCTTGAATCCGAGAGCGATGGCACTGAGGCGCAGTAAAACACAACTCATAGTCATCACCGCCGGCTGCTGCGCATTGTCGCCGAATATGATTTTGTTGTTCTTGTAAGATGCAAGATACGGGTAAGAGGTCTAGCCATATCTCTGCGCTGACATCTGAAGCCTTTAAAATATGGCGTAGATCCCCCAATAAGCCATCAGAGATATCAATCCCTGCACTTACAAAACCGCGTAATGCAATACCAAGCTCAATGCGTGGTATTGGTTCATGCAGTCGTTGATTAATCGACGTTAATTGGTCGTCATTTAAATGAAGACCCCATTCATTACGAGCATGAGCAAGCGCTAAGCGCGCATCGCCAACTGTACCCGATACCCAAATATCATCATGGTTCTGTGCGCCACTTCGTCGCATGCTGTGATCGGAAGGAACGCTACCTAGTGCCGTAATGTTAATAGTCAGCGGTCCAGTACAAGTGTCGCCACCAATTAAGGGGCAATTAAATTGGTTGGCCTTTGCAAATAAGCCCCGTGCAAATGCTTTTATCCAAGCCTCATCCATATTGGGTAATGCGAGGGAGAGTGTGAATCCAAGTGGGTTTGCCCCCATAGCGGCTAAATCAGAAAGATTGACTGCTAGGGATTTCTTTCCTAAGCGGAATGGGTCAGCATCTGCAAAGAAGTGTCTTCCCGATACCAGCATATCGCTAGTAATGGCAATGAGCTCCCCCTCTTTGGGTTTGAGTAAGGCGCAATCATCGCCAATACCTAGTGCAGGGGTATTTTCAGGATTTATTTGGGCCATAGCAATTGCTCCCGCTTTAAAAACTGACTCAATGAGAGCGAACTCCCCCATATTCTCTAAGGAGTTTTTTGTGGGGTTTGCTATTCGATCAGACATGGGCACATTTTAGGCGGGGTTTGGTAGATCTAGTTCCATGCGAGAACGGCATTAGCTGGCGGGTGCGCTCAATACCCCTTTCGCAACAATCCTTTGGGAGGAATAGAATAGAAACTTGAGCAAATATTTAACAAAAATGATTATTGTTAATTGCAACATTTAGAGCCTCCTAGGCCTTAAAAGCAACTTCACACCCATAACCCCCCCCACCTCTTGCCCACGGATCACTATGAGTCAGTCTGGAAATAAGCCTAATCACAATAAAGAAGAGCAAATCAAGGCCTTACGAGAGGCCGCTCTGCAGTATCACGAGTTTCCAGTTCCCGGAAAGATCGCGGTTACGCCAACCAAACAATTAACTAATCAGCGGGATTTGGCCTTAGCCTACACCCCAGGAGTTGCTGCTGCGTGTGAAGAGATTAAAAAAGATCCGGCTAACGCCTTTCGGTATACCGCCCGCGGCAATTTAGTGGGTGTAGTTACGAATGGAACCGCCGTGCTCGGTTTGGGTGACATTGGCCCGCTGGCTAGTAAGCCGGTGATGGAAGGCAAGGCTGTCTTATTTAAGAAGTTTGCCGGCATCGATGTGTTTGATATAGAGATCAATGAAAGTGATCCCGAGAAGTTAGTTGAGGTGATTGCTGCTCTAGAACCTACTTTTGGCGGCATTAATTTAGAGGACATCAAGGCGCCAGATTGTTTCTTGGTGGAGCGTAAATTACGTGAGCGCATGAAGATCCCTGTCTTTCATGACGATCAGCACGGCACGGCGATTGTGGTCGCTGCTGCCATTCTCAATGGGTTAAAGGTAGTTGATAAAGACATTAGTAAGATCAAGCTGGTGACCTCGGGCGCTGGTGCAGCAGCGCTAGCGTGTTTGGAGCTCTTGGTTGATTTGGGGTTGCCAAAAAGTAATATCTGGGTCACTGATATCGTGGGGGTGGTCTACGAGGGGCGCACTGAGCTCATGGATCCGCAGAAATCTCCGTTTGCCCAAAAGACAGATAAGCGTAAATTAGGCGAGGTGATTGAGGATGCAGATGTTTTCTTGGGACTATCTGCAGGCGGAGTTTTAAAACCAGAGATGGTAAAGCGGATGGCTGATAAGCCGCTCGTATTTGCCTTAGCAAATCCCACCCCAGAGATTCTCCCTGAGGAAGTAAAAGTTGTGCGCCCCGATGCAGTTATGGCTACCGGGCGGACCGATTACCCCAATCAAGTTAATAATGTTTTGTGTTTCCCGTTTATATTCCGTGGCGCCTTGGATGTAGGTGCAACCACTATTACGCGTGAAATGGAAATCGCAGCCGTCAAGGCTATTGCTGAATTGGCACGCGCTGAGCAAAGCGATATTGTCGCTGCAGTCTATAGCTCTGAGAATTTAGCGTTTGGGCCAGATTATTTAATTCCTAAGCCATTTGATCCTCGCCTGATTACCGTGATAGCTCCAGCAGTTGCTAAGGCAGCGATGGATTGTGGGGTAGCAAGTCGACCCATTAAAGACTTTGCTCTTTACAAAGATCAATTACAGCAATTTGTGTATCACTCAGGCACCATTATGAAACCTCTTTTTGGCATTGCTAAGAAGATTCCGGTGGAGCAAAAACGGATTGTCTTCTGTGAGGGTGAAAATGAGAGGGTGATGCGCGCGGTTCAAGTTATCTTGGATGAAAATTTAGCAAACCCGATTTTGATCGGCCGTCCCTCAGTGATTGAACATCGGATTGAGAAATATGGCCTGCGTATGAAGGTAGGGGTTGATATTGAGATTGTTAATCCTGAAAGCGATGCACGTTTTAGAGACTTTTGGCAAACCTACTTACAGTTGACAGAGCGTAAAGGCGTTACAGAGTCTTTTGCTAAATTAGAAATGCGTCGTCGCAATACCTTGATTGGTTCTATCTTGCTTAAGAAGGGTCAGGCCGATGGCATGATTTGCGGGACGATTAGTAACGTCAGCGCTCATCTTAAATACATCGACGAGGTGATCGGACATGAACCCGGTGCGAGTGTTTATGGTGGAATGTCGGGGCTCATATTGCCTAATCGTCAAGTCTTTTTGGTGGATACACATATCAATATTGACCCTACCGCTGAGCAATTAGCGGCGATTACTTTGTTAGCGGCCAGTGAGATGCGTAAACTGGGCATGACCCCCAAGGTTGCCCTTTTGTCTCATTCCAACTTTGGTTCAAGTGATGCCCCTTCAGCAGTCAAAATGCGTGAGGTTTTGAACATCCTCCAATGTACTGCTCCCGATTTAGAGGTCGACGGTGAAATGCATGGTGATTGTGCCTTGGACCCCGAAATCCGCGCTGGGGCGATTACGAAGTCAAGCTTAAAAGGGGAGGCTAATTTATTAGTTTTACCTAATATTGATGCAGCCAATATTTCATATAACCTCTTAAAAACAGCTGCCGGTAATGGCGTGGCGATTGGCCCACTCCTCCTTGGGGTGGCAAAACCGATCCATATTCTTACCCCTGCTGCAACGGTGCGCCGTATTGTGAATGTGACCACCTTAGCCGTGGTGGAGGCAGCCAGCCAATCTAAAGGGTTATTCTAAGTAACACTAAGGATTAGTAAGTGGTTACTTACTTTTAATTTTATGTTATAAATCAGATACTTATAAAATAAGTACCTGAATTGGACTTGATTTGAAGGCGGGATAAGGGTAATCTATTACCCATCATGAATATTCTTCCTGAAAACATATCTTCAGCAAGCGTCGAAGACCACAGTCGCGCAGAAAATTGGGACAGAAATGATCAAGCTGACCGGGAATCCTCGGCCGCTAGCATTTATGCCCAAGGTGGTTTGTCTCGTCTTCAGACCTATGCTGCCAATCAAGACCTAGGAAAAAAAGTGACAGCTTCTTGGCGCGCCGCTTTGGCAATGAGAGACGCTGGACCCCCAGCAATGTTGCGCAGTGTGCGCCCCAATATCGTGCAATCAATTCGTGCGTTCAGAACAAGCGATCTGGCAGAAGCTGCTAACGAGCTCGGCCAGCACTTTGTCTACGCAGCCTGTACGAATGCCAATACGAAGGGTGAGGTCTTGGAGGCTATTGCCAATGCGTATATGTTCACGAAGCAACAGGCCAAGAATTTTGATCCCTTGTTAGATGCTTTGACTACTTTGGTCGATAAAGCAGGACCGCAACCCGGCTTTGTGGTGGTCTTGGAAGGGCTTCCTTGCACACAAAAATTTGACAAGGAAGCCCGTGAGACCTTGCTTGATGTGTTCCGCGATGCAGTTGAGTTCTGGTCCGAGCGGCGTGTGCACTATCGAGTGTTCTATTCCTTTGCTTAAATTTTTCTAAGCTCTTTTTAGATTCCAAACAGTATGAATGGCTGTGATCGCTACGATCCCAGCCGTTTCTGTTCTTAGGGTTCGGGGTCCTAAAGAGAGTATTTGAAAGCCAGCCTGTTGGGCTAAGGCTTCTTCATTGGGGGAGTGCCCACCTTCTGGGCCAATAGCTATACATATATCCTCTGGCGTTTGTTGGTACAAAAATTGCTCAAAGGAGTCATTGGCATTTGGGCTCAGAAGAACCTTAATTTTGGCATTTGTAACGCCGATAGCATTTTTGTAGTCCTGTACCCCTCCAATTTGAGGAATGATCGTTCGATCGCATTGTTCACAGGCTGCTTCAGCAATAGCGCACCAGTGGGCCAAGCGTTTCTCCGAGCGTTTTTGGTCGCTTTGTAGTCGTAAGACAGAGCGCTCACATTCCACCGGAATGATTTTGGCAACACCCGTTTCAACGGCTTTTTCAATAATCCAATCCATTTTGTCGCCACCCGCCAGGCCTTGAATTAGCTCAATACGATAGGGAGACTCTCGGTGTAAATCCGTCATAATATGGGTGATTTCAATTTTTCCAGTTTGCTTGGAAAGGCTTAGTAAGCGTGCTTTAGCGGTATGGCCTTTACCATCAAAAATAGCAAAAGATTCGGAGTCGTTGATACGCCGCACACGAAGATGATGGGCAAGATCGGTATTAATGTCGTAAATCAATGGTGCTTGATCGGATTGAGCCCAATCACCAGCGAGATAGAACTGTGGCATCCGAAATTAACCTAATCCCTTTTGGCTTATTTTTTCTTGCTACGGCAATTTTTTTTCTGACAATGGCCATACATCGCCAGAGCATGCTCCTGAAGTTTAAATCCAAGCGATTTAGCAATCTCATTTTGACGCTTCTCAATAGCGGGATCGACAAACTCCTCCACATGCCCGCAATCTAGGCAAACCAGGTGGTCATGGTGTTTTCCTTCATTGAGCTCATAAATGGCTCGGCTATCTCCTTTACTAGATTCAAAATGACTTCGTAAAAGGATGCCGGCTTGCTCAAATTGAGTAAGAACCCGATAGACAGTGGCAATGCCAATATCAGAGTCATCCTTAGAGAGCGCCATATAGACTTCCTCAGCGCTGTAATGGGAGCTCGGGTTTTGCTGAAAGAACTCTAGGACCTTAATGCGGGGTGCGGTGACTTTTAGGCCGATTTCTCGAAGTTCAGCGGGTGAGGAGTTTTGGCTCATAGGGTTTTGGGTCTTATTTAGGCATTGGGCGCTAAAATCAAGAACTTAATGATACGTTGAAGCTTTAATCCATGCAGATTAGCATCTTTACCCGCCCTGTTAACCATTATTTGGCTAGAAGCCAAAGGACCCTCTTGGCATGTTTCTTTTGCCTTGTTTTGGGTGCCTGCTCTTCAGCGATTGATAATACCCAACGGGCGTGGATGAATAGTATCTTTCAGCCCTATGTGCCTGATGTCGTTCAGGGTAATTTTATTTCTAGTGAGCAATTTGCCAACTTAAAGGTTGGCATGACCCGTGAGCAGGTTCGTCAAATTATGGGGACTCCCCTATTGGCTAGCTTCTTTCACGCTAATCGTTGGGATTATGTCTTTGAGTTTAAGCGCGAGGGGGAGACCATCGGCAAGGAACGGCGCGTTACATTATTTTTTGAGGGTGATCAGTTGAAAAATTTTGGAGGAGATGCTTTACCAACCGAGGTTGAACTAGTATCAGAAATTGATACTTATGCGCGGGAACGACGAAATTTTTGGGATGTGCTAACTGGTAAAAATAAGCCACCCAAGAAAGAAAAAAAGATTGCGCCAGAAGTCATGGGCATTAGTCAACCAAATAACATACCAGTGCCACCCCCACAGCCAGATGCAGTGGTTACACCCGTTAAAAACTAGTGGATAGAGACTAAACCATGCCAATGAAATTTGCGGTTACTGGTGCTACTGGAAAGATGGGTAAGATGCTCATTGAGACCATTCTGAATGATCCCAATGTGCAATTAACTGGAGCACTAGAGCATGCCGCATGCCCCCAGTTAGGAAGCGATGCCGGAGCGTTTCTAGGTAGAGAATCAAAGGTTCAAATTACCTCTGATATTGCTAAGGGTCTGGCTGGTGCGGAATACTTGATTGATTTCACAAGACCCGAGGGCACTTTACTACATGCTGCTGCTGCTCAGAAGACGGGGGTCAAAATGATTATTGGTACTACTGGGTTTACGCCCGAGCAATTAAAGCAGTTACAGAGTACCGCACAATCCATTGCAATAGTCTTTGCCCCAAATATGAGTGTTGGTGTGAATGCTACCTTTAAGATTTTACAAGTTGCTGCACAGTTACTAAATCAAGGTTATGACATTGAAATCGTAGAAGCCCATCATCGCCATAAAGTTGATGCGCCATCAGGTACCGCCTTAAAAATGGGTGAGGTGATTGCGGCGGCTCAAGGTAAAGGCTTGAACGAGGTAGCAGTGTATGCCCGTGAGGGCCATACAGGCTCGAGAAAAAGCGGCAGCATCGGCTTTGCCACCGTTCGTGGTGGCGATATTGTTGGCGATCACACCGTAATTTTTGCGGGTGAAGGTGAGCGGATTGAAATTAGTCACAAATCAAGCAGTCGTCAGTCTTATGCCCAAGGTGCTTTGCGGGCAGCCGCCTTTTTACAGAATCAAACTAAAGGCTGGTTTGATATGCAGGATGTTCTTGGCCTCAAAAAATAACTACATCATTTATAAAACAAATAAAATTTAGAGTAAGACAGCAATGGCAATGAATTATGATTTTCGTAGTATTGAGGCCAGTGCACATAGTGACTGGATCAAGGGCGATGTATACCGCGTAACAGAGAATACAAAGAGTTCGAATGGTCACGTAAAGCCCAAGTTTTATGCATGTTCAATGCTGCCTTACCCGTCGGGTAAGTTGCATATGGGCCATGTCCGAAACTACACCATCAATGATGTGATGGCACGTCAGTTGCGCATGCAGGGCTATAACGTTTTAATGCCTATGGGTTGGGATGCCTTTGGTATGCCAGCAGAAAATGCTGCTATCCAAAATAATGTCCCTCCTGCGCAATGGACTTATCAAAATATTGATTACATGCGCAAGCAAATGGCAGCGATGGGTTTAGCAATAGATTGGTCGCGCGAGATTACAACCTGCAAACCGGATTACTATCGATGGAACCAATGGTTATTTCTGAAGATGTTAGAGAAGGGTATTGCCTATCGCAAGACCCAAACCGTGAACTGGGATCCCATTGATCAAACGGTGCTGGCAAATGAGCAGGTGATTGATGGACGTGGATGGCGTTCTGGTGCTTTAGTTGAAAAGCGTGAGATCCCTGGTTATTATCTCAACATTACTGCCTACGCAGAAGAACTGCTGACTGGTTTAGATAATTTAGATTGGCCTGAGCGTGTCAAGATCATGCAGCAAAACTGGATTGGCAAAAGTCAGGGAGTACGTTTTGCCTTTACCCACCAAATTAAAAATGATATCGGTGATTTGATTGGGGACGGCAAAATGTATGTCTTCACCACGCGCGCTGACACCATTATGGGCGTTACATTTTGTGCAGTTGCGGCAGAGCACCCCTTGGCCAGTCAAGCAGCTGAGTCGAATCCGGTTTTAGCGGGCTTTATTGAGAAGTGTAAAACCGGGAGTGTGATCGAGGCAGATATTGCCACCCAAGATAAGGAGGGCATGTCTACGGGTTTCTATGTAACCCATCCGATCACGCAAGAGCCAATCCCACTCTGGGTTGGTAATTATGTGTTGATGTCCTATGGAGACGGAGCGGTGATGGGTGTGCCAGCCCATGATGAACGTGACTTTGCATTCGCCAATAAATACCAGCTTCCAATCAAGCAAGTCATTGCAGTAAAGAGCGACACCTCTTTATTTAACTCAAGCCATTGGCAAGGTTGGTATGCCCAAAAAGATAATGTCGAGTGCATAGATAGCAATCGCTACGATGGCCTATCTCATTTAGAAGCAGTTCATGCTGTAGCCAAGGATCTTAAAGAGAGTGGATTGGGCGAACTTAAAACCACTTACCGCTTGCGTGATTGGGGCATCTCGCGCCAGCGCTATTGGGGAACGCCAATCCCAATCATTCATTGCGAGAGCTGTGGTGAGGTTCCGGTACCAGAGACTGATTTGCCAGTCATACTTCCAGAGGACTGTGTGCCAGATGGCTCTGGTAATCCCCTAAATAAACGAAACGATTTTTTGCAGGTCGATTGTCCTAAATGTGGAAAGCCCGCTCGCCGTGAGACCGATACGATGGATACCTTTGTCGATTCGTCTTGGTATTTCATGCGCTATACCGGACCGGATGCAAAGACGATGGTCGATGAACGTAATGCGTATTGGATGTCAATGGATCAATACATTGGTGGTATTGAGCATGCTATTTTGCATCTGCTGTATGCGCGTTTTTGGACCAAGACCATGCGTGACCTAAAGCTTATTAATTTTGATGAGCCTTTTCAGAATCTGTTAACCCAGGGCATGGTCTTAAATGAAACTTTTTACAAAGAGAATGATGGTAAGAAGCAATGGGTCAATCCATCTGAGGTAGAGCTTGATTTAGATGAAAAAGGCCGACCCATTACCGCTAAATTAATCAAGGACGGCTCGCCTGTGCAGATTGGTGGCATTGAAAAAATGGCCAAGAGCAAGAACAATGGGGTTGATCCTCAGGCTCTCATTGATCAATATGGTGCAGATACGGCGCGTTTATTTACGATGTTTGCCGCTCCCCCTGAGCAACAGCTCGAGTGGTCCGGTGCTGGGGTTGAGGGCGCCTCACGGTTTTTAAGGCGGCTGTGGGTGTATGCCAGCTTCCAGGCCCAGGTACTTCACAATGTCCAAACAGTAATTACTGGTGAACTAAATGCAACCGAGAAGGATCTGCGCTTTGAGGTGCATACTATTCTCAAGCAGGCTAATTTTGACTATCAACGTCGTCAATACAATACGGTCGTATCCGCAGCGATGAAGATGTTAAATGTTTTAGAGCCCATTAAGTTAGATGGCGCATCACAACAAATTAGTCCAGCTGTTCTATCGGAGTCTCTAAGTATTTTGTTACGTATTCTCTATCCCGTAGTGCCCCATTGCACGTATGTGCTTTGGCGGGAACTAGGCTTTATAAAACAGTTTGGATCTCTATTAGATACTCCATGGCCCACGGTTGATGAATCTGCTCTGGTGCAAAGTGAGATTGAGCTGGTATTGCAAGTCAATGGCAAGCATCGAGGCCAGTTGAAAGTACCTGTCGACGCGACCAAAGAGGCAATTGAGACTATGGCCCTTCAGTCTGAGGCGGTCATACGAGTTTTAAATGGAGCACCTCCTAAGAAAGTCATTGTGGTGCCTGGCAGACTTGTGAATGTCGTAGGATAGCGATATGGTCAAACTATTTATCCCCGCACGCCGATCTATCCTAAAAGGCTTGAGTGGTTTAAGTCTTTTATCCTTGAGCTCGCTTTCAGCGTGTGGATTTAAGTTACGAGGTTCGGTGAGCATCCCCTATAAAGCGATTCTAATTTCGGGTCGTCCTTCGCCCCAGTTACATTATGACCTCGAGCGAATCATTGTCACTGGCTCAAATGCAAAAGTAGTAAGTAATGGCAAAGATGCCGATCTGATTTTAGAGATTGTGAGCGAAGAGAGTACAAGGCAGATCTTGACCTACACTTCCACTGGTCAGATCTCCGCTTATCGTCTTAATAATCGTGTGATTTTCAGAGCTTTTGATAATCTTGGTACCGAAGTTATTCCGGAATCTGATATTTATGTCACTCGCGATTTAGATTTCACGACCGCAACCGTTTTAGCATCGGATGCACAGCAACAGCAGTTCTTAGAGAGTATGCGTGCAGATCTTGCTTTGCAAATATTGCGGCGAGTTGCAACGCTTGGCCGGGTAGCAAGATAGCTCACTATTTACCCTAGGAAAGTGGCATGATCAAAAGCGACGCATTTCATATGCATTTGGCTAGTCTTGCAAAAGATCTGCAAAGTTTTAAGCCTCTTTACATCTTTAGTGGTGATGAGCCTTTATTAATGCTAGAGGCAATCGATGCCTTGCGCGCGCTTGCTAGAACGGGTGGCTTTACAGAGCGTGAGGTACTTATTCAGGATCGCTATTTTGACTGGGCCGCCCTAATCAATGCTGGGAAAACTATGCCCTTATTTGGGGATAAGCGTTTTTTAGAGCTGCGTATGCCTACTGGTAAGCCTGGTCGAGAAGGCGCTGAATCTCTAAAACAGTTTGCAGAGAAAATTGATTTATCAAGCAATCAAATTGATGTAATTGTTTGTATTATTTTGCCCCGTTTAGATGCGAAGACCAAGAGTTCAGCTTGGTTTACTGTATTAGAAGATGCCGGTATGGCTGTGCAAATTGATTTAATTGATCGTATTACTCTTCCAAATTGGATTGCAGCTCGTCTGAAAAAACAATCTCAGGAAGTCGAGACAGGCGAAAGTGGGCAACGTTCACTCCAATTTATGGCTGATCAGGTTGAAGGTAATTTAATTGCAGCGCATCAAGAAATCCAGAAATTAGCCCTGCTTTATCCGGCTGGTAGATTGAGCGAGGAGCAGATTCGTTCTGCCGTTCTGAAGGTGGCGCGTTATGACATTTTTGAGTTAACCGAGTCAATACTCTCAGGGGATGCGGCGCGCTTAAACCGAATGCTTGATGGGCTTCAGGGCGAGGGCGAGCCTCTGCCATTAATTTTATGGAGCGTCAGTGATGAATTACGAACCCTCAATAGAGTCCAGTCTGCATTAATCGCTGGCGAGGTATTACCGAATTTATTACGTAACTATCGTATTTGGGGAAGGCGCGAGAAGTTGTACCCAGCCGCATTAAAACGGATTGCCCCTAAAAAACTCAAGCAAGCCATGATTCTGGCCGCAAACCTTGATAAACAAGCAAAAGGTCTGATGGTTCGTGAGATGCCTACTAATCCCTGGGATGGCCTTCGCGTAATTGGCGGTCTATTGCGTTAGAGTATGGTCTATGGAAGCACAAAACCAATCCACGATTGAGCAAATGATGCTGGCTATTGGTCAGCAAGCGAGAGCCGCATCGCGGGCAATGGCTAAGGCCGGTAGTGAGCAAAAGAATCGGGCATTACTGAATATTGCAACAGCTGTTCGTCGGGATGTTGCCAAAATATTGGCGGCTAATGCGCTCGATGTAAAGCGTGCCAAGACCCATGGCAATGATGCGGCCTTTGTTGATCGGTTGACTATGACCGAGAAATCTATCGAGACCATGGCACTGGGCTTGGAGCAGATCGTGAGTCTTGGAGACCCTGTCGGACATATTGGCACTTTTAAGAAACAAGCCTCAGGTATCTTGATCGCGCAGATGCGCGTACCTTTAGGAGTCATTGGTATCATTTATGAATCAAGACCTAATGTGACTATCGATGCCGCCGCACTTTGTTTAAAGTCAGGAAATGCGGTGATTTTGCGAGGCGGATCAGAAGCAATTGATTCAAATACCTACTTAGCGGGTTTGATTCAAGAAGGATTGGCTGCGGCACAACTTCCCGCAGAAGCTGTTCAGGTGGTACAAACAACCGATCGAGCTGCTGTTGGCAAGATGATTACCATGACCGAATACATTGATGTCATTGTTCCCCGTGGCGGTAAGAGTTTGATTGCTCGTTTAATGGCGGATGGTCGAGTGCCCATGATCAAGCACCTTGATGGAATTTGCCATACGTATATCGATGAAGGCGCTGATCTTAATTTGGCAATACGGGTATGTGATAACGCTAAAACGCAACGTTATGCGCCATGTAATGCGATGGAAACCCTATTAGTCAATACGAAGATCGCTCAGGATGTGTTGCCACCTCTTTGCAAGATCTATCAAGATAAAGGCGTTGAGTTGCGGGTTGATTCTAAAACCCGCAAGGTACTTGAGAGTAGTGGTTTTATTCATTTGGTTGACGCAAGCGAAGAGGATTGGCACACGGAGTATTTGGCACCCATCTTATCGATTAAGATGGTAGGGGATTTAGATGAGGCGATGGAGCACATTGAGCATTATGGTAGCAAGCATACAGACGCCATCATTACCCAAAATCAGGCTCATGCTGATCGATTCTTACGAGAGGTCGATAGTGCGAGTGTGATGGTTAATACCAGCACCCGTTTTGCTGACGGCTTTGAGTATGGCCTTGGAGCTGAGATTGGGATTTCGAATGACAAACTCCATGCGCGAGGCCCCGTTGGTCTTGAGGGCCTTACATCCTTGAAGTATGTTGTGATGGGTCACGGTGAAGTTCGTCAATAAAGCGCTGATATAAAGACAGATTATGTTTGACGGATACCTTTGGGCTAAGACCCTTCATATCGTTTTAATTGCCTCTTGGTTTGCCGGCTTATTTTATCTGCCGCGTATTTTTGTAAATCTTGCTCAAGAGACCAACACTGAGGCGTATTCACGTCTCTTAGGAATGGCGCAGCGCCTATATCGCTTTATGACTATCTTGATGATGCCCGCCGTTGCTTTAGGCTTGATATTGTGGCTTTATTACGGCGTGGGTAGAGGCTCTATTTGGATGCATATAAAAGCTCTCTTAGTACTAATAATCATCGCTTATCATTTGCAATGCAAGAAATTACTAAAGAACTTTGTAGAAAAAACCAATACGAAATCACATGTATGGTACCGCTGGTTTAATGAGGTGCCCGTGTTGTTAATGCTGATCATTACAGCCCTTGTGGTGATGAAGCCCAATTGACTTTATCCAACCACGAAGCTCCATTGACCATGCGTTTTTTTATTGTCTGCCCAGGTGGGCTTGAGGGTGTATTGGCGAGCGAATTGGAGGGCCTTATAAAACGACCTGAGATAAAAGCGCTTGGGATAACGCAAATTGATCCTACCCCTGCCAATATGACGGGTGGTATTGGTGTCAATGGCCCCTTGGCAGTTGCGATGGCAATCAATCTACATTCTCGTATTGCTAGCCGCGTTTTACTGAAAATGGCTGACGGCCCCTATAAGAGTGAAGATGATTTGTTTCGTTTGGCGAAATCAATTGGCTGGGAGGATTGGTTTAGCTCTCATCAAACACTTCGAGTAGATCTGACTGCGCAACGTTCACCCTTAAAGAGTTTGAATTTTGCTACTCTTCGTATTAAAGATGCCATCGTTGATCGTTTGCGGGAGCAAACGGGTAAGCGCCCCAATATCGATACAGCCAATCCCGATGTGCGTGTGCAAGCCCATTTAACCATTAATCAAGCTACTATCTATTTGGATACATCAGGTGAGCCTTTGTTTAAAAGAGGTTGGCGCGAGGAGAAAGGAGATGCGCCATTAAAGGAGAATCTAGCTGCAGGGATTTTGGCACTTACCCCTTGGCAAAGTAATCAAGCTTTATATGATCCCATGTGCGGCAGTGGTACTTTTTTGATCGAGGCTGCACAAACGGCTTTGCATATTCCGCCAGGTGCAATACGTGCACATTTATTTAAGGAAAAGAATCTATCTGCCTCAACAAAGACTAGCGCCTGGAAGCAAGCAGTAGAAATTTCTGGATTTGGCTTCACTCGGCTAAAGCCATTTAATACCTCTTTCGAGAAAAAGAACTGGGCTGGTCTTTGTGATGTCTCAAAAAAAGAGATAGCAAACTTTGCAGATCGACCGATTGCAATTAGTGGTAGCGATATTAATGAAAAGATGATTACGATTTGTAAGGCTAATTGGCAACGCGCTTATTTGCCCGGGCTTCCAGTTGTTCGACAGGTCGATGCTATTGCAGTGAAACCTGCTTCAGACCAAGGTGGTGTGATGGTATTTAATCCCCCTTATGGAGAGCGCTTGAGTTTTAAAGGCGGAGATCAAGACATAATATATCCATTGGGGGATGAGGATAAATCCTATATGCAAAAGCGGCGTTCTAGTCGTGAGCCCTTGGTGAAGGAGCCCATTGATCCACAATTTGCAGCATTTTTAGATCAATTTAGTAAGCAATTAAAAGATTATTTTAGCGGTTGGCAGATTTATGCTTTGACAGCCGACATGGGTTTACCAGGGCACTTACGGATGAAAGAATCCAAGCGCACCCCTTTATTTAATGGCCCCTTAGAGTGTCGCTTGTTTAAGTTTGATATTCGGAAAAGAGATTAGTTGGGCTTGGCTTTAGAATAGAAATCTTTAAAAGAAAGAAAAAAGTGTGATGGAATTTAAGACCTATATGTGTTTAATTTGCGGTTGGATCTATGACGAATCCAAGGGTTGTCCAGATGATGGAATTGCACCAGGCACTCTTTGGAAAGATGTTCCTATGAACTGGTCCTGTCCAGAATGCGGAGCTCGCAAAGACGATTTCGAGATGTCGGTTATTTAACGCGTAGACCCCAAAAATTATTTTATTCAAATACCATGAGTCAAAACGAGCAACTATTTAATCGCGCCCAAATGACAATCCCTGGAGGGGTGAACTCTCCGGTTCGGGCTTTTCGTCAAGTCGGTGGTATCCCCCGATTTGTAGCGCGGGCTCTGGGCCCTCATTTTTGGGATGCCGATGGTAAACGCTATATTGATCTGATCATGTCGTGGGGACCCATGATTGTTGGTCATGCGAACCCTGAAGTCGTTGAAGTGGTTCAAAAGGCAGCAACCCAAAGTTTTAGTTATGGAGCGCCCACCGCTGGTGAAATTGATTTAGCAGAACGGATTTGTGAGTTGATGCCTAACATTGAACAGATCCGCATGGTCTCCAGTGGGACTGAGGCGACGATGAGCGCACTCCGCTTAGCTCGAGGCTACACCAATCGTGACCTGATTATTAAGTTTGAGGGTTGCTACCACGGACATGCCGATAGCTTATTGGTGAAGGCGGGATCTGGACTTTTAACCTTTGCAGACTCTACTCAGAATGCCCCTTCATCTGGAGGCGTTCCCCAAGATTTAGTAAAGCATACCTTAGTGCTGCCGTATAACGATGTTGATGCATTAGAAGAGGCATTTAAAAGACATGGTGATAAAGTGGCTGCACTCATAGTGGAGCCGATTGCCGGTAATATGAACTTGATTCGTGCCACGCCGGAGTTTGTCAAAGCCCTTCGTGGCCTTACTGAAAAACATGGTGCGGTCTTAATTTACGATGAGGTAATGACTGGATTTCGGGTGGCTTTGGGCGGCACACAATCATTGCATAGTATCAAGCCAGATTTAACTTGCCTTGGGAAGGTGATGGGCGGTGGAATGCCGATGGCTGCCTTTGGTGGTAGGCGCGAGATCATGAGCAAGCTTGCACCCTTGGGTAATGTTTATCAGGCTGGTACTCTTTCAGGCAATCCGGTAGCGGTTGCTGCAGGAGCAAAGACCCTGGAGATTATTTCTAGAGCAGGATTTTTTGAGTGCCTTAGTGAGCAAACCCAAAAACTGATGAGTGGTTTAAAGCGCGAAGCAGATTTGGCAAACATACCGTTCTCGGTCGATAGTGTTGGTGGGATGTTTGGTTTTTATTTCTCTGACAAAGTACCCACCTCTTATGGGGAGGTTACCAAAACGAATATTGAGTCCTTCAAGCGGTTTTTCCACGCGATGTTGGATGCTGGTGTGTACCTTGCGCCATCTGCCTATGAGGCAGGTTTTACTTCGATAGCACACGACAATAAAATTGTTGATGAAATTATTACCGCTGCCAAGAAATCCTTTGCGCAGCTAAGATAATTATTACGAAAGTATTACATTCGCATTGGGTGATCGTAGCCTGCAACACTCTGAATTTTAATCTTCAAGGTTTGATCAATTGACTCTAGTGATTGATTGGCACTGACCAAATGGTCTAAATCGATCGCAGTTAATGTACCGCCCCAAACACAGCCTGTATCAATTCCTACGACATGATGACGATTTAGTAGGCCCAAGGTCGACCAGTGTCCAAACACAATAGGAATTTCCTGTGTTTTACGTCCTGGCGTCTCAAACCATGGAATATATCCAGCGGGACCATTTTCTAAACCTTCTTTACTCTTGAACTCCATCTCACCTTCTGGCGTACAAAATCGAATTCGGGTGAGGGTATTTGTAATGAGACGTAATCGATCGACTCCTTTCAGTTTTGGATCCCAGTAATTTGGCGTATTGCCATACATTTGCGACAAGAACTGTTTATATGTCTTTTGGCGAAGCGCTTGTTCGACTTCAGCAGCAAGTTCTAGAGTGCGTTTTACACTCCATTGGGGAAGTGCTCCTGCATGCACAAGCAGTACCTTACCATTACTCAAAGCCATGGGTCGGTGACGCAACCAATCAATTAACTCTTTACGATCGGGGGCTCGCAAAATATCATCAATCGTATCTAGGGGCTTGGGTTCACGTAGACCAGCATCACAAGCCAGAAGATTAAGATCATGATTACCCAAAATGCATTCCGCTACACCAGTTTCTTGAAGATATTTAAGTCGGCGCAGGCTCCCTAAAGAGTCTGGGCCACGATTAATGAGATCACCTAAGCAAATAATTTTGGCATTACGTGGTAATTTTTTAATAAGCTGATTCAGGGAGCTCAGGCATCCTTGGATATCGCCAATTGCAAACACGCGGGACATATTCAGGCGACCTTTTTGACTACGTTATACCGAATTAATGTGGCTTTGCGAGCTTCATCATGATCAATAACCGGCAAAGGATAATCTTTGCCTAGAACAATGCCAGCAGCTTGAAGTTCTAGTTGGCCTGCCATCCAAGGGGCATGAATTGACTTATTTGAGAGCTTTTCCAAGGCTGGAATATACCGTCTAATGAACTTGCCATCGCTATCAAAGCGTTCGGATTGAGTGGTGGGATTAAAGATCCGAAAGTAGGGCTGTGCATCGCAACCCGAGGAGGAGGCCCATTGCCAACCACCATTATTCGATGCGAACTCAAAATCATTGAGATGGTCTGCAAAGTATTGTTCACCCCAGCGCCAATCGATCCCAAGATCTTTGCACAAAAAACTGGCCACTACCATGCGCAGTCGATTATGCATATAGCCGCTTTGGTTGAGTTGATGTATCGCTGCATCAACCAGCGGATAGCCGGTTTGACCATCACACCATACTTTAAAGAGCTTCTGAGCCTTAGCCCCTTTCTCCCATTCGATTTTGTCGTAATCGGTTTTAAAGGACTCCCCGCTCGCAATACGGGGATGGTTTGCCAAGATCATGAAATAGAAATCTCGCCAAATTAATTCGCTTAGCCAAATACTTGCCCCAAGACTGCCCGCTAGCATTCTGCGGTGAGCCTCGCGAACTAATCCTCGAATGGAAACATTACCAAAACGTAGATAGGTGGATAAATAGCTCACACCTTTGATCGCAGGAAAGTCCCTACCGATATTGTATTGATCGATACGCTTTAAAAAATCATTTAGAAATAACTCTGCTCCTTGGGGGCCTGGTGGTAGGTAGGACTCAATACCAGTAGGTTTAAATCCCATAGACTCTAGGGTGGGTAATGCCTGATCAAGTATTTTGGGAATCGGTGCAACGTTTCCAATCAAGCCTTTAGAGCCTGGTTCGCAAGAATAGGGCTCTACATCAGCAGGCGTTAATCTTTTTAGCCATGCATTTTTATAGGGTGTAAATACTGAAAATACCGTTTGAGAGTTGGTTAATACCTCAGTCTTTTCAAAGATAACCTGATCCTTGAAGTGCTCAAACTGAATATTTTTCTTAGCCAGTATGGTGGCAACAGATTGATCCCGTTGGATAGCAGATGGCTCATAATCATGATTAGAGAGTACGCAATCCACTTGAAGTTGCTCGGCCAGTTTGGGTATGAGCTCTTTGGGATCCCCATGACGGACAAGTAGGCCGCCCTCTTGGGATCGAAGATTTTGATTCAATTTATGAGCGCTTTGCCACAAAAAATCAACGCGTCGGTCAAAACCAAGACCCTTTTTCAAGAGCGGTTCCAGGATATTAGTATCAAAGATAAAGCATAGCCATACCTTTTGATAAGTACGAAGGGCGTGATGCAGCGCTGCATGGTCATGTAGACGCAAATCACGGCGTAGCCAAACAAGTGCTTGATTCATAGGCTCTATCTTAGCCTTTAATCTTAGTTTGATTATGATGATGGTCTATGGAGCAGATATTTTTCATTAGTTCAAAAATCGTTCAGTTTTTGATTGAACCCCTCAATTTATTGTTTCTGATCTCTGGATTAGCCTTATTCTTTTTGATATTGAGAAAGCCAATAGCCACTAAGCTTTTCTTGTGGTTTTCTGTGATTGGTTTCATATTGGTGGGCTATGCCCCCATACCCCAATCTTTAGCCCGTATTCTGGAGAATTCCATTGAAAAAGTAGATATCAATAAGATGCCTGGTGAACAGATTGCGGGCATCATTATTTTGGGTGGAGCCATCCGTGGGGAGGATATTGCTATTGATCGGGGAGAGGTGTCTATCTATTCGGCTGCTGAAAGGGTTACCAAGGGTCTGGAGCTGATTCGACGTTACCCCAATTTACCCTTCTTCTTTTCTGGATTTTCCGGAAGAGTGACTCCGCGAGGGATGTCTGAGGCAGATGCTTTTAAGCAGCTGATCGCCGAACAAGGCCTAGCGGAGATTACACAGAGCACTGCGTATTATGAGAATCAATCGCGCAATACGTATGAGAACGCGGTTTATTCCAAGAAAATGATTGATCAGTTGGGGGTCGGCAACCCATTCATTAAAACAGGGCTTTGGTTATTGGTTACTTCCGCTACGCATATGCCCCGCTCGGTCAAAATCTTTGAGAAACAAGGTATTCAGATTATTCCAGTACCCGTAGACTATCAAACTGCGCATACCTTGCAATGGAGAGAGTTTGATTTGACCGAAGGAGCATTTCTTTGGAACAGACTTTTGCATGAATATATTGGTATTGTTGCTTATAAGTTGACTGGAAAAATTTAGCTTTTAGAGAAAACCCTTGCTTGGTAGAATGGGTAATGAGCACACGGTCACATTTGCCATCCCATTTATCAGCCACTAGCAATTTTGCTAATCAATTACTGTTAGCAATGCCGGGGATGCTCGATGATAATTTTGCAGGATCGGTCATCTATCTGCTCGAGCATACGGATAAGGGTGCAATGGGTTTGGTAGTCAACAGACCCACAGAGCTTGTTCTTGCTACTTTGTTTGAAAAGATTGAACTTAAATTAGAAATAGCCCCTCTTTTAGATCAACCGGTCTACTATGGCGGCCCAGTTCAGGTGGAGCGCGGTTTTGTACTGCATCAAACAAACTCTTTGGATAAGTACTCTTCATCGCTTGTCATTGCGGATGGCTTAACGATGACCACATCAAAAGATGTGCTCGAGGCTGTTGCTAGCGGAAATGGCCCCCAAAAATTTATGATGACTTTGGGATACTCTGGCTGGGGCGCAGGTCAGCTTGAAGAAGAGATGGCGCTAAATGGTTGGATGAATGTTCCACTATCAAGTGCCGAGATGAGTAATATTATTTTTGATACCCCATACACCGAGCGATATCGGCGAGCAATAAAAAATCTTGGGTTTGATCTATCAAGCCTTTCAGGAGAAGCGGGTCATGCATGAGCCACTCAACATAAATAACTTAATCACAGTATTGGCCTTTGATTATGGTACCAAGCGAATTGGTGTGGCTGTTGGAAACTCATTAACAAAGTCATCAGAAGCTTTAAATCAAATCAATAACTCTAGCGAGGAGTTTCGTTTTAAGTCCGTTGAGCAATTAATTCTGCAATGGAATCCAAGCGTCGTTGTTGTAGGCTTGCCTTTGCATCCAGATGGGGCTGAACATGCAATGACCCAAAAAGCCCGGCGCTTTGGTCAGCAAATGGTAGGGCGTTACTCTAAGCCAGTTTATTTTGTCGACGAGCGCTACTCCTCGGTAGTTTTAGAGGGCGATTTTCAATATCAGGAATCGCTAGATTCTCATGCGGCCGCACTGATTTTGGAGCAGTTCTTTAGAGAACAAAAAATTTAGGAATCAGCGCAATAAAGCATTAACAGCCTTTAGATCCTCGTCAGAAAGACTAGCTGCTTGAGCTTTTAATTTAAGCGCATTCATGATCGTGTCATAGCGAGCCTTATATAGCGATGCTCTTGTAGTAAACAAGGTATCTAAAGCAATAAGGACATCAATATTGATTAGAGTGCCAACTCGATAACCTAGCTTGCTGGACTCTACCGCAGAGGCTGAGGATTTCTCTGCAGCCTCCAGAGCCTTGACTGTGGCCAGGCCACCATAAAATCCAGTGAATGCTTGCCTAGTGGCTTGAGCAGCCGTTCTTCTGAGATTGTCATAGTCTGACTTTGCTTTATCCGCTAGAGCAGCATTTTGGCGTATTACAGACATGTTGTACCCACCCGAAATAATCGGCAGGGTCATTTGTAGAGCAATCGTATTGTTATAGATATTTTGAGTAGTCGAAGGATTAAAATTTAGAGCTGACCCATTGGATTGATTAAAGCCAGTTGTTCCTACAAAATTAACGCTGGGGTAGTTTGCTGTTAATGAGGATTTATAGGCGCTCTCTGCCAACTGAACTCCAAGTTGACCGACGAGAACGTTATAGCTAGCATTTTCAGATTGTGTAATCCAATCCTCCAGCGCCTGACCCGGCGGTAGCTTAGGGCTAACACTGTCTGCAATAGGTATGCCTTTTCCATCTTTGCTCTTAGCTCTAGGATCTGTCACCACTCCTGCAATCGATATATCTTTTGCCATTGGTTTAATTTTTTTTACTGGATGACCAATCAGCTGTTCAAGAACACCGCGTTTCACAACAAGTTCCGCATGCGCAGCAATCTCTTGAGCGTTGGCAACATCAAAGCGTGCTTGCGCATCATTAGCGTCCACAATAGTCGCTGAACCAATCTCAAACTTAGCCTTTGCAGCGTCTAGTTGCTCTTTGATGAGTCCCTTCTTATTTCTAAATATCTCAACATTATCTTGAGCGGTTAGAACATCAAAATATGCTTGGGATACCCTAATGACTAAATCCTGCTGGGCTTGTAAAAACTGTAAATCAGAAATTTTGCTATTTAGATCACCTTGTTTGTAGATTTGTACGCCCGCCAAATTAAAGAGAGGTTGAGTCAAGGTTACGGTGTAGCTCTTTTGATCAAAAATGCGGTTAGTACCCTCACCGTGTTGAAAAAAACGGGTTCCGGTTGGATTAGCAGTTACTTGCGGTAAGAGTACCGATAAGCCTTGCCAAAATAATTCTTTGCGGGCGGTAAGATTAAAGCGGGCGCTATTGATCACGGGGTCATTAAAAGCAGCTTCTTGATAAAGCCCTATTAAATCCATGACACGACGATCGTTGAGACCATCGCTTTTACCATCTACTAAATTAGAGCCACTAGGTAATGCGGGGATTGCAAATTGGGGAGGCAGTTCTAACTTAGTTAAGTCCTGAGGACTCAGCATTTTTGGAAGAATAGTGTTATTAGCGGGTGTTACGGATACGGAGCCCTGCGAGCCCATTAAGTTGGTTGAGCCCTGACTTTGGCTATAGCTAAGGGAATAAGGGATCAAGCCCAATGCAAGAAGCAAAAAAGAAGTTGATATAAAAGGCCTATTGATGAACATGATTTGAAGTTTAAGCCCAAAATGGTTTATTAATCGGTTTGGCTAACGAAGGCTTTAGTATTGATACTTATGGATCTATTACTTTTATTTAAAGCCCTCATTTTAGGGGTGGTTGAGGGCCTCACTGAATTTTTACCTATTTCGAGTACTGGGCATTTAATTTTGGTGGGTGACCTATTAAACTTCAATGATGAACGTGGCAAAGCCTTTGAAATTATTATTCAGTTCGGAGCTATTTTGGCGGTGTGTTGGGAGTATCGTCAGCGTCTTATAAGGGTGACGAGTACCTTATGGACTAGTAAACAATCTCAAAAATTTGTACTTCATGTGGTCATCGCTTGTATTCCAGCAATGGGCTTGGGGCTTCTTTTTGGTAAATACATTAAGGCATATTTATTTTCTCCGGTACCAGTAGCCAGCGCTTTTATCGTAGGAGCATTCATTATTTTTTGGGCTGAGTATCGGCAAACCCGATCTAGTAATGTGAAAATGATCAACAGCGTTGATGAGCTTACCCCTTTAGATGCTATTAAGATTGGATTGGCTCAATGCGCTGCATTGATTCCGGGGACATCGCGCTCGGGTGCAACGATTATTGGCGGCATGTTATTTGGTCTGCCTCGGGCCGTAGCAACCGAGTTTTCATTCTTTCTAGCAATACCCATTATTGGTGGAGCAACTGCCTATGAATTATTGAAAATAGCGAACTCAAGTCATACGATAGGATTTGGAGACTTTGCGCCCGCATTGCTAGTGGGCTTTATCGCTGCCTTTATATCAGCATTTATATGCGTTCGCTGGCTAATTCATTATGTCGCACATCATAATTTTATTCCATTTGCTTGGTATCGCATCATTTTTGGTGCCATTGTCTTATTTACTTCCTATACTGGCCTAGTCGCTTGGTCTAATTAGTCACAACATTCAGAACAAATACTATGAACTTAACGATTGATGCAATTCAGGCTAATATTCAGCTCGCATTGGCCCCAGTCTTTCTATTGACAGCAGTGGCTACCCTGGTTACCGCAATTACTGCTCGTTTAGCTCGCAATGTGGATCGTATGCGTTTCATTCAGAATGAGTTATTTGGCAACCATGAGATAAGCGATAAATTACAACTTCATTACGAAAAAGAAATTATTGAGTTCAAAACGCGTGGGCGCTTATGTACCCTTGCTATTTTTTTTGATGTACTTGCGGGAGTTTTAATCTCCTTAACCGTACTAGAGCTATTTTTTCTACAAACAGGCGCTGCACGTATTGTAGAGGTAGGTTACGTAGTGATTACCTTTGTGGCTGGCTTAGTATCCTTTGTTATTTCTCTCGCGCTAATACTGGTTGAGGTAATTTTTGCCTATCGCTCGACCAGTTGGGATTTGCCGAATTAGCTAGAAGCTCATATCAAGTCGAGATATTGATTTGGACGAATCTCAATTCCTATTAAGAAGAATCCGCTCTTTTGTTCGGCGGGCTGGAAGAACTACCAATGCTCAATCAAGGGCAATGAATGAGCTAGCCCCACAGTTTTTAATGCCTTTCAAGCACGCCTCATTGGATTGGGGCGTTTTTGAGCAAAACCCCGATCAACACAGCTCTCCTCAGAAAATTCTTGAAATTGGCTTTGGTATGGGCGAATCCACTGCCCATATTGCACAGATTTGCCCACGAGACCTATTTCTAGGCATTGAGGTACACGAACCTGGCGTAGGCGCATTACTGAAGAAAATTGGTGAGTTGCAATTAAGCAATCTTCGGCTGATACAGCACGACGCTGTTGAGGTCTTAGAGCACATGATTACTAAAGACTCTTTGGATAGCGTGCATATATTTTTCCCAGATCCTTGGCATAAAAAGCGCCATCACAAGCGTCGATTGATCCAAAAGGACTTCCTAACTCTTTTGGTGTCTCGTCTTAAAATAGGTGGATATATTCACCTAGCAACCGATTGGCAGCACTATGCTGAGCAAATGCTTCTCGTCTTGAATCAGCACCCCGATCTTGAAAATTGTTCAAAGCAATCTACGCTCCTTAGGGCAATTGATCTAAGTAATACCGATCAAGAGATTGGTGGAATAGTGTTTAGCTACGATCATTTAGCCAAGCTACATCCTGGCTATGTCGAGAGGCCTGCTTATCGCCCCACTACCAAGTTCGAGAACCGTGGTCTCAAATTAGGTCATGGGGTTTGGGATTTACTGTATCGCAAGAAGTAGAATGTCCCAAGAACGTTTTCTTAGAGCCCAATACAAACGTATTTCATCTCTAGATATTCATCCATACCCCAAGAGCTACCCTCGCGACCTAAGCCTGATTGTTTGACGCCGCCAAATGGGGCAACTTCGTTGGAGATTAGGCCGGTATTGACTCCCACCATGCCAAATTCAAGGGCCTCAGCAATCTTCCAAATGCGACCAATATCTCTACTGTAGAAGTAAGATGCCAAACCAAATTGACTGCTATTCGCCAGTTTCACGACATCCTCGTCATTGTCAAAGGGAATCACTGGCGCTACCGGTCCAAACGTTTCTTCAGTGGTGATGAGCATCGAGCTATTCACGCCTGCAAGCACGGTGGGCTCATAGTAAGTCCCTCCAAGGCTGGAGCGCTTACCACCAATGACCAAGCGAGCTCCCTTGCTAATGGCATCCGCCACATGGCGCTCAACCTTTTCAATGGCTTGCTGATCAATTAAAGGACCTTGCGAAACGCCTTGATCAAGGCCGTTACCAATCTTGATGGACTTCGTAGCGGCTGCTAGCTTCTCCACAAAAATATCATGAACTTTTGTATGCACATAGAAACGGTTGGCACACACACAGGTTTGGCCTGCATTGCGATATTTGGAGACCATTGCACCGGCTACCGCCGCATCAATATCGGCATCATCAAACACGATAAAGGGCGCATGACCGCCCAACTCAAGAGCAAGCTTTTTGATCGTGGGCGAAGATTGAGCCATTAGGATGCGACCGACCTCGGTTGATCCGGTAAATGATAGGTGGCGCACAATTGGGGACTCGCACAGCACCTTGCCAATTACAATAGATTGTTCTGAGTCTGCGGTCACAATATTAATGACCCCATCTGGGACTCCTGCTTCTTGAGCTAGATAGGCAATTGCCAGGGCAGATAAGGGGGTTTGCTCAGCCGGTTTAATGACTATGGTGCAGCCGGCTGCCATGGCTGGAGCAATTTTGCGCGTGATCATGGCAATTGGAAAGTTCCAAGGGGTAATGGCAACACAAACTCCAATAGCTTGTTTTAGGACGATGGTTCGTTTATCGCCCCAGGTGCTGGAGGGGATTGCTCCCATGACGCGTTTAGCCTCTTCGGCAAACCACTCCACAAAGGAGGCTCCGTACATCACTTCGCCTTTGGCCTCTGCCAAAGGCTTACCTTGCTCTAAGGTCATGAGGATTGCTAAATCATCGGCGTTAGCCAGAATGAGCTCAAACCATTGACGCATAATCCCCGCACGTTCTTTAGCGATTCTGCCCCGCCATGCAGATAGGGCAATCTCAGCCGCTTGAATAGCCTCATGAGCATCGGCGGTGTTTAGATTGGCAACTAATGCCAAGCGCTGGCCCGTAGCAGGATTGCGAACCAGGAAGCGTTGATTAGCTGACGCTTTAATCCATTGGCCATTGATCAGGGCATCTTCCCTAAATAGGGAAGGATTTTTTAGAAGTTTCGGGATATTGGCAAGGGATTCTGGGGCATTCATGGCTTCGTAGTCTCTTTGAGTGGTGACAGATAAGTTTTCTAGTGTAATACCTAGCCTTTCTTGGGTAGCGAACACTTTTCTAGCTTAAGTATTTGAAATCAGTGAACTCGGTTTGCTTAATCGATCCGAAAATTTCTTAGTTAACTCTGGAGCCAATAAAAGTTTGTAGACCACTATTAGTAGTAGGTTAAATAGGATTTACATCCTACCCGTAGTTTTAAATGGACACTTTTTCTTTCAAATGATGAAAATAATTCTAGCAATAGGGTGTTTTTCATGATGAGGAATAAGTGCTGACTAACCTTCGTAAGATATTGAAGTTAATAACTATTTAATTTAAAGCAGTGCATCATATTAGGGTTTTAACCGATTACTGAATAAAAAAGTAATTAAAGAAGATATCTTTATGCTTGACAGGTTATATAGGGCTACCTAAGATGCCTCATGTTTAATAAATGTTGCAACGCAATATAACGAAAGATCTCAGTAATTCTCTTTTATAAAGCGGGCGACCATCACCATGAACCTATCTTTGATTAAAAAGCTAAACGCTCTAGAGTTGCATAGGATTGAGGTCCTCTCTGTATTGTCACGTTGGGGGCAATCCTTGGTTGTCTTGATGGTTGCTGCCATTTTGGCAGTTTGGCTAATTGGGCCGAAGACCGGCGCAGGATTGTTTGATCTAGCTCATTATTTGGTGCCAGCAGAGGCGCGAGCTTTAATTTTAGGAACCGATAGCGCTGAAATACTGACCGCTGATGAATCTGCCGGTCAACTAAAACTTTGGAGCTCAACGGGGCGTGATATTCCTTCGATTGCTAGCCAAGCAGCTTTAATACCGTCTCACTTAATCGATCATTCGGCCATCGATCGCGGTATCTTACGAACCGAGGCCGAGCGTAAGGCAGTTACATCTCATTTGACCAAGAAGTTTGGTTTATCACCAGAAGACACTGCGCATTATGTTGCCCAAGCGATTACAGTTGGTAAAGAGGTTAATCTGGATCCCACTTTGATCTTGGCGGTAATGGCTATCGAATCTAACTTTAATCCACGAGCAGAAAGTCGGGCCGGAGCCCAAGGGCTTATGCAAGTTCGTACTCATGTCCATCAAGAGAAATTTGAGCCCTATGGGGGCCCATTAGCAGCATTCATACCCGAGGCAAATATTCGGGTGGGCGCACTAATTCTAAAAGCGTGCATTGCAAAGGCTGGATCATTAGAGGCGGGTCTTAAGCACTATCTTGGGGCACCCAATGCAGCTAGTGGGATCAATACATATACTGGTAAAGTGTTTTCTGAGCGCGAAGAGTTGCGCAGTATCGCCCGTCGCTTTAATAACAACGTTTAGTTCAGTTATTCGTTTCAGCGTACCGTAGTTTTTGGGCAAGCTGGTCAAGTACGCCATTGACGTATTTGTGGCCATCTGTCCCCCCAAAAGTTTTGGTAAGTTCTACCGCCTCGTTGATGGCAACTTTATAAGGAACTGATAGGTCAGCCGCAAGCTCATAGGCACCAATTAAGAGGGCGGCATGCTCTACGGGTGAAAGTTCAGCAATCGGTCGATCGAGCTCTGGGGTAATCAGGGCATCGAGTTCTTGATTGCGGTTAATGACCCCTTGAAAGATACTTCTAAATAGATCCTGTTGGCATTTCTGAAAAGCAGGATCCTCGCTTAATTGTTTAGTAATTGCGCTAATAGCCAATGGTAGGTCAGTTAGTTCCCCGGCAGTTTTAAGAACCAAGCACTGATAGACGCCCTGAAGTGCATATTCGCGAGCACGACGACGCGGCGTAAGTGAGCGCATATGAGCCCCAGTCGCGATAGTTTTATGACTCAAGCTATTACTCCGACTGAATATCAATATCGGGAGTGAGCGCTAGTGCAAGGTTTGCCATTTCAACGGCAGCTCTAGCACAATCCCGGCCTTTTTCGTCTACCCGAGCAGTCGCTTGCGCATCGGTATCGCAGGTAAGAATGCCATTGGCAATCGGTACACCAGCATCAAGGCTGATCCGTGTAATACCGCTAGCAGACTCGTTCGAAACTAACTCAAAATGATAGGTTTCCCCACGAATCACAGCACCCAAAGCAATCAAAGCATCAAACTCTTCAGTTTTGGTAAGCTGTGCAAGCGCAAATGGGATCTCAAGTGCACCAGGAACGGTTACCAGTTGTATATCCGAATGAGCAACGCCTAAGGCAAGCAATTCCTGGATACAGGACTCTGATAGGGCCTGACAATGCTCTAGATTAAAGCGAGCTTGCACGATTGCAATCCGCAGATCTTGCCCATTTAGGTCTGCCTCAAACACATCAATGTCATTCATAGAGGCTCCTTAAGATCGATTGGTAGAGTAGGGAACATTCCCAATAATTTCGAGTTTATAACCCGACAAACTAGGAACTCGTACAGAATTAGCTAATAGCCGCATCTTTTCAACCTTTAAATCTTTTAGAATTTGCGCACCGATACCGTAACTCCGAAAATCAGTCTTGCGTTCAATGCTCGATTTAGAGCTGGCGCTAGACATTTGATTATTAAATCCCTGAGTTTGTTGGCGTAGTTTTTCAAATTGTGTCAGCCACTTTAGCTCAGAGGGGGCAGCAATCCCAGCAGCATTAAGGAGTACAGCAACCCCACTGCTCGATTGAGCAATTGCCTCTAGCGCTTTATGAAGAGGCCACGAGTGAGTGGAGCTTTCCGTATCAAGAAAATCTAAAATCGTGACTGGTTCATGCACTCGAACTAAGACCTCCTCATGGGGTTGAGGCTGCCCTTTTACTAGAGCAAGGTGTAAGCAATTACTAGGTTTATCACGATAGACAATCCCCTGAAGCCGACCCCATGGAGTGAAGAATTCGCGTTCTGTTTCGCGTACAACAATACTTTCTGTTTGACTGCGATACTGAATTAAGTCGGCAATCGACCCAATCTTAAGTTGATGGATTTCTGCAAACTCAAGAAGATCAGGTAGACGAGCCATATTGCCGTCATCTTTCATGATTTCACAAATGACCGCAGTGGGTGAGCAACCAGCCAAACTGGCTAAATCACAACCTGCCTCAGTATGACCTGATCGTATCAATACACCGCCTGGTTGCGCCATTAATGGAAATACATGACCTGGCTGGACGAGATCATTTGGTTTAGCGTTGACAGCGACTGCTGCTTGAATGGTACGAGCGCGATCTGCAGCAGAGATGCCAGTGGTTACCCCAGAGGCTGCCTCAATCGAGACAGTAAAGTTTGTGCCCAGTGCAGTACCGTTTTCACGAACCATTAAGGGAAGATTGAGCTGTTGACAGCGCTCTTTAGTAAGGGTTAAGCAAATTAAGCCACGACCATGCTTTGCCATGAAATTAATTGACTCGGCACTAACGTGATCAGCTGCTAAGACCAAATCACCTTCATTTTCTCGATCCTCTTCATCGACCAGAATAATCATCTTGCCCGCGCGGAGTTCGGCAATGATTTCTTGAACAGGACTAATTGCAATCGATGGAGACTTAGGCATATCTTCTTGAATTCTAAATAGAACGCTATTTTAAGCCCTTAGACCACTTTTGTAGGGTAATACAACAGAAGTATCTGTAAAGCCTGATTTAGGGGTGCATATAGATAGAACTGAATGCGTGGCAATATCTGGGCCCACTCAATACGATAAAACACTAAAGTAATTATGCCAACGTCCAGAATCCTTAATGCAAAAGGCTTTGTTCTCGTTGAGTTATTAATTGCAATGACGATACTGGCAGGCAGTATCACAATCTTGCATACCATCTACGCGAATCTAGTGGCCAAGCAAATAAAACTACAAAAGGTACACGCTGATTTTATCGAAAACGCTAATCAAGCAGAAATTCAGATTGCACAAGATCGTTTACAGAAAGTATTGCAATGACCCTGCTATCTTGCATCACTGCGCTCACTCTCGGCGCAGTGATGATCTACCCACCGTTGAAGTTATTGAACGATGTAATGCTCAAACACCTTGAGATTGAGCAGGATATTCTCTTGGCTCAAAACATCAACCGTGCTGTGGAGTTGCTGGCAAGGGCTATTCGTGAGGCGGGTTATCGTATCAGTCAGAATTCTATAAATGAGAATGATATACAGATCAAGCAAGACGGTTTATTTAAAGGATCGGCTGCGATTGAGTTGATGCAAGATTTACCCAGGCATTTAGCCTATGACTGTATGGGTAATGTGTTATCGAAGGAACGAACCCGTCAGCAAAAAACCTATCAACACTTTTACCTCGAGCGCAGTCGTAATGATCCACAAAGTGCCAGTTTGATTTGTCAGAGCTTAGATCGCAAAGGTCATTTGCACCAAGCAGAACTTCTTAATCAGGTGCAATATCTGCGTATTCATTGGGTTAATCCTCAGGCAATCAATGCCACAATGTTAAGCCCCAAAAGCCCTACTGGATTAATCAAGATTAGTCTCGGGGTGATGCGTACATCCAAAACCACCAAGGTAAATAAACTCATTGAGCAGGTCCGCTGGGTTGCTCCAAGGCATATTTAGTCAAGCCTCGATGATATTGCTATGGGTGATGAGTATATTGATGTGTCTGACATGGGCTATTGCTCAGCTTGAGGGCTATTTGGCATTAGAGATAAAAACCAACACCATTTATCAAGCTTATATACATGACTTTAAGAAGACTGAACGTACATTATTAGCATGTGAGCAAAGCCTCCTCGAGCCTGCACTCTTGGGCTCTTCTAAACCAGCAGTCGAGGGATTCGCTGATAGGTGTCGGATCGAGGCTCTTGGCCCAGTTGAATCAAGCAGCAGGACCCAGGGGACTCCGCAGCAAAAGTACTTGTATCAAATCAGGGTAGGGAATCGGATTCGTATCGAGAGTACGGTGATAGCGGATCATTTTGCCGGAACAATAACGCGACTAAATTGGCAACAGCTCTATGATTAGTATGAGGCACGAGAAAGTATCTTCTCAGCTACTCTTCGTGCAAAGTGGCTTTACTCTGGTGGAGTTGCTCGCAGTAATTACCCTATTGAGTTTGATGCTCTTCATGGGTTTGCCGTTCTTGCAATCGCAGTTCCAGGAGCGTGAGCTAGAACAAACTGCGAGGCAGTTTATTCGGCATGCTCAGTTTGCACGACAATATGCCCTCTATAGTGGAGAACATACGGCAATCCGACCACGAGCAGGAGAGACATGGGCTCTAGGTTGGCAAACTGAAGTCTTGGAGGCTAGCTCAACGATTGGAGTAATCAATTCTGTATTGGCCCAGTATGAGTTGCCCACTTATGTACAGATTGATGCCCATCGTTTCCGCGATCCTCATTCGAATACTATATAGATCATTTTTAATCCTGCTGGTGCGGCGAAGACCCAGCATGGGGGGGTTTGTAGCCAACCGCTTAATCATCTCCCATGCAAAGGCAAACCACTTAAAGCGCCACATTATTTTGGCTGCTAGTGGACGATGGCGTATTTGTGATCCAAATACTCCAGCTTCTAAAAAGGATGCCTCATGTTGAGTATGTAAGTCGATTGTCTAAATCGGGTTTAATAGAGGGATGGCTCAATTTAGTCCCTTTGATCAACAAATAATGTCCCTTGCTTTACAAGAGGCAAGGAAGGCTTTGTATCTCTCTAATCCTAATCCGCGCGTAGGTTGTGTGATTTGTAAAGGAGACAAAATCTTAGGGCAGGGCTATACGCAAAGCGTTGGTAGTAATCATGCTGAAATTGAGGCGATTACCAACGCTCGTCATCAGGGCGCTAGTGATTTTGACTTACTCGGATGTACGGTGTATGTCAGTCTAGAGCCATGCTCACATATAGGCAGAACACCACCATGCTGCGATACACTCGAGCAGATTAGGCCAGCTCGAGTGGTTATTGCAATGCAGGACCCTAACTCAAAGGTTGCAGGGCAAGGAATTGCTCGACTACAAAAACTAGGCATTGATGTAAAAGTTGGTTTATTGGCCAAGGAGTCCGCTGAGCTCAATCCTGGGTTTATAAAGCGTATGACCCAGGGATTGCCCTTTGTGCGCATGAAAATAGCAGCTAGCTTTGATGGTAGGACTGCATTAGCAAATGGCCAAAGTCAGTGGATTACAGGTGTTGCTGCTCGTGCAGATGGCCATCATTGGCGTGCTCAAGCATGCGCTATCTTGTCTGGTGGCGGAACCGTTCGAGAGGATGATCCACAGCTAACGGTTCGTGATGTGATGACCGAACGTCAACCGCTGCGAGTGATCGTTGATTCTCATTTAGAAACACCACTCAATGCAAAAGTGCTAAAAGATGCAAACGCATTATTGGTGTGCGCCAACCCCGAGCCTAAGCAATTGATTGCGATGCGGGATGCCCTAAAAGAGAAGGGGATCTCAATCTTGGAGCTTCCTAACCCCAAGGGTAAAGTAGATTTACCAAAATTAATTTCTTATTTAGCAGAAAAGCGTGAGATTAACGAAGTCCACGTTGAGGCGGGTTTTAAATTAAATGGCTCATTAATTCGTGAGAATTGCGTCGATGAGCTATTAATTTATCAAGCCCCCTGTTTTTTGGGGGACGGCCTTGGTATGGCTAATATTGCCAGCTTTGATCAATTGGTTGATCGCCAGAATTGGACGATCATCGAGCACTGCCTAATTGGTGGTGATCTTCGTATACGTGCTGTACGAAGTAAAGAAACTAAATAAACACTGCTATAGTTTCTCCATGTTTACTGGAATCATTACAGCAATTGGTGAGATCATAAAGGTTGCCCCCAAAGGGGATGGCTTTCATTTAGAAATCTCAACACCAACCGCCTATCTCGATGATGTGGTGATTGGAGATAGCATTGCGATTCAGGGTGCTTGCATGACCGTTACCGGATTAAAAGATACTCTGTTTGAGTGCGATGTTTCAAGAGAGTCGATTAGTAAAACGACAGTCCTGGATAAGTCTTCGAAGGTCAACTTAGAAAAAGCTCTGCGCTTTAATGATCGCCTAGGAGGCCATTTGGTTAGTGGCCATGTCGATGGAATTGGTAACGTCACATCGCTTGAGGCTGTACAGGCTGATCCATACGGTTCATGGAGGTTAATCATAGCCGCCCCACAATCTCTTGCACCTTATCTTGCTTATAAAGGTTCTATAGTTGTGAATGGCGTATCCTTAACAGTCAATTTAGCGGGATCTAAAGATTTAGCTGTGTGTCCTATTGAGATCAATATCATTCCCCATACTCTTGCACGAACTACTCTGGGGCAACTAAAGGCAGGCGATTCTGTGAACTTAGAGGTTGATCTCATTGCGCGCTATGTAGCGCGCATGTTGGGTAAAGACTAAAGATAGTCTAAATATTGATTTGATAGCGAGTTGGATCAGAGACCCCTGCTTGACTAAATCCCGTCTTACGTAATTGACAGGACTCGCAAATACCACATGCCTCACCATTCGTATTAGCTTGATAGCATGAGACAGTTTGGCTGTAATTAATGCCCATCTCAGCGCCAAGTCGTATGATTTGTGCCTTACTCATTTGAATAATCGGAGCATGAATACGAAAGCCATTTTCTGGGTGGAGCGATTCAACGCCGGCCTTGGTAGCAAGATTGGCCATCACTTCAAATGAGCGAACATATTCAGGACGACAGTCAGGGTAGCCCGAGTAATCAACAGCATTGGCACCGTAGAAGATATCTAGGCTTGAAATAGATTCGGCCCATGCCAGTGCAAGCGAGAGCATGATCGTATTGCGTGCAGGTACATAGGTAATTGGAATGACTGGTCTATTAGTATTTAAATTAGCTTGATCATTACTGGTTGGGATATGCAAAGAATGATCCGTAAGCGCTGAGCCACCAAACCGAGGCAGATCTAAGTGAATGATTTCGTGCCGCTCCACCCCAAGTAAGTGGGCAATTTGTTTGGCAGCCTCTAGTTCTGAGGAGTGCTTTTGTCCGTAATGGACCGAGAGGGCATAACAGTGATATCCCAAGTGTTTTGCGAGGGCGAGTATTGTGGTGGAATCGAGCCCACCTGAAAATAAGATAACTGCAGGTGCGTTTTGAGTGCGTGGTTTAGTGAGATCAAAGGCAGAAAGGAATGGAGCGGTCACGTTTAAAGCGGTAATGAATGAAAAGGTTATTTATTTAATACCCGCCAAGATAGGCTTCGCTTCATTTGCCGCATCAGAATCTGGATACTTGGCAATCAGATCGGTAAATAACTTCTTGGCCACAGCCTTTTTACCAGACTCGAGATTGGCATTCGCCATGGTCAAGATTGCCGCAGGCACGCGCTGATGTCCTGGGTAGCGGCTAATTAGACCCTCTAGTTGAGTAATAGCGGCTTTGTAATCTTTTAGGGCGTATTTTGTATTACCCGACCAATAGAGCGCTAAGGGCAGATAGGGGCTTGAGGGATATTTACGAATAAAACTCGTGAACTCACTATCAGCATTTTTGATCTGCCCTGCCTGAAAGGATTTTAGGGCTTCATCATAGGATGATTTTTCTCCGGCTTGAACAATACCTGTAACGCCTTCGACTTCAACGTTTTGAGGCTCCAGTCGAGAAACTCGCGCATCAAGATCTTGATAAAAAGATTTTTGGTTGTTGTTTAGATCATCACTTTGTTTTTGCAGACTTTCAATTTGACCACGTAATTGGGCATTCTCAGATTTTTGTTTATCAAGTTGATTTTGGAGATCTAAGATAGCAGCCTGTGATGCACTCACCGACTTGCGTAATTCAAGAATTGCCCTACGAGCTTCATCATCTGAAAGAATTGCCCAAGTATTTTGTGACAGCAGTGAGGCTGCAACAGATAAAAAAAGAACGAATCCTGATTTAGATATCACGACGAGTACTTAGCTAAATTACTTGGTGAGGTAAATAATATCAGCGCGACGGTTTTCTGCCCAAGCTGCCTCATTGTTACCTTCCGCTTTTGGTTTTTCTTTTCCAAGACTAACGGCTTCCATTTGACCATCTTGCACACCGAGTGCAGCGAATGCTCGGCGCACCGCATCGGAGCGCCGTTGACCTAAGGCAAGGTTATATTCAGCCGTACCTCGGTCATCGGTATTACCCTGAATCATGATCTTTTGTTGAGGATTTTGTTTAAGGAACGCGGCACCCGCTTGCAGCATATTTTGATACTGAGGTTTGATCGTGAACTCATCAAAGTCAAAGTAGATGCTGCGTTGGAAGAGGGGGCTCTTAGGGTCATTCCAAGGCTGCGAGGCAAAATTACTGCTATCGCTGCCACCTGCTTTAACAGTGCTTAGATCATCCAACTTGACACCTGATGAGCAGGCACCCAAAAAACTAACTGCACCAAGAATGCTAGCAAGCGCAAGACGACGCTGGGGTGATGTGGTTTTCATATTCCCTCCCTCAATTAAATATAATTTTATTTTTATACGGTAAAGACAAATTTAGAAGTTGATTTCAAACCCTATTATGCCTTCTCATGACGACAGGCTCATTCAGAAACTATTGATCCATAAATGGGCCCCAAGTGGGCTGGCGAACATCCGATCCCGGAATGCTTAATATTTGCTTGACATAACCATCTACCGAAACTGCAGCCAATACCTTTTTACCGCCCACCTGAGTGGCGTAGAGAATATATCGGCCATTAGCGGCAAAGCTAGGGGACTCGTCAAAGCTTGTGTCGGTCATGGCAGTGGTATCCCCAGTAAGCAGGTTCATTAAATGGAGCTTAAATCCGCCTCCCACGCCAGCAATATATGCCAAATATTTACCATCGGGTGAGATGCGAGCGGAGGTGGCATAGGGTTGTTTAAAACTTATCCGCCTTGCCGGTTCTCCGCGTTCACCCTCAGCGCTCATTCGATAGATTTGGGGATTACCGCCACGATCGCTGGTGAAGTAAACAAACTTACCGTCTGGAGAAAACTGTGGCTCGGTATCGATGGTGCTACCTTGCGTCAGACGCCACAAATTACTACCGTCTGCATTGACCCGATAAATTTGGGTGTTACCGTCTTTCGACAAGGAGATAGCTAAAGATTTGCCATCTGGTGCCCAGGATGGGGCGCTGTTATTGCCCTTAGCATTCGATAAAACAATCCGACGCCCAGAAGCCAATTCATGAACATAGACTATGGGTTTGCGATCTTCAAATGACACGTAAGCAATCTTTTGCCCATCGGGTGACCACGCCGCTGAAATTATTGGCTCGCTACTATTAAGTGCGTTACGGATATTTTGGCCATCGGCATCGGAGATGACCAAGCGAAAACGTTTACCTTCTTTGATCACATAGGAAAGGCGGGTGGAGAACACGCCCTTGTCACCTAGTAGCTTAAAAATAATGTCATCGGAGATGCGGTGGGCTGCTAGACGAAGGTTGTCGACGCCAGCAGAGACAATTAAACCGTTGAGGCTCTCCCCCTTACGAATGTCATACAGGCGATACCGAATCTCGTATTGACCCGGTGATTTTTGAGTAACAGAACCTACTGCTAGTGCATCAGCACCTCGGGATCCCCAGGTCTTGAAATTTGGAATGACCTGATCATCTTCTGCGCCGTTACCAATTTCGGTATTTTTAAAATAGCCACTGCGCGCAAGATTTTGCCGCACCACGTCAGTAATGCTCACAGGGAGTTTGTTCTCATCATTAAAACGAGAGACTGCGATTGGATAAAGAAATTGACCAACCCCCTTAATCTCAATATTCATTTGAGCCTGAACGCTGGGTATGCCAATTACAAAGGCAATAAGCCCAAGATAAAGCAAGCGGATTCGGTTATGTACCATGAGGCTATTTTAAGTCCTTCGCACCGTGAGGGGTTTAATCCTTGGGTTTGAAGGTTAATTTAATTTGGCGCGTGGGGATTTTGCCATTTTCATCCCGCGGTAGGCTCTCGGCCCGCTCAATCGCTAAAAGGACCGCTCGGTCCCAGGCAGGCTCAGAGCTCGCAGTAACAACAGTTCGTTTTAGGATCGTGCCATCGGGTGCTAGATCAAGCAAGACAACAACAGCAGGGTTTCCAGAAACAGCCTCCGCATTAAAGATGATCAGCGGTTTGATCTTCTTACGCACCCTATCGGCATAGCCTGAGGGAGCATTGCCACCCGCACCAACACCATCACCCACTTTACCGCCACTGCCTCCTTCGGCACCAGCGGCCGCCTTCAGACGAGCAAGTTGTTCAGCACGGGCTTTTTCAGCGGCAGCTGTTACTTTTTTAGCAGCAATCTCTTCTTTCGAGTCAACTTTCTTCTCGGGTGGTTTTACTTCAGCCTTCTTCTCTAGCTTGGGCTCTACTTTTTTGATCACTTCTTTGGGGGGATCAGGATTTACCTTTGTCTTCTTAATTACAATATCTGCTGCTGCTTGTTTGACCTCAATCGATGGCGTAGGTGTGATGGTTTGAGTTGGAACGCTCGCGTCCCACAGCTCTACCTCTAATCCGGCGGGGCTGCTGGTTTTCCAACTAATGCCCATGGTTAATAGGGCAAGCAAGAGTAAATGGGCAACAAAGGAGAGCGTGAATGCCTTTTTGGTACCCGGCTCGCGATCAGCATGAAACTGCCAAGAGGAGTTAAGAGTCGCGCTACCCATGATTCCTTATTGACTACGAACGGCCAAACCAACTCGCTTGACACCATTTTCTTTTAGGCGGGACATGACTTCCATCACGACTTCATACTTGATGGATTTATCAGCGGCTAGAACGACAGGCTGCTCAGCAGATTTTTCTGCTTGGGAGCGAGCAAAAGCACCCAGCTCCAATTTAGAAATAGTTTGTGATGACTGACCCTCTTTACGCACTGTAATGACTTCATCCGCGCCAATCGTTAAAAAGATAGGAGGGAGGGCTTGCACTGTTGCACCACCAACAGTGGGGAGATTAACCACTCCCGGGTTGACTAAGGGTGCGGTGACCATAAAGATCACCAATAGAACCAGCATCACGTCGATATAGGGCACCACATTGATGTCCGATATCGCTCGGCGTCGTGTGGTTCTCAAGGAGGAACGGCTCACCATAAGGTTAGAGACGACCGCCTTGGCGCTGAAGAATATTGGTGAACTCTTCAACAAAGGTCTCAAAATGAATGGAGAGACGATCAATATCCGTAGCGTTACGGTTGTAGGCAACTACTGCTGGAATAGCTGCAAATAAACCGATGGCCGTTGCAACGAGAGCCTCTGCGATTCCAGGTGCAACCGATGCCAAGGTTGCTTGTTGCACATTAGCCAAGCCCCGAAAGGCGTGCATGATTCCCCAAACAGTACCAAATAGACCAATGTAAGGGGACACAGAACCTACTGATGCCAAAAATGGAAGATTAGCTTCGAGACGGTCCATCTCTCGCTGGTAACTAGCTTTCATAGCCCGACGTGCCGCATCAATTTCTTTAGCCTTTAGAAATTCCAACATGCCAGCAGCAAAGATACGTTCTAAGACAGCGGCGTTCCCTGCATTACCAGAATCACTCATTTTGCGCTGGGCAGCCGCCAGCAGGGAGTTCAAATCGCCGCCTGCCCAAAAATCCCGCTCAAAGCGCTCGGTCTCCCGCCGAACTGCTCGAAGAGTTGATCCTTTTCGAAAGATGATTGTCCAGGAGGCAACTGAAAGGCCCATGAGTAGCACCATAACCGCTTGCACAAGCAAGCTGGCATTGAGTATCAGGGACAAAATAGAAAGGTCTTGAGTAGGGTTCATAGGGACTTTGTATTATGGAGGGTAATTTTAGCCATTCCCCACCTGAAGTTTAGTAATTTATTGCCTTTAATAGATATTACTTAGGAAGCCTTTATGTTTGATCGTCAGCACACTTTAGCGCAAATTGATCCCGAGTTATGGACCGGGATCCAAAATGAGAACCGTCGTCAAGAAGAGCACATTGAACTTATTGCCTCCGAGAACTACACCTCTCCTGCGGTGATGGCTGCACAGGGTTCACAGTTAACCAATAAGTATGCCGAGGGTTACCCAGCTAAGCGTTATTACGGTGGGTGTGAGTTTGTTGATGTCGCTGAACAATTAGCAATTGATCGGGTTAAGAAATTGTTTGGCGCAGAAGCAGCCAACGTGCAGCCTCACTCTGGTGCATCGGCCAACCAAGCTGTTTTTTTGGCCTTTCTAAAGCCTGGTGATACTTTTATGGGGATGAGCTTAGCGGAAGGCGGTCACCTCTCGCATGGCATGGCGCTCAATATGAGTGGTAAGTGGTTCAATGCAATCTCGTATGGCTTGGATAAAAATGAAGTCATCGACTATGATCAGATGGAGTGTTTAGCCCGAGAGCAAAAACCTAAACTTATTATTGCTGGGGCATCGGCCTATTCTCTGAAAATTGATTTTGAGCGTTTTGCAAAAGTAGCCAAAGAGATTGGTGCGATCTTCATGGTCGATATGGCCCACTATGCTGGCTTAATTGCTGCAGGCGTCTATCCCAACCCTGTTCCGCATGCTGATATTGTGACCTCTACTACCCACAAGAGCTTACGCGGCCCTCGGGGCGGCATCATTTTAATGAAGGCAGAGCATGAGAAGGCGATTAACTCGGCGGTATTTCCAGGATTACAGGGCGGCCCCTTGATGCACGTTATTGCTGCTAAGGCAGTTGCATTTAAGGAGGTACTTGAGCCGGGATTTAAGGATTATCAAAAACAAGTGATTACGAATGCACAAGCCTTAGCAAATGCACTGGTTGAAAGAGGTTTACGGATAGTCTCTGGCAAAACGGAGTCTCATGTGATGTTGGTGGATTTGTGTGCCAAGAAGATTACCGGCAAGGAAGCAGAAGCTGCATTGGGCGCGGCACATATTACTGTGAACAAAAATGCCATTCCCAACGATCCAGAAAAACCATTTGTAACCAGCGGTATTCGCTTGGGCTCACCAGCGATGACCACACGTGGCTTTAAAGAGGCTGAGGCTAAACAAGTGGGGCATTTGATCGCCGATGTTTTGGACAAGCCTCAGGATCCTGCTAATCTCACCAAAGTGAAAGAACAGGTTAATGCTCTTACAAAACGTTTCCCCGTTTATAAATAACTATCTAAAATAATCATGCGCTGCCCCTTTTGCCATAGCGACGATACCCAGGTGATGGACACACGGGTATCCGATGAGGGCGATTCAGTTCGCAGGCGCAGACGTTGCGCATCGTGCGACAAACGCTTTACAACCTATGAGCGAGCAGAGCTTAGTTTGCCAGCGATTGTAAAAAAGAATGGCAGTCGCGTGGAATACAGCCATGACAAGTTAGTAAGCTCAATTAGGCTGGCATTACGCAAGCGCCCAGTATCGTCTGATGCGGTTGATGATGCGATTGGTCGAATTGAAGAAAAGCTCATGTCCTTTGGCGAAAAGGAGATCCCCAGCGAGCGCGTAGGGGAGCTTGTGATGCGTGAACTCAAGCGCTTAGATAAAGTTGCTTACATTCGCTTTGCATCGGTCTATCGGAGCTTCGCCGATATCGAATCGTTTGAGAGCGCTCTAAAAGAGTTGAAGTAAACCATAATTTCGAGTCGAGATTAGCGGTTTTCGTGCTATAGTCCCAAAATGGGACTATAATGCAAGGATGAGAGTCATTGCTAAAAAAACATTAGTTATTTTCTGGAAAAAATACAAAGATTCTGAGCAGCCATTGAAGTCATGGTATGACGAGGCGATTAATGCAAATTGGAAGGCACCAAGTGATATCAAGGCGCACTACAAAAGCGCGAGTTTTGTAGGAAATAATAGAGTTATTTTTAACGTAGATTCAAACACGAAGTGCAACACGGTTTAAAGACTGCATAAATACTTCATTGGGGGTTTTAAATCCCAAGCGCTTTCTAGGGCGACTATTGAGTTCTTGTTGGATCATTCTAAGCTCCTGATTGGTCACAGTCGATAGCGGTCTCTTTTTCGGGATGTATTGCCGCAATAGACCATTGAAGTTTTCGTTGGATCCGCGTTGCCAACTAGCAAACGGATCCGCAAAGTACGTCGTTGATTGAAGGGCGGTATCGATTCGCCTGTGTTCAGCAAATTCTTTGCCATTATCAAAAGTCAGGGTTTTAACGAGTGAGGTCACGGGGTTTAATTTAGTAATGATGGCCTGGCTCACCAGATCCGAGGTTTTGTTGCTTACTTTAGTGATTAACGCATAGCCACTCTTGCGCTCTACTAAAGTAATAATGGCTTGCTTGTGGGCCGCGCCAATCACCGTATCGCCTTCCCAGTGACCGACTTGGGCCCGAGTCTCAATATGGACTGGGCGCTCACTGATCGGCCTTCTACCCACAATCTGGCCTCTGCGATCTCGGCCACTGGCATAGCGCTTCTTGCGTTTCTTTTGGCAGCGCAGCTGCTCCCAAAGACTGCCGCCAGCGGCTTTATCCGCGTACACATGACGATAAATGGTCTCATGGCTAATACCCACTTGATCTGCGATTTGCTCTGGACTCCACTTTTTATGCAGGCAGGTCACCGCCATATCCCAGTCTTTGGGATTGATGTGGACTGCATTGCGAGAGCCTAAGGAACGCTCCTCTGCTAGCAGGCAGGCTTGTTTAGGT
>RFQL01000200.1 GCA_009924985.1 Burkholderiaceae bacterium | reverse complement strand
CCCCACATCCCACCACAAATTCCCAACCAATACGAACGTTCTCCCCCTACCCCTACGCAAATTCTCAGTTGACTTTGGTTTAAACAATCTACAGAATACCCCCCTATAGCGAACGTTCGCGTTTGTACGGGGGGGTAATATATATGACGGAAAAGCAAAAGCTAGTGCTTGACTTTATCTACGCTTATACAAAGCTCAAAGGTTTGTCGCCTTCGTACATGAACATTGCGCGAGGATTGGGCTTGAAAAGCAAAAGCAACATCCACAGGCTAGTGCATGAGCTTAAAAAGCAAGGACGGTTAGAGATGACGCCTTACCAAGTGCGCAGTCTTGTAGTGACGGATGCAACTGCTCAGAAGATCTCTAAGCTATGAGCTTATTGGCTAGAGATGAGCTAATGCGTTATAAGAGGATGTTGGAGGTCCTGCCTCCTGATCATCCTAACGTGGAGAAGATTGCTAAGTTACTGAAAGCTGATCGCGTAGAACGATGCAAGGACAACTTCTTAGCATTTGCGCAGGAGATGTGGTCTGCTTTTATCTCTGGTAAGCATCATAAGATTATGGCAGATGCTTTTGAGAGAGTTGCTAGTGGTGATCTTAAACGTCTTATCATCAACATGCCGCCGCGTCATACTAAGAGTGAGTTTGCAAGCTACCTGTTTCCGGCTTGGTTTCTAGGCAAGTTCCCCGAAAAGAAAATCATTCAGACTGCCCACACCGCAGAACTGGCAGTAGGCTTTGGGCGTAAAGTAAGGAACATCGTCAACACGCCGGATTACCAAGCAATCTTTCCAACCAAGCTCTCTAGTGACTCCAAAGCCGCAGGACGGTGGAACACTAATAAAGGAGGAGACTACTTTGCTATTGGTGTTGGCGGCGCGGTAACGGGTAAAGGCGCAGATGTTCTGATCATTGACGATCCACATTCTGAACAAGAAGCCATGCTTGGAAATCCTGCGGTGTATGACAGGGTGTTTGAGTGGTACTCCTCTGGCCCACGGCAGCGTTTGCAGCCGGGTGGTGCAATTGTAGTTGTGATGACCCGGTGGTCTAAACGGGACTTAACAGGGCAGATTTTAGACAACTCTATTAAAAGAGAAGGTGATGAGTGGGAGGTTATAGAACTTCCTGCGTTGTTACCGTCTGGAACTCCGCTTTGGCCTGAGTTCTGGAAGAAAGCTGAACTTGAAGCAATCAAGGCAGAGATTCCCGTTAGTAAGTGGGAAGCGCAGTACCAGCAGAATCCTACGTCCGAGGAAGGCGCTATTATCAAGCGCGAGATGTGGAGAATCTGGGAAGCTGACAATCCTCCTCCTTGTGACTACATCATCCAGTCTTGGGATACAGCTTTTGAAAAGAGTTCAAGGGCAGACTACTCAGCTTGTACAACATGGGGCGTATTCTATTTGCCCAATGAAAGCGGTGATGACGTAGCCAACATCATCTTGTTGGACGCGTTTAAAGACCGAATGGAGTTTCCTGCGCTAAAGAGGAAAGCCCAAGAAATGTACAAAGAATGGGAACCTGATGCGTTAATCATTGAGAAGAAAGCTGCCGGTGCGCCTTTGATATATGAATTGAGGCAGCTTGGGATTCCATTGTCTGAGTACACACCATCAAGAGGCAATGATAAGATTGCTCGTGTAAACGCGATATCGGATGTATTTGCTTCTGGTTTTGTCTGGTGTCCCGATACTAGATGGGCTGAGGAGCTAGTTGAGGAAGTCGCGTCTTTCCCAAACGGGGACCACGACGACCTTGTGGACTCCACAAGTCAGGCTCTTCTTAGATTCAGGCAGGGCGGGTTCATTAGACTGGATACCGACATGAAAGATGAAGAGCCAGTGTTTAAACGCAAAATGGCGTATTACTAATGTCTATTGAAAA
>RFQL01000199.1 GCA_009924985.1 Burkholderiaceae bacterium | reverse complement strand
GGAACCGTCAGTCAACTTGTTGATAGCGCATCTGGAATACACCCAAGACATAGTAAGTTCTATATCCGCCGAGTTAGAGGCGATAAAAAAGACCCTCTTACACAGTTCTTAATTCAACAAGGGATCCCAAATGAGCCATGTGTTTACAAACCTGATCAGACGATTGTGTTTAGCTTTCCTCAAAAAGCACCCGCCGGAATCACCAGATCAGATGTTACTCCTATATCACATCTTTCTCTCTGGCTCACATATCAGCGACATTGGTGTGAACATAAGCCTTCAGTTACCATCTCAGTCGAAGAAGCCGATTGGCCAAGTGTTGGAGCGTGGACCTGGGAAAACTTCTCCCAAATCTCGGGCGTCAGCTACCTCCCGTACGACGGCGGCACCTATCGACAAGCCCCTTATTCCGAGTGTACGGAAGAAGAGTACAACGAGCTCAAAGCCAAAGTCCCAACGATCAACTGGGAAGAGTTCAAAGAAGTAACAGATAACGTGGAGGGCGCGCAGCAGTTAGCATGCTCGGCCGGTGTCTGTGAGATCTGACCCATGGATGTGCCCACCACTCAATCTAAACAATTGGAGTCTGTCTTGGAAGTGGAAAGCCCATGCACAGGAATCTGCCAGACAAACTTTTTCGATGTTTGCAAAGGATGTGGAAGGACGCTTGATGAAATATCAGAGTGGCCCTTTTTATCAAACCGCGAAAAGCAACAGATAATTGACAGAATTTTTGGATAGTAATTTCACATGGTGGTGATTTGGAGGGGCGAAAGTCCCTCCTTTTTTGCATTAGTATGTATAGAGAAGTAAAAACTTGCTGATACGTCGGCTTTATCCATAGGAGTGTGCGTGAAAACTTGCAATAAATGTCAAATCAATAAACCTCTGAATTGTTTTTCTAAAAGAAAAAACACATCAGACGGCCTTCAATGGTGGTGTAAAGACTGTAAAAAGTTGGATGACGCCAACCGCTTATTAAATCCCAAATCAAGAAGCGCGTTTCTGTTTAATTCAGCCAAACTTCGATCTAAAAAGTTTGGCGGTGTTGTGTCGATTACACCTGAGTGGATAGAAGAAAAAATATTAAAGGGAAAATGCGATTTAACCGGACTGCCTTTTGATTTAACTCCAGTTGAAAATAACCATGTCAATCCGTACGCCCCGTCATTGGATAGGATAGATAGTAAAAACCGAAACTATTCAATTGAAAATACCCGAGTAGTGTTATCTGCAGTAAATGCTGCTTTAAATGAATGGGGGATAGAAACTATGAGGCCTATTTTTAAATCATTAGGGGATCTATGATGCTAGTGAATTTAGATTTTGAAGTTCGTAGCACAATTGATCTTCCTACGCAAGGTCTTGATAATTATTGTAAAGATCCTAGTACAGAAGTAATTTGCATGGCCTATTCTAAAGACAACGGCCCCGTTGAATTGTGGACTCCCACCACACAATTACCACAATTTATGTATGATAAAACCACCACATTTCAAGGTTGGAATGTCATGTTTGAGTGGCATATTATGAAATATGTCTTGGGTTTAGATGTAGATATTAATCAATGTGTTGACACAATGGCTTGGGCGGCTGCAAACAACATACCACAAGGACTAGATGAAGCCGGCTCTTTTATGGACGCTGAACACCAAAAAGACCCTATTGGCAAGAGACTTATTCAAAAGTTGTGCAAACCACAGAAAGACGGCACTTTTAATAAAGATCCTGTTCTTCTAAAACAAATGTATGATTACTGTGCCCAAGACGTACGCACGGAGATGGCCCTAGGAAGCGTTTTAAGGCCCCTAGAAGACGTCGAACAGGCAGTCTGGACCCTCACCCAGCGGATCAATACAAGAGGCGTGCCAGTGGACCCTAGAGAGCTCC
>RFQL01000198.1 GCA_009924985.1 Burkholderiaceae bacterium | reverse complement strand
CCGCGCTCACTGGCGCACTGACCGCAGACACAGACCGTAAAGCAAGAGTCGTGCTTAAATCCGCAACATTACCAGTTGAGTCGGCTGTAAATACTAATGCGGATGGATTCGTAGTATTGGCAGAACTAAAACCGGTGAGTGCACCGGAATAAGCGCCATAATTACCCCCTGAACCAGTTGTTGCGCCAGTACTCAAGCCAAAAAAAGCGTCTCTAACCTCGGTCGCTAACAAATTACGATCCGCAGTAAAACTAAGTCCGCCAACCGATAATGTATCTCCTGCTAACATTTCCTTAAAGATAAGAGTTGCAGTCTCTGCTGAACCAACCACTCCATCCAAAATTGTTTTCGTTGGCAGATTCACAGCCGGAGTAGTTCGCAGCGTAATCGAAGAAGCTAAATTAGTGACATCACTATTGGGAGTGGTTGATGCAAACACCACTTTACCGTCAGAAATACTGCCACTCGAAAATGCACTGAGGCTTCCACTGTAAAGACCGTAGGTAATATTTGCTTTACCCGTTCCACCAGCGGCTAATTCAGAAAATGCTGAGGCGACTTCAACGCCAGTTAGATCACGAGAAGCTGTGAACGATAAACCACTGACCGTGACACGATCTCCGCCGCGCACTGCAGTGAACATGAGTTCGGTGCTTTCCGTCCGCGGGCTTTCATTGTCTTGAATCTCCGTAAAGGAGGCGCTCAGTACAGAATCCACCCCCGAAATAATCGGCAGATCATCGCTTCCATGGACCACTACTTGAGCGCTGATTGGCGCGCTAATAGCCCCAAATTGATCTTGTACGCGATAACGAATATCAAATACTAATTGATCGTTCTTCGCCAACGCTTGGAATCGAGTATCACCCGCATTGATCTTTAACTCATTATCTTGCAACCAAATCAAAGTATTTGTGTTTGGTGACCCCCCGGCTGCCACCATCTCGATGAGCGGAATATCTCCGGCAACGGCTTGGCCATTAAGTGTTACTGACTGAACCATTGGTAGCTCACTGGCAGTAGCCACTACATTCATGACAGCATTGTTATCAGCATCAAGCATGATCCCGTGTACGAGTGGGATCGATTGAATTGCGGTTTGTGGCGTGCTCGTTTCGGTAACGCTAAGCGTCGGATCCAGTGAAGCGCCGACGCTGGTTGTGGCAATCCGAGGAGTATCGTTAGTGCCGACTACCTTGATCGTCAAATCTTTGCTACTGCTTTGACCCGCCACATCGGTCAAGGTAATCCGATAGATTAAGACAACCTCCTCGCCTTGTGCTAAATAATCAAAGGAGCCCGCTGGCGCATTAAACGTAATTGGCATTGTGCCTAAACTACTATTACTTGCCTTAGTAATTTGGGTGGAGATCCAACTTAATAAAGTTGGATCGGTGACAGTAGCAATACCATCTGCTAGGCCTGAGCTAAAGCTCGATAAGGCATTTGAATAGGTGCCATAGCCACTCCCAGCACCAGTCGTGGCATTGCTTTGTAACCCCTCAAAGGCTTTTGCGGTCTCGCTTGCGGATAAGTCTCTCGCCGCGGTAAAACGTAAGCCATTGACAGTGAGAGTATCGCCCTGATTTAAAGGTTTAAAGTTAAGAGTAGCTGTTTCTGCAGTATTTGCATCACCCGGAATAATGACGGCAGTTGGTGCGACGGCAACTGCCGGTGGTACTGCGGGGTTAAGGATGACTGGTAAATCAACCACGTTACTGCCGCTAACCGTGGATGTAAAGATAACCGCATTCAGATTGGTTCCACTGGTTGTGGCGGTATTAAATCCTGTTAATTGATTAGCATAGGTACCGTACGCAGTACCTGCCCCAGTAGAGGCTCCCGCTGTCAAACCTGCAAACGCATTGGCCGTTTCGGTGGCAGTCGTACCCCGGGTGGCTGTAAAACTCAGTCCACCCACCGAGAGACTATCGCCGGCATGTAA
>RFQL01000197.1 GCA_009924985.1 Burkholderiaceae bacterium | reverse complement strand
AGCAGCATTGATGACCGATCGTACTTTGTCATCCGTTGATGCTACTTTGGTAGCCTCCCGAAGTTTATTGGTAATTGCATTGGAAGTGCCTGATGGAACAAACAATCCAGCCCATTGGGCAAACTGAATTCCAACGCCCATTTCCTTGAAGCTAGGTACATCCGGCAAGCTTCCAAGGCGACCTTCCCCCCAGTGTGCTAGGGCTCGTACGCGTCCAGATTTGATATGCTGAACAATAGAGCTTGGCCCAGTTGCTATTGCATCGACTTGGCCGCCTAATAAACCCACAATAGCTGGTCCTGCGCCCGTATATGGAATATGGACCATGAAAAACTTTTGATCTGCCTTCAGCATCTCCATTGGCACATGCATTGTTCCGTAATTTCCAGAAGAGCCAAAATTGTATTTTCCAGGAGACTTTCGCATGGCAGTAATAAACTGCTGATAATTTTGCCAAGGGCTGTCACTTCGGACTACCAAAACCGTTGGATCTGCTGTAAATCTAGCAATTGGCTTTAACTGATCGAGTTGGTAAGAAGGCTGTTTACCCAGAATTTTATCTGCTTCTGGAATGATTGAAATGGATGAAAGGGCCATTAGGATCGTGTAGCCATCCGGTTTGGACTTGGCAACCGCTGCCATGCCAATTCCACCACCTGCCCCTGGTCGATTTTCAACAATGACTGGCTGACCCAATGATCTAGACAAGGCATCTGCAACAGGCCGCCCAACGGTGTCTGCTACGCCTCCCGGGGGAAACGGAATAACCATCGTAATGGGCCTGTTGGGCCAGTTTTCTTGTGCAAGTACAGGGCTATTAAAATTAGAAAGCAATGCAACAAATGAAATGAAAAATAAATACCTAAAAGATAATTTCATTAATGTCCCCAATACATTTTATGGTTGTTTCTAACATCCTACTACAATCAGAATTACAAGAAAAGATTGGTATATTTATTCCACATAATTAGCCTTTAAAATAATAATAAGGGACCTTTCATGAAAATTGCAGCATTTAAGTTAAAAGTAGATTCCGACAGAACACGGGTCGGTTTGGTTGATATTCAAAAGCAACGCATCCAAGAATATGCCCTACAGGACAATTTATCTGAAGTAGGAGTTTTAACGATTCTAAAGCTGCAACTTGCTGATAAGCCTCTTCCAAAAATTGCCGCTACTTACGACTTGACGGAGATTCAATTGCTGGCCCCAATTCCAAGGCCACGAAGAAATATTTTTTGTGTAGGAAAAAATTATTTTGAACATGCTAAAGAGTTTGGTACCAGTGGTTACGACAGCAGCACTTCAAAGCCAGGCGATGAAATTCCGAAGCATCCCATCATCTTTACCAAACCACCTGAATCCGTGATTGGTACAGGGGAAAATATCGTTATTCCTCAAAAAGTCTCAAAGGATATTGATTATGAGGTTGAGCTCACAGTCATCATTGGTAAGGGTGGAAAGGGTATTACTAAGGCAGATGCTTTAAAGCACGTGTGGGCTTATACGATTATTAATGATGTGACCGCTAGGGATTGGCAACAGCGCCACAAACAATGGTTCCTTGGAAAAAGTTTTGATACATTTTGTCCAATGGGGCCGTGGATTGTCACCCGCGATGAATTAAAGGATGACGATATAACTGTGAAGTGCTGGGTCAACGGTGAACTTCGTCAAAGTGCTAACTCTAAAGATTTAATTTTTGACGTTCCAACCTTAATTGAGACAATATCATCTGGTATTACCCTGTACCCAGGTGACATCATTGCCACTGGTACCCCAGCTGGAGTGGGGCTGGGATTTAAACCGGCTAAGTATTTGCTTGCTGGTGATACTGTACGCCTAGAAGTTGGTGGTGTAGGCATTTTGGAGAATAAATTAGTCAATGGGATATGAGCATCAAACTAAAATGTATATTGATGTCGATATTCCCGTCAAAACCTATTACACAGTTTATTACACAGTCCAGTTTTAACGCTGTAAACTATTGAAATATATAGATATTCCA
>RFQL01000196.1 GCA_009924985.1 Burkholderiaceae bacterium | reverse complement strand
TCATCGTCCGATGTTGGCGCGACAGATCCCCAGTGACCCAAATCTTCTCCGGTACCAGTCGGGCCCATGCCGTACGCCATGGCTGTCTGGTAATCATAATCAGCACCCTCTGGGTTAAACACACTACCGCCGGGCGCGTAGCCAACCAGGCCACCTTCTTTTTTGGTAATGTCGGGATTAGTGATGTCATACGTCCCTTCGTTACCAATAGCGGATTTAATTTTGTTTGGATCATACACACCCAAATTTTTACCACCGATACCTTCTTTTAAATAAAAAGCATCGTGACCTAATTTTTTTATCATATCTTGTATTGGATATGCTTCTAATACTGAATAGTTTCCACTTGATAGGTTTTCTTTAATATTCGTAGGAGAAATATCATAAGTGTCAAACAACTCCTGTTTTATCTTTGGGTCGGCGTTATATTGTTTTAAAATTTGTTTTACGTGTTTAGGATTTTCGTAGTCAAACGGATTTTTTACTTGAGCATAAACGGGCATTATATTTCCTCCCGTTTCTAATTCAGATGTAAATTGATTCGCTACTTTGGGATCAGTTGAAAGAAAAGTTAACTGAGGATTAAACTTTTGAAAATCTGCGTTTGTGCCATGATATAGACGATCTTTAACTGCGCTACCCTCTAAAAACTTAGCCTTGTTAGCCTCCCGCTCTGCTGCGGGCAATATCTTTTTTACTAAAGCCTCCAAAGCACCAACCTTACCACCACCGGCTTTTCCTTCAACAGCCTTCTTGACAGGTGTTGGGTAGAACAATAAACCAACGTCGTCATTGGCGTAACCTTTATAGCCTGCCTGTTTAATTAGACGCTCTAGCTCATTGAGTTGTTGCTTCTCATCAACCTGTTGAATGCCTTGGCTCATTAGATATGGGTCAAGGCTTTTTTGTTTGGCGATTGCAGACAGCCCCAGTGGATCCTGATCAAGAGGGTAAATACCTTCCGCAGTGCCCTGGTACTTGTGTGGGCCCAGTCCTTGCTCTGGTTTAACGCCAGGCTTGTCTACATAAAAATAAGAACGCGGCTTTATATCCAGCGCCTCTTTTAAGCGATCAGCCTCCGCGCCCTTGATACCTTTACCATACATGCGTGGGTCTAGTTGGCTGATTGATGGTGCGTTGGAGAAGTGTACGAACGGCAGTGACTTAGCGTGTTCTAACATTTTACCAATTTTACCACCACCAGCAAATCCTGGGTAGTTAATATCAATCTGCTCGGGTGGCAGGATCAATGGTTTCTGTGGTGCATACTTAAACTGTTGGCCTAGCTTAACAAGCTGATCATTAATTGCGCTGGGGTCGCCGCCAGACTTTATTAATTGCTCACGCTGGGCTTTTAGCTGATTCATTGCGTTGATTAACTCTTCGTTCATGCCAGAGTAGCTAACTAAAGAGTTTTGGCCGTCTCAGTCGCAGCAGCTAAACGTGCTAGTGGTGAGTACATCTGTGAGTGCGCGCCGTAGGCTAGTTCTTCACCCTTAGGACCAAACGATGCACCAGTGGTACCGTGACCAAAATAATCGTGCACGGCCCTGAACTGTTCGTTTGCTTCTTTGTTAAGCACTGGGTGCGGCTCACCACCCTGGAACACTGTTAGGCGTTTATTTTGTAGTGCATCCTCAAGCATCTCTTTGGAGCTCTTGTATGCCCTCTCACCAGTGGGGTCAAACGATAACTTAACACCAGATCCCTGGAGCGCCTGGAACTGATCGGCTGTCTCTTTAGCCATCTGCTGGTAGGCCGCCTGGGTTAGCTCGTCGTAGTTAGTCGCACCAGATTTTTTAACAAGATCTGGATTCATCTGCAGGTACTGTTTGAAGATCTGTTGCTTTACCTTTGGATCAACATTTTCCGATGACAGCATTTGAAACGCCCTTGCTACGGGAGTTTGTTTTTGCGCCGATGATACGGGCATGTTCTGTATTGCCTCTAAACTAAACTTAGGTGCAATCTTTTTTGCCAGTTCAACCGCGGCGTTTACTTTACCACCACCAGCATATTTC
>RFQL01000195.1 GCA_009924985.1 Burkholderiaceae bacterium | reverse complement strand
CGTAATAAACGCCGCATGATCTTGCCAGAGCGAGTCTTGGGTAAGTTATCTCCAAAACGAATATCTTTTGGTTTTGCAATGGGGCCGATCTCTTTTGCAACCCAGTTACGTAATTCAACCGCAATCTTCTTGGCATCATCGCCCTCAGGCCGCTTCCCTTTTAGAACGACGAAGGCACAAATCGCTTCGCCGGTCATCTCATCAGGGCGCCCTACTACCGCAGCTTCTGCAACCAAAGGGTTGGCAACCAAGGTCGATTCAATTTCCATCGTACCCATACGGTGGCCCGAGACGTTCAAGACGTCGTCGATGCGACCGGTGATCGTGAAGTAACCCGTATCTTTATTCCGGATTGCCCCATCGCCTGCCAAGTAAAGCTTGCGCCCAAACTCATCCGGGAAGTAGGCTTTTACAAAGCGATCGGGGTCGCCCCAAATGGTGCGGATCATCGATGGCCATGGACGCTTCACTACTAAGATACCCCCTTGACCATTGGGCATGTCATTGCCGGTCTCATCCACAATCGCAGTCATGATACCTGGCAAAGGCAAAGTGCACGAACCAGGGACCATTGGGGTGGCACCTGGCAAGGGACTAATCATGTGACCACCTGTTTCCGTCTGCCAGAATGTATCGGCAATCGGACAACGTGAACCACCAATGTTCTCGTAATACCACATCCACGCCTCTGGATTGATCGGCTCACCCACAGAACCTAATAAACGCAGCGAACTGAGATCATAATTTTTGGGATGTACATTGGGATCGGTATTTGATGCCTTTATCAAAGAACGAATCGCTGTGGGTGCTGTATAGAAAATTGTGGCTTTATGTTTTTGGATCATCTCCCAAAAACGTCCTGCATTGGGGAATGTGGGTACGCCCTCAAACACAATTTGCGTTCCGCCCACTGCGAGAGGGCCATAGGCAATATACGAGTGTCCGGTGACCCAACCAATATCCGCAGTACACCAGAAGACATCGCTTGGCTTGATATCAAAGGTCCACTTCATGGTGAGAATCGCCCACAAAATATATCCACCGGTGGAATGTTGCACACCCTTTGGCTTACCAGTAGATCCTGAGGTGTACAAAATAAATAGTGGGTGCTCAGCACTCACCCACTCGGGATCACAGGTCTTCGCCTCGCTAGCAGTAATTTCGTGCATCCAAGAATCTAAACCCGCCTTGAATGGAATATTGCCACCAGTACGCTTATAAATAATGACATTCTTAATAATCTCGCAACCACCCAAAGCCAAGGCTTCATCCACAATGGTCTTCAATGGCAAGGACTTGCCCCCGCGCATTTGCTCATCGGCAGTAATGACGGCAACCGCACCCGCATCAATGATGCGCTCTTGCAAAGACTTTGCGGAGAAACCACCGAATACTACGGAGTGTGTTACGCCAATCCGCGCGCATGCCTGCATTGCGATCACGCCCTCAACGGACATTGGCATATAAATAATGACGCGGTCACCCTTTTTAATACCGCGCTTGCGCAAAGCGTTTGCTAACTGACAAACCCGATCATGCAATTCTTGATAAGTAACTGGATTAACTTTGCCATCATCGGACTCAAAAACGATAGCGGTCTTATTTGCGTTACCATTTTGCAAATTACGATCAAGGCAGTTATATGAAGCATTGGTCGTACCGTCTTCAAACCATTTATAAAAAGGTGCCTTCGACTCATCGAGTGTTTTAGTAAAAGGCTGCTTCCAATAAACATGTTCTCTTGCCAAACGCGCCCAAAATCCCTCGTAGTCTTTTTCAGCTTCTGCACATAATTTGTTATAAGCATCCATGCCAGAAATGGCTGCATTTTTTACAAAATCAGCGGGTGGATTAAAAATCCGGCTCTCGTTCATTAGTGGTTCCATTTGAATAACACCCTCTCTAAGTACTTATAGTGACAACAAAAGAATAATAAGTTGATTATTTCATATGACGATAAGTGAATTAAGTCCTGATTTGCCCTATGGCAAACCCTTAAAATGCCATATTCATTCCACTTATTGAAATAA
>RFQL01000194.1 GCA_009924985.1 Burkholderiaceae bacterium | reverse complement strand
TCGTCGCTATAACCCAGATGGATCGGGTATGGAAGTGTTAGCAACCGGAGTGCGCAATACCGTTGGTTTTGATTGGCATCCCACCACCAAGCAACTCTGGTTTACCAATCATGGACGCGATTGGATGGGTGACGATAAGCCCAATGACACCTTAAGCCGGATGCAAAAAACGGGATTGAACTACGGCTTCCCGCATTGCCATGAAGGCAATATGCCCGATGATGTTGTGACGAAAGCTAATCCATGCGCAGGCGTTGAACAACCTGTTGCCAAGATGGGCCCTCATGCTGCAGTGATGGGTCTCAAGTTCTACACCGGTAAGATGTTCCCCGCCGAATATAAGAATGCTGCCTTTATTGCCCGTAAAGGTTCTTGGAACCGTAATCAAAAAACGGGTTTTGATGTAAGGCGGGTACAGACGGTAAAAACGCGAAGATCACACCATTCATTACTGGCTTTATGAACCCAGCCGATCAATCCTTCTGGGGTCGTCCCGCATATTTATTGCAGATGCCGGATGGCTCGATGTTGGTATCCGATGAGCAGTTAGGCGCCATTTATCGAGTGACTTACAAAAATCAGCAAGTAGCAGCGAAGTAATTCGCAGTATTGATGTGCAGTATTTACGCATAGCGACGTTAGCTTTAGGACTAGTTTGTTCTACCGCAACGTCGCTTTCGTTTGCACAAGACATTAGCACCAAGTTGCAAGTTTGTGGCGCTTGCCACGGTCCAGACGGAAACTCGAAGATTGCGGGCACCCCATCCTTAGCGGGACAACCAAAGACTTTTCTAGAAAATCAGTTAGTCATGATTCGGGAAGGGATGCGCGACATACCGGCCATGAAAGGTCAGCTCGATGGTGTAAACGACGCAACCATTATTGCGATTGCAAAGTTTTACGCTGACAGTCCAGCGGTATCCCAAGCAGGACCGCGCAATCCCGCCTTATTTGAAAAGGGCCAAGTGATTTCAAAGGAAGCGCTGTGTGGTACTTGCCACTTACCCAACTACGTTGGCAGAGATCAGATGCCACGGATTGCGGCGCAGCGTGAAGATTACCTCTTGTATAGCATGCGACAGTTTCGCTCTAACCAGGCGATCGGCAGAGATACAATCATGGCAGCGTCGCTCTATGGCATGAGCGACGATGATCTAAAAGCCATCGCCCATTATCTTTCACAATTAAAGTAATCCTATGACTGCATTTATTGACCGCGTTGATCATTTAGTTCTCACTGTTACGGATATTGAGAAAACCACCCAGTTTTATGAACAGACCCTAGGGTTTGAGCGCGAGTTCTTTAAGGGACCCGAGGGGCAGCCCCGTTATGCACTCTTGTTTGGGCAATACAAAATTAATCTACAAGATAAGCAAACAGAAACACCCACAAAAGCCAGAGTACCCACCATTGGCGCAGGTGATTTTTGTTTAATTTCCAAAGTCCCTTTGGATGTATTCATAGCCCATTTGCAAAAAATTGGGGTTCCAATTGATACAGGACCCGTCCAAAGGCGGGGTGCTTTAGGCCCGATTCGGTCGGTTTATTTGCGGGATCCAGATGGAAATTTGGTCGAAGTGGCCGAATATATCTAGCTAACCCTCATTTTGAGCCCGCAGAAGCCTCCGAATGGAGGCTTTTTTACTTTGTTAAATATTTGATTTATATAAGATTTTTATCTCAACATCATTTATTGATCGTAAAAAGCACAAAATATGTATATTTTGATTGACAAAGATTTATGTAAATTTAGAATTACACTTAAGATATGTAGGTTATTTCGATTTTGTGGCAGAGGGTGTCATAAAACCCGCGTGCGGGTGGAGCACGAGCAGTAGGGTGTCTTTCAAAGGGAGAAAACTATGTCAGACCCAAATAAGGTATGGCCCACAGGTTTAACGGAGGCCGAATCTGAAGAGTTGCACCGTAATCTAATTCAAGGCACGCAATTTTTTGGCATGATCGCAGCTCTTGCCCATTTACTTGCGTACATTTACTCGCCTTGGCTGAAATAAGGAGATCAAAAAATGATTTACGG
>RFQL01000193.1 GCA_009924985.1 Burkholderiaceae bacterium | reverse complement strand
TGTTTTACAGAAGTCCGGATACATGGTGCATGTAGCTAGACCATCCTCGAGCACAAGTAATCCAAATCCGTTTTGCTGTGGTCGCACTTATCTCGCTGCTGGCATGGTGGATGAAGCAAAGACTCGACTCGCAGCTCTCATTGAGCATTTAGTACCGTATGCGCAGCAAGGGATCGCGATTGTCGGTCTGGAGCCTTCGTGCTTGTTTACTTTACGCGATGAAGCACTCTCAATGGGTCTTGGTCAATCCGCACAAGTGGTGAGCGAACATGCACAACTACTAGAGGAATTTTTAACCAAAGAACATAAAGTACAACGCTTTACTCCACGTTTTCAAGAATCGGCTCAACCCATCTTAGTGCATGGGCATTGCCATCAAAAAGCCTTTGCTGCGGTGAGTCCCGCATTAGAACTTCTTAAACTAATTCCGAATGCCAATCCACAACTCATTGAATCGTCCTGTTGCGGTATGGCCGGTAGCTTTGGTTATGAAGTCGAGCACATTGAGGCATCAAAGCAAATGGCGGAGCTCAGCCTATTACCAACGATTCGCAAGCATCCTAACGCCTTGGTAGTTGCTGATGGAACAAGCTGTAGGCATCAAATTGCCGATGGGGCTAGTAGGGAAGCAGTACATATTATCAGAGTTCTAGAAAAACAGCTTTTGTAAGAACCCTGCCCAAAATTCGATATTAGGGAGATCACCCCATCCTGCAAATTACTCTATTAGAATGGGTTTATGAACATCCTTTTAATTAGCTTCTGTGTCTCATTTGTAATTACGTTTTTGCTGGTTCGCTATCAGCATTTTCATGGGCATATCAGCGGCGATCATGATCTAGCAGGTCCTCAAAAAATGCATGCGCAATCGGTTCCCAGAATTGGCGGTCTAAGCATTGCTTTCGGACTCCTAGCGGGTAGCCTCTATATTTCTTTCAAAGACAATGTCTGGAATGTCGTTTGCCCTATTTTGCTTGCGTGCATACTTGTTTTTGGTATTGGCTTGACTGAAGATATTAAAAAAAATATTGGGGTTCAAAAGCGTCTTTTGGTGATCGCCATTAGTGCCATAATTGCGATCATTTTCATTCCAGCACCCATTACCACGCTTGACATTCGCCATCTAGACTGGTTGCTTGGCTTTACTGTCATTTCGATCTTCTTTAGCTGCTTTGCAATCACTGGGCTCGCTAACGCATACAACATTATTGACGGTTTTCATGGCTTAGCCAGCATGATTGCAATCATTACTCTTGGAGCTATTTTATATATAGCCTTTAAACATAATGACTTACTACTCTTCAAGCTATCCCTCTGTATGCTAGCAGCTATAGCTGGATTTTTTGTTTGGAACTACCCAAAAGGTCTTGTTTTTTTGGGTGATGGCGGGGCTTATTTAATTGGCTTTTGGATCGCAATCTTATCAATCATGTTAGTTGAGAGAAATAGTAATGTTTCGCCATGGTTTGCTCTCACTATTAATATCTATCCCATTTTTGAGACTTTATTTTCGATTTATCGTCGCTTAATTCACCAAAAAAAGAGTCCGGGCCAGCCCGATGCAATCCATTTTCATACACTCATTTATCGTCGCTTAATTCGTTCCTCAAACCCCAGTGTGTCAAAAAACGATCTAAATGCTAAAACAGCGCCCTATTTATGGATTTTAGTTGTTATAAATGCAATCCCTGCGATTATTTTCTTTGACTCAACTGGCGCCCTTCAAGCCATCTCTTTTTTATTCATCCTGACCTATTGCTATCTCTATCGCTCAATCGTTATATTTAAGGTACCGAACTGGTTTCGCTTGTACTAATATTTAGTTTTTCACGATACCAATCGTGACCATGAGCAAAGTCCCAGTTAGTAATGCTGGAACCAAACGCCATCTGGGGTTTGAGAGCATTACGCCTAGAGCGAGGATGCAAACTAATAGCCTGAGATAGAGCGGTACAGTAGAGAGTAAGCCAACCGGTAAGAAAATTAGTCGAATGGTGAGTGCTGCTACCATGGCATAGGTCACCGCTGAGAGCCAGCGAAAGAACTCACTATCTTG
>RFQL01000192.1 GCA_009924985.1 Burkholderiaceae bacterium | reverse complement strand
AAACAGAAAACAGTTCGTTTAGCATCTGGTGCCACGATTAAATACGACAAGCTAGTACTCTCCCCCGGTGTTGACATGATGATGGACCGCGTTGAGGGTCTACAAAAGGCAAATCAAGAAGGCGTTACAGTACAGGCCTGGAAAGCAGGACCAGAAACTGTCTTGCTACGTAAGCAACTCGAGAGCATGAAAGACGGTGGTGTGTATGCAATCAGTATTCCCACGGCCCCCTATCGCTGCCCTCCTGGACCTTATGAACGCGCCTGCCAAGTTGCTAGTTACTTCAAGCAGTTCAAGCCTAAATCCAAAGTACTGATCTTAGATGCCAATGATGATGTTACTTCCAAAGGTGGTCTGTTCAAAAAAGCTTGGGCGTCCATGTACCCCGGTATGATTGAGTACCGCCCCAAGCATAATGTCGTGGCAGTTGATTCAAATAAGAAGGTGATTAAATTTGATGTGCAAGATGATGTCAAGGCAGACGTCTTGAATATCCTACCCATGATGCGAGCAGGCAATATTGCTGTACAAAGTGGCTTGGCCAACTCCAATGCACGTTGGGTAAACGTTAATTATATTAACTTTGAGTCCACTGCGGCTAAGGATATCCATGTTTTAGGTGACTCCATTCAGGTTGCCCCGCTCATGCCAAAATCTGGTCATATGGCAAACTCCCATGCCAAGGTAGCGGCAGCTGCAGTCGTTGCTGAGCTCGGTGGTCTTGAAATCAATCAAACACCCGTCTTAACCAATACCTGCTATAGCTTTGTGAGTGCCGATGAGGTTGTTCACGTTGCCAGCGTTCATCAATACGATGCCAAAGATAAAACTTTTAAAACGGTTCCGGGTTCAGGCGGCCTCTCTGCGGAAGCAAGTAAGCTTGAAGGTGTCTATGCTTGGGGTTGGGCCCGCAATATTTGGGCTGACAGCTTAGGATAAAAGCAGTTTTAGTTCTCTCTAAAGCCAAGCAAATGCTTGGCTTTTTTTATTCCTGCTTTTGTATCTCACCCCCCCCTTACCGAGGAAAAGGCCCATTAAGCTTTACAGTAGTCCAATTCAAGACCATCGCAATCGATACCCAAACTAAATAGGGAGCCATGAGCCAACTGGAGATTGGTGAATACGAACGCGTCGCTAATAAGATGGCCAAGACGGATAGCCAAAGACCGACCGCTTCAATCAAAGCCCAGTCCGGACGATGCATCCGAAAATACAGAATGCTCCAAACAAAATTAAATAAGCCATTCAAAATAAAGAGAATGACCAGCATCCGTATCGCCTCTTGACTGGGCGCCCGATTGTATGCCATCACAAATGCAATACCAGCGCATATAAAGATGGTGGTCCACATCGGTCCAAAAATCCAATCCGGTGGTTTCCAGGAAGGTTGCTGCAAACTTTTATACCACTCGCCCAACTCAGTGGCCCAAGCTCCTGCAAGCGCTAGAACAATTCCCCAAACAATCGCAAATATTATTGGCTTATAGTGTTCTAACCACTCAAAACTCATACCTTTGCCATACCCAATAGATGAGCCATATCTTTAAAGAAAATTTTGATATGCGCCATGGGGTCTTTGCGAACCAGTTTCTTGTGCATATAGGACTCAAAGGTTAAGCGCTGAACATCTTTATCCTCGCACATTTTGACAAAACGCTCACGACGTTTATCACTTCCATACCAAAAGCGTTGCATGATCCCCAAGACCAAGAACACGGTTCCATGCTCTTTCATAAAACGTTTGCGGGCTTTTGCTAAGGCTTTTACGTTACCAGTTTCTAACAACTCATGCACCGAGTCTGCCGCCAAGCGCCCACCCAACATCGCATAATAAATACCCTCACCAGACGCTGGTGCAACGACGCCCGCTGCATCTCCAGCCAAAATAACGTCTCGATTGTTATCCCATTTTTTTAAAGGCTTCATGGGTAGAGGAGCGCCCTCATGGCGTAATAACTCTACATTTTCAAGACCAGTTATTTTCTTGAGCTCAGCAACTGCACCTCTTAAAGAAAAACCTTTATCAGCGCTCCCCGTTCCAATGCTCATCGTATTACCGTGGGG
>RFQL01000020.1 GCA_009924985.1 Burkholderiaceae bacterium | reverse complement strand
AGCCGAAGGCGGTACCTTATTTTTAGACGAGATCGGCGATATGCCGTTTGATCTGCAAACACGTCTCTTAAGAGTGCTATCCGATGGGCATTACTACCGAGTGGGCGGTCATGATCCAATTCGATCTAATGTGCGTATCATCGCAGCCACGCATCAAAATCTAGAAGCTCGCGTTGCACAAGGTCTCTTTCGAGAGGATCTGCTCCATCGCTTGAATGTGATTCGGATTCGCTTACCTGCCTTACGGGAACGTGCCGATGATATTCCGGCTTTAGCACGACACTTTATGGCGTCGAGTGCCAAGTCATTGGGTGTCGAGGCAAAGCGCTTATCCGATGAAGCATTAAAAGTCATTAGTCAAATGAGCTTCCCTGGTAATGTGCGTCAGCTCGAGAACTTATGCCATTGGATGACCGTGATGTCGCCTTCTACAGTGGTTGGAGTTAATGATCTCCCAGAAGATCTATTGTTATCAGCTAATACGCCCGTTACCAGTACCAATGCCGCTCCAAGTGCTGCAACTATTCCAATCGTTGAGGGTGTTAGCCCACAGCGCACTGGAGCCGATTGGGAGGGAAACCTCAATCGTTTGGCGGTGAAGATGTTGCAAGACAATGATCAAGAAGTTTTTGACTCCCTCTTAGCGCGCTTTGAGAAGTCGGTCTTGATGGCCGCTCTTGAGGTAACCCGTGGTCGTAAAGTAGAGGCTGCAAACCGACTAGGTATTGGTCGTAACACCATTACCCGCAAACTACACGAGCTGCAAATCGACGTCTAGAACAAGGATTGGGGCGTGGCATTTACAATCCAGCCATGCCCACCCATAAATCAGTTCGTATTGCCGCCTGGAATGTTAATTCCATCAAGGTACGCCTACCGCACGTTATTCAGTGGCTAGAGAGTCAGGCAAAAGCACAAAACCCAATCGATGCGCTGTGCTTACAAGAGCTTAAACTCACCGATGATAAGTATCCCCATCGTGAGCTTGAAGTGGCAGGGTACATTAGCATTAGTAATGGTCAAAAAACCTATAACGGGGTATCCATCATTCTGCGTAAGAGTGCCTTGACCTCCTTAGCATGTGATCCAGAAACCGCATTCTTACAAGTCAATAAGAACATCCCCAACTTTGCCGATGAGCAACAACGCATCCTTGCTGCTACCGTTTGTTTTAAAGAGATGCCACCGATGCGCTTAATCTCGGCTTATTTCCCAAACGGTCAAGATCCGGCTAGTGATAAGTTTGTATACAAACTACGATGGTTAGACGCCCTGCATCAATGGCTTAAGCAAGAGCTAGAGACGCAACCACGCTTAGCACTCTTGGGCGACTTCAATATCGCCCCCGAAGATCAGGATGTGCATGACCCCAAGGCCTGGGAAGGTCAAAATCTAGTATCACCCCAAGAGCGAGAGCAATTTCAGAAACTCCTGAAACTGGGTCTCTACGATTCCTTATAGTTGGTGGGACTATCGCATGATGGCATTCCGACGTAATGCGGGAGTACGTATTGACCATGTCCTTTTGTCTAAAGAACTGAAAGAGAAATGCATCGCGAGTAGCATTGATAAAACCCCGAGAGACTGGGAGCAACCATCCGATCATGCACCGGTAATTGCTCAAATCACGGTGTAAGAGTTTGGGTCATGCGGTTCTTGTTCCTCATAGCACTCTTGATTATGAGCCTGCATGCAAAGGCAAGTTGTACAGATCAACTTACTGGCAATGTGCGCTATTCAGATAAAGGCCTGGATCAAGCAGTAATTAGTGTTGCGCTACTAATCCGCCATGCCTCAGTAGTGCATCAATTTGTGGCGGCCTCCCCCGAAAGGCGGCAAAAGACTCAGCTGCAGGGCGACTACCACCCACCTCTAAGATCTCTGTGCGATAGCGTATGCCAGTCTCGGCATCTAGAACACTTCCCTTGAGCTTGGCTGCCTCTTCAAATGCAGAATAAACATCAGCCGATAGGACCTCAGCCCACTTATAGCTATAGTAGCCAGCAGCATAACCACCTGCAAAGATATGACTAAAAGTGTTAGGCCAACGCGAGATAGTGGCTTGGGGGATCACATGGAATTGATTATTTATCGTCCGGGCTAGATCAAGGACCGCTTGCCCTTTTGCTGCTGGTGAATCAAATTGAGAGTGCAATCTCCAGTCCGTTAGTGAGAACACCAACTGACGCATGGTGGTGAGACCATTCTGAAAGTTCTTGGCTGCCAACATTTTGTCATAGAGATCACGCGGTAATGGCAAACCAGTATCAACATGCGCTGTCATTTGTTGCAGTACCTCCCACTCCCAGCAGAAGTTCTCCATAAACTGACTGGGCAATTCAACAGCATCCCATTCAACCCCATTAATCCCAGAGACTCCTAGAGCCCCAACTTGCGTTAAGAGGTGATGCAGACCATGCCCACTTTCATGAAAAAGAGTAATAACATCATCGTGTGTAATCGTGGGCTGGAGCAATTGACCATTTACCTCAACCGGTGCAGCAAAGTTGCAGACGAGATAAGCGACAGGCGCTTGCACCTCACCATTTGGTAAGAGACGACGACCGCGCGCATCATCCATCCAAGCACCACCCCGTTTACCAGAGCGTGCATAGGGATCGAGATAAAAGTAGGCAATGGCTTGATTACTCGCATTCCTAATCTCAAAGGATTGCACGCTGGGGTGCCAGATTGGCAAAGAAGCTGGCTTAATCGTCACTGAGAACAGAGTTTGAATGACCTTAAACAAGCCATCTAAGACCTTGGGCAAGGGAAAATATTGTTTGAGCTCATTCTCAGAGAAGGCATAACGCTCTTGCTTGAGTCTTTCTGAGACAAAGGCCATATCCCAGGGCTCAATGCCATCGACTAGACCAAGAGTATGAGCAAACGCTTGCAATTCATCCCAATCCTTCTTCGCAAAGGGCTTAGCGCGTTTAGCAAAATCGGTCAGGAAGGCATCTACCTCACCCACAGCACGCGCCATCTTAGGCGCCAAACTAAGAGCGGCGTAATTATCAAAGCCCAGCATGCGAGCCTCTTCGTCACGCAAACGCAATTGCTCAATCATATTTTGGGTGTTATCCCAATCTATCTTTCCCTTGCTGTATTGAGGTGCCAATTCTGAGGCGCGGGTTACATAGGCTTCATAGAGCAAGCGTCGCAAGGAACGGTTTTGGGCATACTGTTGTACAGGGTAATAGGAAGGAAAGTGCAAGGTGAAAGCCCAGCCTTCAAACCCCTTTTGTTTGGCAGTATCAGCCGCTGCGGCAATCACATCATCTGGTAAACCAGTTAGATCAGCCTGATTAGTAACTAGATGAACAAACGAGTCTGTTGCATCCAAGACATGATCTGAAAATGCCTTGGCTAAAGTAGCTTGCTCATCTTGGATTGCTGCAAAACGCGGTTTTTGGGAATCGGGTAGCTCAGCGCCACCCAAACGAAAATCCCGTAAGGAGTTATCGATCACCTTTTGTTGCTCAGGACTTAGAGTTAAAAACTCAGCACTTGCCTTGATCTCTTTATAACGCTCATAGAGCGCTAGATTTTGTCCAAGACTAGCAAAGAATGCGGTTACCTTGGGTAACATAGCACCATAAGCGGCCCGTAACTCTGGGGTATCCGCAACTGCATTGAGATGCGAGACTACACCCCAAGAGCGACCTAATTGCTCAGTCGCATCTTCAAGAGGTTCTGCCAAATCGTGCCACGTAGCCGGCGTTTTAGAATCAATTGCCTGAGTAACTGCAGCCTCACAGCCACAGAGTAAAAACTCAATGGCAGGTGCAATTTGCTCCGGACGAACTGCATCGTACTGAGCAATGCCACGACCAAAAGAGAGAAGGGGATTATGCATATCAGGAGACGAAAGAGGTGTAGGGGTGTTCATACCATTAGCTTACTCGAATGAAGAAAAGCAGTATTACCCTACAAGATGAGGGCCATAAAGCCAAAACAGAAAAAACACCTAAGACAGCTTACTAACCGGCTTCATGCTCCGCTCGACTGTCTCGAGCGTGTTCATGAGAAGCATGGTGATGGTCATGGGGCCAACACCACCCGGTACTGGCGTGATCCAGCCGGCAACATACTTTGCAGTATCAAAATCAACATCACCGCATAATTTACCGTCAGGCAGGCGATTAATACCGACATCAATGACCACCGAACCCGGCTTCACCATATTGCCAGTAATCATCTTGGGCTTGCCCGTTGCCACCACTAAGACGTCTGCCTCTTTGGTATGAGACGATAAATCCTTGGTCTTACTATTGCAAATGGTCACTGTGGCACCTGCTTGTAAAAGAAGCATGGCCATGGGTTTACCCACAATATTGGAAGCCCCGATAACCACCGCACGAGCACCGCGAAGGGGATACTCAATACTCTCGAGCATCTTCATGCAGCCGTATGGGGTGCATGGCTTGAAGAGTGGTGCACCCACCATCAAAGCACCCGCATTAGCTATATGAAATCCGTCCACATCCTTATCCGAGTCAATCGACTCTAGAACACGCTCTGCGGAGATATGTTTTGGAAGAGGAAGTTGTACCAAGATTCCATGAATGCTGGGATCGGCATTAAGGGTGGCGATACGAGCAAGCAGTTGGGCCTCATCGAGTTCGGCAGGATAGCGCTCAAGAACAGAATGAAAGCCAACATCCTCACAGGCTTTCACCTTATTGCGGACATAGACCTGACTGGCAGGATCATCGCCGACCACAATGACCGCTAGACCAGGACGAACTCCTTTAGCAGTCAGAATTGCGGAACGCGCTGTAATCTCAGCCCGTAATTTTTTGGAGAGGAGATTTCCATCAATCAGTTGTGCAGGCATAGAACGAATTAAGAGAGTGCTAAGCGCAGAAGATCGGCAACGGTATTCACGTTCAGCTTTTCCATGATGTTGGCACGGTGAGCCTCAACCGTTTTGATGGAGATGCTTAAATCATCAGCAATTTGTTTGTTCAAACGCCCCGCCACAATCCGCTCGAGTACCTGACGCTCACGACCCGTTAGCTTACCCAATAAACTCTGGGTGTTCTTACGTTGATCGGCCTGTGCAAAATCAATGCGTGCTTTGGTGAGCATGCGTTCAACCAAGGCGCATAGTTCATTTTCTTTAAAAGGCTTCTCCACAAAATCAACAGCACCGCGCTTCATGGTGGAGACCGCCATCGAGACATCGCCGTGACCTGTAATAAAGGAAATCGGCATTGGCAGGTGCTCGCTGATCAAGCGCTCTTGCAACTCCAAACCGGACATACCGGGCATGCGTACATCCAGGATCAAACAAGAGATGGTGGACTTGTCGGTATTTTGGAGGGACTGTAAAAAACGCTCGGCACTCGCGTGGCAACGAACGGTATACCCATTACTTTCTAATAACCAAGTGAGCGAGTCACGGACTGCTTCATCGTCGTCAACAACATAGACAACTTCAGCTTGGGCTGTTTTCGGGGGATTGCTTAGATTCATTGGTATTTCCTATAGACGACTTTGATATATGACTAGATTCCAAAGGTAACAGAATTGTAAAGGTGCAGCCGACCAAACGGGTATGTTCGGTATCCATATGATTTTTGGCCCACAAACGACCGTGGTGAGACTCAATAATGGACCGACATATATTAAGCCCCATTCCCATACCATCTTCTTTAGTACTAAAGAAGGGCTCAAACATCCTAGAAATCACGGATTCGGCAATTCCAGCGCCCGTATCGGTAACTTGGATGCGGATCATGCTGGGGAAGGTGCTGGTTTCCAGATCAGCGGTGATGCGCACCGGGGGGGCAGACCAGCGTGAGGACAGGGGATAAACCTCGCGCAAGCTGTCCAAAGAGTTTTTTAGGAGATTCACCAAAACCTGTTGAATTAAGACTGGGTCAAGGTCAACCAAGGGAATATCACTCGCTACCTCGGATACGATCTTGAGCCGATGACGATTCGCTTCGAGTTCCACCAGACCTACTGAGTCTGCCACGATATCGGTAATATTGGATGGCTTGCTTTGGGGCTCACTGCGTTTTACAAACCCCCGGATTCGCTGAATAATCGTGCCAGCACGATGCGCCTGATCACTGGCTTTTTTTAGGGCGGGTAGTAGTTCGACCGAGAGTGGACTATTAGTACCGCTTAGACGTTTGGCTATGCCCATGCAGTAGTTCGAGATCGCTGATAAGGGTTGATTGAGTTCGTGCGCGAGTGAGGAGGCCATCTCACCCATGGTTGTGAGACGACTTGTAAATTGCATACGCTCCTCTTGTTGGCGCGCAATCTCCTCGGTAGTCTTGCGCAAGGTAATGTCAGTCGCAATGAGTAGCTGTGCCAAGTGGCCATCCACCCACGAGATATAGCGACGTCGCACCTCATACCAATGGCTGATGTCTCCCCGCAATTGGATTTCTTCCGAGTCAAGTTCTGTGATTTGATTCAGTGCCATCGCCGGTAGGCCAGCAAGAGCATCGACATTATCTCCCTCAAAATGAAAGATTGAGGAAGGATCCATCTCATGACCTGCTAAATCAATGTGACCCTTAGCCGTATCTCCAAAGCGCTCGCGGTAGTAGCGATTGGCAAATAAGAGCTCACCCGTTTCAATCGAGACCACCGATACCGCTGCATCAAGACCCTCAAGGACGGTTACAAAGCGTTCTTGGGTTGCACTTAACTCTTCCCGAATCCGCTTAGGCTCTGAGATATCAATCACAGAAGTCACCCACCCCGATTGTTGCCCCTTATCATCAATTAAAGGTGCAATAAAGGTTCGTGTTGAGATCCGTGAGCCATCTTTACGCATGATCGTACCCTCGATACCGCTCTTGAGATTGCCATCTAGGGCACTGGTCATCTTCTGCATCAGCTGCTCATGTAATTCAGCGGGCCAAAATGGGAAGGGCGGCTTGAGGCCCAGTAATTCTTCTTGTGCCCAGCCGGTCATCTCCGAGAACGAACGATTGACATAGGTAATGCGTTTTTCTAAATCATGTGCTCGAATACCAACGGGCATGGAGTCCTCTAGAACGCGCCGAAAACTACTCTCAGTTCTTAGGTTCGCTTCGGTGAGTTGCCGCACTTGCATCTGCTTGAGTACTGACCATAAACTCCAAACTACGAAGGCAGACAAGCCAATGACCACCCCAAGTAACATTCGGAAGGTCAGGTCGGTGGGTGGTGGATAGGTATCAACGCGCAAGGTGATATTGGGACCAAGCGCACCAAAATCGAGACTGGTCTCATTGCTTAGCGAGCGAGTTGGGGTATCGCGATCGGAAGAGATTGCAAGCACACGGTTATCTCGGCCAATCAGTGAATAGCGATGCTGACTCTTTAGTTCTGGCGGAATGATGTATTGCAGAATTCCTTGGGTTGAATACATGACCGCGAGAGCACCCCGGGCTTCACCATCCTTAAAGACAGTTATCACCTCCCAAAAAATAGATTGGCGCTCTGCCATCACTGGGTCATCTTTTGCAACAGCCAAACTAATTACCTGACTGTAAGCAGGCCGGTTGGTCTCGCGACTCAGGAATACAGCTTTCTTGAGCTCGCGATCGATCTCATTGGCTTGTGGCACCGTATCAAACCATTCGGTATTCCGGCTAGGTGGCGGCACCATCCACTGACGCCATTCACTGTCATTAAGCCAAATGAGTTGCAAGATTTCTGGATGGCCTAAAACAAAGGATTGAACTTGACTTAATACCTTGTCGCGTGCCCCACGATTGTTCTCTGCTTGAGCAAGGTCTCGGCTAAACGATTGCAGGGTTTCGCTACTATTAATGAAGCGTAACTGGATACGTTGTTTTACTAAACTCAGTTCACGAAAGAGCGAGCCTTCTTGTTGTTGACGTTCCTGAACCTGCAGGACACCCAAGATGATGGCCATGACCACCAAAAAGATCACAATCGCTAATAATGGGGTGTAGACCAAGCGTGAGCCGATAAAACGCCGCATCGATGGCATTCGTTTAAAGGCTTCGACGAGTTTTAGCTGCAGTGTGCTGGTTTTAGCCAAGCGAGCAATCCTTTTTGATGATGATCCATTTTCCTGAACTCCCTAATATAAAGGGCTTTGCACTGCAATATAATTCCATATAGTGATAAAGATTATCGTTATGTGGAAAATTAATTGTCATATTCAACACCTATTCTTAAAATATTAGCCATAAGGCAGACAAAATCTGCCGTAACCAAAACCGGAGACAAACCATGGCAGCTGTACCAGAGCAAATGGCGGGTCAAGTGAACCAAAATGATCTTGATCCCATCGAAACAAAAGAATGGCTTGAGGCCTTAGATGGCGTGATTACGCATGAGGGAACGGATCGAGCCGCATTTCTGATCGACCAACAAATTGCACACGCACGGGTGAATGGAGTGGACCAACCATTTCATGCGGAGACCCCGTATATCAATACGATCCCTGTAGAGATTCAAGCACGTATTCCTGGTGATCAAAATATTGAACACCGCATTCGTTCATACACGCGTTGGAACGCAATGGCCATGGTGCTGCGTGCCAATAAAGATACGAACGTGGGCGGTCATATTTCTTCGTTCCAATCTGCTGCAACGCTTTATGACGTTGGCTACAACCATTTCTGGCACGCACCCTCTGAAACACATGGTGGTGATCTAATATTTGTTCAGGGCCACTCGGCACCTGGTGTGTATGCCCGCGCATACATGTTGGGACGATTAAGCGATGAACAACTCAATAATTTCCGTCAAGAAGTCAACGGTAAAGGGATTTCGAGCTATCCACATCCCTGGCTCATGCCAGACTTCTGGCAGTTCCCAACGGTATCGATGGGTCTTGGTCCCATCATGGCGATTTATCAAGCGCGTTTTATGCACTACTTGCAAGACCGTGGTCTTGCGACAACGGCAGGACGCAAAGTGTGGGCCTTCTTAGGCGATGGCGAGACCGATGAACCCGAGTCCTTGGGTGCAATTGGGATGGCCGGGCGCGAGAAACTCGATAACCTCATCTTTGTGGTGAACTGCAATTTGCAACGCTTAGATGGTCCAGTGCGCGGTAATGGCAAGATCATTCAGGAGCTTGAGAGCGAGTTCCGCGGTTCTGGCTGGAACGTCATTAAGGTGGTGTGGGGAGGCCATTGGGATGCACTCTTTGCCCGTGACAAAAACGGCATCTTGATGCAACGTCTAGCTGAGATCGTAGATGGACAGTATCAAACCATGAAGGCAAAGAACGGCGCCTATGTGCGAGAGACCGTATTTAATACGCCTGAGCTCAAAGCCTTAGTAGCAGATTGGAGCGACGAAGATATTTGGAACTTAAACCGTGGCGGACATGATCCTCATAAGGTCTATGCAGCATTTCATTCTGCTGCTAATCACAAAGGCCAACCAACCGTTATCTTGGCCAAGACCATCAAAGGATATGGCATGGGTGGTTCGGGTGAAGGTATGAACATTGCCCACCAAGCTAAAAAAATGAGCCACGATGATGTGGTGCGCTTCCGAGATCGCTTTGAGATTCCGGTTAGCAATGATCAATTAGAAGAGATGCCTTTGGTGAAGTTCCCCGAAGGAAGCCCTGAGCTGGAGTACATGCGGACACGTCGTATGGAACTCGGCGGTTATTTGCCACAGCGCAGAACCAAAGCAGAGAGCCTGCCTGTACCGGCGCTCGATGCATTCGGACCATTACTCGAAGCCACCACCGATGGGCGTGAGATCTCTACAACCATGGCATTTGTGCGCCTACTTAATACGGTTGTGCGTGATAAAACGATTGGTAAGCGCGTAGTTCCCATTGTTCCTGACGAGTCGCGTACCTTTGGCATGGAAGGGATGTTCAGACAACTTGGTATTTGGAGTCAACTCGGTCAGCTCTATACCCCCGAAGATCATGACCAGCTCATGTTCTATAAAGAAGATAAAGCAGGCCAGATTTTACAAGAGGGTATTAACGAAGCAGGTGGGATGTGCGACTGGATTGCAGCAGCAAACTCCTACTCAACACATGGTGTACCCATGTTGCCCTTCTATATTTTCTATTCCATGTTCGGATTCCAACGCATTGGTGATCTCGCTTGGGCTGCTGGTGATATGCGCAGCCGCGGGTTCTTGTTGGGAGGCACAGCAGGTCGTACCACGCTCAATGGGGAAGGCCTGCAGCACGAAGATGGCCATAGTCAGATTTGGGCATCGGCCGTTCCAAACTGCATTAGCTATGACCCCACCTTTGCCTTTGAGTTGGCGGTCGTGATTCAGGATGGTATGCGCCGGATGCTGACAGATCAAGAGGACGTCTATTACTACATCACCTTGATGAACGAGAACTATTCACACCCCGCAATGCCGAAGGGTGCAGAGCAAGACATCATCAAAGGAATGTATCGCTTGCAATCGATGGGCGAGGCTAACAATCCACTGCGCGTTCAACTACTAGGTAGCGGTACGATCTTCCGCGAAGTGATTTCTGCCGCAGAGATGTTACATACCGAGTGGGGGATTGCATCGGATCTGTGGGGTTGCCCCAGCATGAATGAGCTAGGACGCGATTGGAACGAGACCAACCGGAGTAATTTGCTAAACCCAAGTAATACTCCAAAGCTCTCACACGTAGAGCGCCTCTTAAAAGATACTAAAGGTCCTGTAATTGCTGCAACAGACTATATGCGTTTGTTTGCAGAACAAATTCGCCCACCGATTCAGAATCTTGGTCGTCGGTATGAGGTCTTGGGTACTGACGGCTTTGGCCGTTCAGATACCCGCGAGCAATTACGTCATTTCTTTGAAGTGGATCGTCGCTGGATTACCGTAGCCGCACTTAAAGCCTTGGCAGATGATGGCAAGATCGATCGCAAAAAAGTGGCCGAAGCAATTGTGAAGTATCAGATTGATCCCAACAAACCAAACCCAATGAAGGTGTAAGGGAACCATGAGCCAATTAATTGAAATTAAGGTCCCGGACATCGGGGATTACAAAGATATACCAGTCATTGAGGTACACATCAAGCCTGGTGACACCATTGAGAAAGAGCAGTCGCTCGTCACGCTCGAGTCTGATAAAGCAACCATGGATGTCCCATCCTCCCACTCAGGAATAGTGAAAGAAGTGAAGGTGAAGGTTGGTGATTCGATCTCAGAGGGTAGTGTTGTTCTACTTCTAGAGGGTTCTGAAGCGCCTATTAATACAGCTGCGAATACAGCTACGAATACACCTGCACCAACGCAAGCTCCAGCACCTATAAAAGTTCCATCACCAACACCAACCCCAGTAGCGCCAACACCAATCGCTGTACCAGTACCAACTCAAACGCCTGCACCTGCATCCGTGTCTACTCCCGCAGCAGCGTTAGGTCAAAGCGGTAGTCATGCAAGCCCATCGGTACGCAAGTTCGCTCGTGAGTTAGGCGTCACCATTGCTAGTGTCAAAGGAACGGGACCAAAAGGCCGCATTACGCAAGATGATGTTCAGGCTTTTGTTAAGTCGGTAATGAGTGGCGCTAGTGCACCGGCTGCAACTGGCGGTGGTAGTTTGGGTGGGCTAAATCTCTTGCCATGGCCTAAGGTCGACTTTAGTAAGTTTGGGCAGACCGAGCGACAAGCACTCTCGCGCATTAAGAAACTTTCTGCCGCCAATCTTGCTCGTAACTGGGTGATGATCCCAGCGGTTACCTATCACGAAGATGCAGACATTACTGATCTGGAAGCATTTCGTGTGCAAACCAATAAAGAGAATGAGAAGCAGGGTAGCAAGATCACCATGCTGGCATTTTTGATCAAAGCTTCTGTAGCCGCGCTGAAGAAGTATCCCGAGTTCAATTCCTCTTTAGATGGAGATGATCTCGTACTCAAGAAGTATTTCCATATTGCATTTGCAGCAGATACCCCGAATGGTCTAGTGGTACCGGTTATCCGGAATGCGGATCAAAAGGGTATCTTTGAGATTGCACGTGAGACCGCCGAGCTTGCTGCTCTAGCACGTGATGGCAAGCTCAAGCCGGATCAAATGCAAGGCGCGAGCTTTACGATCTCTTCTCTAGGCGGCATTGGCGGCACTTATTTTGCTCCCATCATTAATGCCCCTGAAGTTGCTATTTTAGGAGTGAGTAAGGCAGCGATGAAGCCGGTGTGGAACGGTAAAGAGTTTGCACCCCGACTGATTTGCCCGCTCTCGTTAACGGCCGACCATCGCGTGATCGATGGCGCGCTAGCGACACGCTTTAATGTTTATATTGCACAACTGCTTGCCGACTTCCGTCGTGCAGTTCTATAGGGGATCACGATGAGTCAACATACGATCGTGGTACCAGACATTGGTGACTACACCGATGTCCCAGTGATTGAGATTTTAGTAAAGCCCGGTGACGAGATCACAAAAGAGCAAGCCTTGCTTGTGCTTGAGTCTGATAAGGCAACCATGGAAGTGCCAGCAGATCAAGCTGGCAAGGTCATTAGTGTGAGTGTGAAGATTGGGGATAAGGTTGCAAAAGGATCAGTGATTGCGCAGATTGAACTCGCTAGCGTTGCACCTTCGGCAGCAGTACCACCACCAGCAACACCCGCAACACTAGCAGCACCAACTGCATCCAGTAAGCCACCCGTATCGATACCCGTGCCTACTGGTTCGTATCAAGGATCTGTGCAGCACGAGTGTGAGGTCTTGGTCTTAGGAGCGGGTCCTGGTGGTTACAGTGCCGCATTTCGGAGTGCAGACCTCGGAGCTAAAACAATATTAGTAGAACGTTATGCGACCCTCGGGGGTGTGTGCCTCAACGTAGGTTGCATTCCATCCAAAGCATTGCTACATACCGCAGCGGTAATGGACGAAGTGAAGGAGATGGGTAAGCACGGTATTGAGTTTGGTGCTCCCAAAATTAATTTAGACCTATTGCGTTCTCATAAAGAGGGAGTGATCGCAAAATTAACGGGCGGGCTTGCTGGCATGGCAAAGATGCGCAAGGTAAGCGTTGTGCGTGGTATTGGTAAGTTCATCGATGCCCATCATGTCGAGGTATCGTTTAGTACAGGTGATGGTCAGCAACTTACAGGTCAGAAGGAAGTGATCCGCTTTCAGAAAGCGATTATTGCTGCAGGTAGCCAACCAATTGCACTCCCATTTATGCCAAGCGATCCCCGTGTCGTGGATAGCACCGGTGCATTATTACTGAGGAGTATTCCAAAGCGGATGTTGGTGATTGGGGGCGGCATTATTGGTTTAGAGATGGCAACGGTTTATAGCGCTCTAGGTTCGCGTATTGATGTTGCTGAGATGATGGATGGCCTCATGGCGGGTGCAGATCGTGATCTTGAAAAGGTTTGGGAGAAGATGAATACCCATCGCTTTGACAACATCATGCTTAAAACACGCGCCACGAAAGCTGAAGCAAAACCCAATGGGATCGAGGTGAGCTTTGAGGGTGAGAAAGCACCAGCCACCCCGCAACTCTATGATCTGGTCTTAGTAGCCGTTGGTAGAACTCCAAATGGTAAGAAGATTAATGCAAATGCTGCTGGTGTCAGTTTGGATGAACGCGGCTTTATTCTTGTAGATAAGCAAATGCGTACCAATATCAACCATATCTTCGCTATTGGAGATATTGTGGGTCAGCCCATGTTGGCTCACAAGGCGGTGCATGAAGGGCATGTTGCAGCCGAGGCAGCAGCTGGACAAAAGTCTTATTTTGATGCGAAACAAATTCCGTCCGTGGCATATACCGACCCTGAGGTGGCATGGGCTGGTTTGACTGAAGAGCAATGTAAGGCACAAGGCATTGCTTACGAGAAGGGCTTATTCCCTTGGGCAGCAAGTGGCCGCGCCATTGCCAATGGTCGCGATGAAGGCTTTACTAAATTACTCTTTGATGCCAATACGCATCGCATTATTGGTGGCGGTATCGTCGGCACCCATGCAGGCGACCTCATTGGGGAGGTATGTCTTGCTATTGAAATGGGGGCAGACGCAGTGGATATTGGGAAAACCATCCATCCGCATCCAACCCTAGGAGAGTCGATCGGCTTAGCAGCTGAAGCACACCATGGCAGCTGTACTGATTTACCGCCCTCTAAGAAACGCTAGGAAATAAAAAACCCCGCAACGCAAATTGCGGGGTTTGTCTACTTAAGAACTGATTTAGCTCTTAACAAGCTAGTAACGCAAAATTACTTCTTAGCTGCTTTTGCTGCTTTTGTGGCAGCCTTTGTTACTGTATCTGTTGCGTTTTGCATATTGCTTTGGGCAACTTCTACAGCATGCTTAATAGCTTTTTGGCTGGTCTCATAACTGTTGTTTGCAGCTGCAATGGCTTGCTTCATCATTTGAACTGCAGCGTCTGAACCGGCAGGTGCGTTTTTGGTCCAGTCATCAATCATGGCTTGTAATTTCTTTTGACCTGCAGCCATTTCAGCTTCCGCTGTTTTGGCAAAAGCAGTTGAGTTGTCTTGAGCGATTTCATACAGATCGCGTCCATAGGCCATCATCTTCTCTGCCATGGGTTGTACCATTTCAGCTTGTTGTGCAATCAATTGCTGAAGATCACGAACTTCAAGGGTCTTTTTGGCATTACTCATGCTCTCATTCATACTGTTTTTGGTAATTTGCATATTGAGTTCAACTAACTTCTCAACGCTCTTGATTGCTTGGTTGGTTAAACCAGCCAAGGTCTCTAAATTAGCTTTTTGTACAGCAGCGATTTGCTCTGGTGTTAAGTTCATAGGGCTCTCCGATTATTAAAAAGGTGAATTGATTAATTAATCAATTTGTAATGATTATAGATCCATTTATGTTGCAATGCAACAAATATGATTATCCCCAAAGCTAATATAAATTAACTAATATAATCAATCACTTAAATACAAATAGTTAAATTACCCGATTGAAAGCTTTCTACAGTGACCATTTCGTCTTACCATTGCCTGAGGGGCACCGATTCCCAATGGCCAAGTACAAAATGTTGCGCGATACGGTATTGGGGTTTCCAAATCTAGACCTCGTTGAGGCCCCGAGTGCAAGTGATTCTGAGATCTTATTGGCACACGACCCTAGTTATCTACAAGCGGTCATTAATGGCTCCTTAAGTGAGGCGCAACAAAAAGAGATTGGTTTTCCCTGGAGCGCCAAAATGGTAGAGCGCTCACGGCGTTCGGCTGGAGCAACCATAGCAGCCTGCAAGGCAGCACTTGTGGATGGGATTGCTGCTAATTTAGCCGGTGGTACGCATCACGCATATCGTCATAAGGGCTCGGGGTTTTGTGTATTTAATGATGCGGCAATTGCTGCGCGAGTCCTTTTAAAAGACCCAATGGCGAAGGCAAAGAATCTTTCGAAGATAGCGATACTGGATCTTGACGTACACCAAGGGGATGGCACCGCCTCCATTTTGCAACATGATCCTGCTGTTGGAGAAAAGAACTACCCCTTTGCAAAAGAGGCAAGTGATCTTGACATTGCCTTACCTGATGGCACAACAGACCCTGCGTATTTGCAAGCGCTTGATCAGGCCCTAAGCTACTTAAGTGAGCAAGAAATCGATTTCTTAATCTATTTAGCTGGTGCTGATCCGTATTACGAAGATCGTCTGGGACGTTTACAAATAAGCCAAGAGGGGATGGCTGCACGCGATCGTGCGGTATTGGAGTTTGCGAGTAAGAAAGGAATCGCAGTAGCACTCGCGATGGCAGGAGGCTATGCAAATCCAATTAAGAAAACCGTATTGATTCATGCGCAAACAATACGCTTGGCTACAGAGCATCAGCATACAATTGCGTCTTCATTATTGAAACGATAAGTTATGAGTCCGGCGTCAGAGCGTTTCCCCCTTGAGTCCTTAGCGGCGCCGATCTTTGTATTTATCTGGAGTACGGGTTTTATCATCGCCCGTTTTGGCATGCCCTATATGGAGCCTTCCACCTTCTTGTTCATACGCTTTACAGGCGTGCTCATGGTGATGGGCGTCATCATCCTATTTTGGAAGCCTGTCTGGCCTAATCGCTCACAAACTATTCATATCGCTATTGCAGGCGCGCTATTGCAATTTGGGTATGTGATGGGCGTATGGAGCGCTGTCCGTTTGGGCATGACCGCTGGATTAGTGGCATTGATTGTGGGCCTGCAACCGATCTTGACCGCATGGAGCGCTTCGTGGGTATCCGAGCGGGTAAGTTATCAACAGTGGCTAGGATTACTCTTAGGGATCGGCGGAGTGGCCTTGGTGGTTGCTGAGAAAACAAGTTTTGCAAATATCCCTTTAGCTGCATATCTCTTTGCACTTACTGCCCTGTTTGCCATCACCTTTGGCACGCTCTATCAAAAAAAATATTGCCCACAATTTGATTTGCGAGCAGGATCAATGATTCAGTTTTCTATCTCAACCGTACTCTGTTTAGTGGTGGCTCTTCTCTTTGAGACCCGCGAGATTGTCTGGAATGCGCCGGTAATTGGTGCCTTACTCTGGGGAATCCTACCCACCTCGATTGGTGCGATTAGTTTGTTATTCATATTGATTCGGAAGGGGGCTGCAACCAAGGTCACGAGCCTCTTGTATCTAACACCCCCAACCACAGCATTGATGGCTTGGCTATTGTTTGATGAGCCTTTAAGTCTCATGATGCTTGCCGGTTTAGGCTTAACCATGACCGCGGTGATCTTAGTCAATTATCAGCAAAATAGTTCACCCAAAACCCAATAACTTTATTATCATGATGAAGTACTTTGTTTTGGGGCTTTGATTGAGAGCATTGCGTAGATTGCAAAAGCCAGTAGTGCCCAATTTATCTGGTTGGCAGATAAGGACCCAACACCCTCTCCGGATTTTGATGTTAGCAGTACTTAGCATTAGTCTTTGCGCCATTGATCCGGTTGCAGCTCAGTCGTCGCCACCGCCCCAAAAGTCAAGCCAAACTAAGAAACAAAAACCCTCCAATCCAAAGCAAGTTCGGACCACCGTTAATCGTTCTAAAAGTAAAAAAGTGGCCCCCGATCGCCCATCGTTTGCTACTGCAATGGGTTTACGTAATCAACAGGACGATCTGAGTCTGAAGTCTAGTGTGGCGATGGTGATTGATCAACAAACCAAAGAGGTTTTGTTTGAGAAAAATCCCGACGTGAGTTTGCCGATTGCTTCTATCACTAAATTAATGACCGCCATGGTGGTGCTGGACTCCAATGCGCCATTGGATGAGGTCTTAACGATCACCCAAGCCGAGGTCAAAATTTATGCGAAGTCTCGCTTATCGCTGGGTACCAAACTGACCCGAGAGGAAGCACTCTTATTGGCTCTGATGTCGTCGGAGAATCGTGCTTCACAACTTCTAGCCAGTAATTATCCAGGTGGTGTACCCGCATTCATCGAAGCCATGAACCACAAGGCATATGCCTTAGGAATGACCCATTCAAGTTTTACAGACCCTACGGGATTGTTGGCAAGCAATGTCTCTACGGGCGAGGATCTTGCTCGCTTACTGATTGCGTCTTATAACTACAAATTAATTCGGGATTTCTCAGTATGGCCAGACATGACCATGGTGATTAATAAGAGACCACAGGTGTTTTTAAACACCAACCGTTTGGTACGTGCCGGCGATATGGAGATTGGCTTACAGAAGACCGGCTTTATTAGTGCGGCAGGCCGATGCTTAGTAATGCAGGCCAAGGTCAATGGAATGCCATTACTCCTTGTGTTCTTAGACTCTGTGGGAACACAATCGCGTTTTGCAGACGCAGTGCGCGTCAAAGATTGGATAGAAAGCTATCAACCCGGTGAGCCTAAGGCGATTCGTCGCTTGACGATGTAATTCTTTGCTGTATTAATTATTTCTTAGGATTAGACTGCGGCGCTTTGTAACCTAAGCCCTTAGAGATTTGCAAAGCGGTATCTTGCAAAGCTTTGAGCCAGTCGGCTTGCATACGATCGGTTGGTGAGCTTAAGGAAAGACCAGCAACCAATTTGCCGGTGTCATCTAAGATGCCCGCAGCCAAACAGCAGACCCCTAACTCCAGCTCTTCGTTATCCCGCGAATGGCCAATATGGCGCACGCTCGATAATTCACTTTCTAATTTAGCAATTTGGGTAATGCTATTGCGGGTATGACCTGCAAGACCAGTACGAGTGGCATATGCTCGTACCTGATTGGCATCATCGGCTGCTAAAAATAATTTACCCACCGAAGTGAGATGCAAAGGCGCACGGCCACCAATCGCACGTACCACCTGCATACCGGAGCGCTCGCTGTATGCGCGATCCACGTACACAATTTCATCACCCTGACGAACGGAGAGGTTCACGGTCTCCCCCGTGAGTTTATGCAAGACCCGCATGGGGAGTTGAGCTGCTTCACGGACGGATAAGCGCTCTTTGACTAAATTACCTAGTTCGAGCAGGCGTAAACCTAATTTATAGGTGCCGCCATCACCACGCTCAACGAGTCGACACGCAACCATATCATTGAGGATGCGGTGTGCGGTAGAGGGGTGCAGCCCTGTCTGTTGAGAGAGTAATTTCAGACTACTAGACTCTTCATGATCCGCTAGGCAATCGAGCAGGTTCATCATGCGCTCGACCACCTGAATGGCGGTCTTGCCAGCTTCTCCTGAGTTCTTCGTTGCTTTGCGATCCATGCCTGTGATTGTAGCGAATATTGGCTTTATTGCATATTGTGAAACGATATAGTAATCCAAAAATAGGGGCTGTTACTAGCGGCATTCCAAAATGCAATGCTTAATCAAGGGCGCTAACACAGTCCTTGATAAGTTTAGGACCTCTGTAAATGAGACCTGTATAGAGTTGCACCAAACTGGCGCCTGCATCGATCTTCTGTCTGACATCTTCCCCAGAGAGAATGCCACCGACCCCAATGATCGGAATCCGGTTTTGTAAATACTGAAAGAGATGGTGGATGGTTTGATTCGAGAGGCTAAGTACGGGCGATCCGGAGAGGCCACCTGCTTCATTGCCATGGGGAAGATTACAAACGGGAGTCCGGCTAATAGTGGTGTTGGTCGCAATCACAGCATCAATCTCAAACTCGAGTAAGAGGTCGGCTATCAAGCGTAAATCATTTTCTTCAAGGTCAGGAGCAATTTTTAAGAAGAGTGGCTTACGAATGCCATACTGATCGGCTAAGGCTTTGCGTGCATCATGCAAGGCAGATAAGAGTTGTCGCAGCAGAACCTCACCTTGAAGATCGCGCAGGTTCTTCGTATTTGGGGATGAGATATTGGCAGTGATGTAAGTAGCAACCGGATAGACGGTGTTTAAGCAAATAACATAATCTTTGCTGGCATCTTCTAGGGCTGTGCTGGCATTCTTGCCAATATTTAAACCAATGACACCGCCAGATTGATAAAAGCGCGAGCGCTTGACCCGCTCAACACAGGCATCCACACCATCATTATTAAATCCCATGCGATTAATCAGAGCATTTGCCTCTGGTAAACGAAACATGCGAGGCTTAGGATTGCCAGGCTGCGCCTTGGGGGTTACCGTACCGATTTCCAGAAAACCAAATCCAAGGCTTGCTAGAGCATCAATATGCTTGCCATCTTTATCAAGACCCGCTGCAAGACCAACGGGATTCCGAAATGCAATACCGCATAACTGAACTGGTCTAATGAGTGGCTTACCAATCAAACCACTCAGCAGACCACAACGCTCGAGACGATCGAGTTGATTAAAGGAGAAGTCATGGGCCGCCTCGGGATCCATTGAGAACAGCAGTGGGCGCAGGAGGGGGTAGGTATCAATCATCGTGCGGTGCAGAATTCAGGTTTTGCCATTGATCATCGATCAACCCTTCGATTGGAGCAAACTTGATCTTGTATGCCATTTTAGGACTCTGTGCGATGTAGTAGCCTAAATAGAGGTAAGGAAGACCGAGTTGCTGAACCTGATCGATCTGCCACAAAATGCTGTAGGTGCCATAGCTAGCGTTTGGCACACTGGCATCGTAAAAGGTATAAACCGAAGAAATGCCATGCTCAACTACGTCAATCATGCTCACTATACGGAGGCGACCAGGATGAGAGTCGTCTGGCCCGTCTCTAAATTCAACGATGCGTGAGTTCACCCGGCTTTGTAATAAAAACTGCATGTACTGTTCTTGATTGTCATTTTCCATCTGGCCACCATGATGGCGTTGCGCCTGATAGTCCTGGTAAAGACGGTAGTGCTCCTCATGATGCGCCAAACTCAGAACCTGCGCCTGTAAACCCGAATGACGCTTCATGCTACGCCGCTGGCTACGATTGGGCTGAAAGTGGTGTACTGGAATACGTGTCGCAATGCATGCTTTGCAATCATCACAATAGGGTCGGTAAGTAAATAAGCCGCTGCGACGAAAGCCAGCATTTACAAGATTGCTGTAGACATCCTCTCCAATCGCATGAGAAGGGGTGGCCACTTGAGAGCGAGCAATTTGATCAGGCAAATAACTACATGGATAGGGTGCCGTTGCATAAAACTGAATGGCCGTGATGGGAAGTTCTTGAATACGACTCATACAAGATATTTCTGAAGAACGGTCTTATCAAAGTTCCACGGCCAAGGCTCTTTTTGAGTTAGTGCTTGCTGCAGATGCTGCAAAAAAGAATTGCGCGGCAGCGGTTTGGCACCGAGTGAGCGCAGATGGGCAGTTTCTTGTTGGCAATCAATTAAGGTCACACCATGATCGTAGCACCATGCACATAAGGCTGCTAAAGCAAGCTTGGAGCTATCCTTCACCCGCGAGAACATGGACTCCCCAAAGACCATTTTGCCAAGACAAACACAATACAGCCCACCGACTGTCTTCGCGTGTTGTTCGATCGAGATGCAATGGGCATAGCCTTGCTCATGCAGAGCGCTATAGGCATCAATAATCTCATGGGTAATCCAAGTGCCATCTTGGCCAGCGCGTTCAGTGGTCGCACAGGCTCGCATCACGCCACTAAAGTCATGATCCACACGCAATTGCACGTAGGGGTCGTCCATAAAATGCTGGATAGATTTACGTAGTGAATGACTAATTTTTAAATCCGCTGGGTTCAGGGTCATGCGGGGATCGGGTGACCACCACAAGACGGGTTGACGCACGGAGTACCATGGAAAAATTCCACTGCGATACGCGCGCTCTAGCTGACCAGCAAAAATCCGCTCGCTGACTGCTAGCAGTCCCGGAACCTCGGGATCTGGATCGCTGTGTATTTGTGGATCCGGGAATGGATCACTAGGCCCAAGCCAAGGGATCGTGCTCATGAAGAGACCGTCATCCGATTCGCTCACCCGGTAGAATATCGCGCGTCCGAACCTCAAGATCTCCGAGGTGTCCAGCTCGTGCATCGGCAAAGTACCACTGCAAGGTCTGCTTCACGGTAGGGAAGGCTAGTTCAGTCCACGGAATGTTCTCTTCAGTAAAGAGGGCAACCTCTAGACTTTCTGTGCCTGCTGCAAATTGCGGTGTTCGCATTTGGGCTAGATAAAAGAGATGCACCTGCTCCACATGGACCACATTTAAAAGCGAGTACAAGGACTGAATCTCTACTTCAGCCCCTGCTTCTTCCATGGTCTCGCGAATCGCGCCATGCGCGGTACTCTCCCCAATCTCTAAAAATCCTGCTGGTAAGGTCCAATAACCATGTCTTGGCTCAATAGCTCGTCGACAAAGCAAGACCTGGTTTTCCCAAATCGGAATAGTGCCGACCACATTGCGTGGATTGCGGTAGTGAACCTCTTTGCATTGTGAACACACATGCCGTAGGCGGGTGTCATCGGCAGGTACTAAAAGGGCGATGCTCGAACCACAAGAGGGGCAATAGTTCATAAATGGGCTTTGATCATTCCACGCAGGGCATTACTCAGCATTATTTCATTGGCACCGATGACATCGTCAATAGTCAGGTTAGCCTCACGGGCTTTGAGTGCAGGATCACGCAAGATTGCTGCACGCATCACTCCAGGAAGCACGCCGGCCGAGAGGGGTGGGGTAAGCCACTCACCCGAGTGTTGCGGGCGAATAAAAATAGTGGTGCGACCACCCTCGGTTAACTCACCACGTTCATTGATGAACAATGCATCAAAGCCACCCAGAGAAACTGCTTTTTGCCATGCCAAGTCATACAGACTACGTTGCGTAGTTTTGTGAAGCAATAAAGGATTATTGGATTGCATCCTCAAAGAATGAGCGGCACCCTCTAAAATCTCATGCGCCCAAAATACCTTCACCGATGGTGGCAAATCATCTAAGACAGCGCTGGAGATGGATAACTCACCCAAACGACTAAGATCCAGACGAACTCGGTAGGCAGACGTTGTAGGCAGATGCATGGCGCTTTGTTCTAACAATGCGCTAGCCGCATTGATATCGAGGGGAATACGTAAAGCCTTGGCTGAATGTGATAGACGGTCTAGGTGCTCACGGTAAAGAGCAATACGTTTGACACCATCTTCTGTATGAAAGCGAATGGTTTCAAAGAGCCCAGCACCGCTGGGCAGACTCGATAAGAACGCAGCCTTAATCTGGCATTCTTCATATTCTGCAATTGGATCTGAATCAATCGTAATACCAGCGCCCACTCCCAAGACAAACTGCGCTGTAGAGGAATCCGAATCACGCTGCACCTGTAGAGTCCGAATGGGAACACTAAGTGCAAAGTCGCCATTGGGATCAAACCAGCCCAGCGCGCCGCAATACCAATTGCGTGGACTGTCCTCAAGATCCTGAATGATCTCCATACTGCGTTTCTTGGGTGCTCCGGTGACTGAGCCGCACGGGAACACAGCACGCAAGATCTCGATCATGCTCAGTTGGGGACGCGCCTTGGCCTGAACGGTGGAGGTCATCTGCAGTACATTGCCATGACGATTAACCTCAAAAAGTGCCGGCACTGTAACGCTACCGGGCTCGGAGATACGCCCTAGATCATTGCGCAAGAGATCCACAATCATGACATTCTCCGCCTGATTCTTGGGATCGTTCGATAACTCACTGGGTGCGAACTGCCGCGCATCGGCGGTGCCTTTCATGGGCTGCGCTTCGAAGATACCATTAGTGCGTTTAATAAAGAGTTCGGGAGATTGTGATAAAACGATATCACTACCATCTTCTAAGTAAGCACCATAACGACCCGGTTGACGTTCGCGCAATTGAGCATACAGTGCAAGCTGCGAGCCATAAGCCTCCCCAGTAATTCGGTATGAGTGATTAATTTGATAGGTATCGCCGCTTCGGATCCACTCCTGAATACGTGTGATATCACGATTAAAATGCTCCGACGTAATTGAATCTCGTAGGTTCATCACACCAACGACTTGATCTTCTTTTGCAAGGACATCGGCTAACCAGTGATCCACTTCTTCTTTGGAGCATTTGTTTACCCCCGTAAATGACCAAGCACGGATTAAGGGTAGGTGCTCACCATATTTGCAGGGAATGCCTTGAAAGTAATACCCTAACTCATAAGAGAATAGGGTAACGAGGTAATCACCATGATCTAGGGCTGCTTGCATTTGTGCAAAGCAGTTCTCTAACTCGCTGGCATGATCGACGCGCCACGCGTGTTTGACGTGTTCATAGAGTCGGCTGCTCGGATGCTCCCGACTGCTCTTTACATCGTCTAGAAGGAACATTTGGTTTATTTCAGGATGGTGGCCGATTCAATCACAATAGGAGTATTGGGCACATCGGCCATGCGACCACGCGGCGTTGATGCAATACCAGTAGGCGTCTGTTTGATCTTATCGATCGTTGCTTGCCCAGAAATAACTCGACCAAAAACGGTGTAACCATTGCCCATCGCATTGGGGTAATCCAAGCCCGGATTGTCTTTGACATTAATATAGAACTGCGCAGTCGCTGAGTCTGGATCAGAAGTTCTGGCCATTGCAATCGTATAGTTCTGGTTTTTTAAACCATTCTGCGCTTCAGAGACCACAGGGGCCTGTGTGGGCTTTTGCACTAATTCCGGAGTAAAGCCACCTCCTTGCACCATAAATCCATTAATTACGCGATGGAATACGGTCCCGTTATAAAAACCACTTTTGACATAGCCTAAAAAGTTATTGACGGTCTTTGGTGCGCGATCTGACTCGAGATCCACCACAAAATTACCCTGATTGGTCTTGAACTCCACCTTGGGGCCCGCATGAGCGAGCGAAGAGAGGGTGACGATGCTCAGTGCTAGACCAAAACTCATCCATAATTTGCGCATATTGATTTCCTTCTGTGTGTAGGTTGTTGATGATCGATTGTATTAGCGATTAGCCTGTGCCTGCGCTAACTCGTGCCAAGCGGTCGTGTAGTTGGGGCTACGCTGTACGGAGCGCATGGTCCACCGTGGTCGTAAACCAGCCCCAGCGAGCCTTAGGGTATTAGAGCCATAGGTGTGATTGAGGCGATCCATGATTTGCATTAACGAGCGTGAGCGCGTCGTGTCTGGGGCGGCACAAAATAAATCTGCTTGCGCTTGGTCTGCTGGGTAGAGTCCTAATAGCATGACCCCTGCCTTTTTATAGGCATAACCAGTGCGATAGATGTTCTGAACCCCTAAGCTTGCAAGTTCGGCCAGATGGCGCGTGTCATCTGTTCCCGTAATGAGCGGAATCGTGATGCTCTTGGCGTATTGCTCACCCTGTTGGGTAAATGGATTAGTACGAATATAGACCAAGAGATGGGAGCAAAAGGATTGCTGCTGACGTAATTTCTCGGCAGCACGGCTGACGTAACTAACGACTGCTTCTTGTAATTCGGGAAGATGAGTCACGGGTTTACCAAAACTCTTGCTGGAGATAATTTGGTGCTTGCGGACGAGATGCTCATCGTGCGTTTCTTCTAAATCAAGACAGCTAATGCCATTGAGTTCATTGACAGTGCGCTCTAAGACAACCCCAAAGCGTTTACGAATCAGGCTAGTGGAGGCGTATTTCAGATCACACACCGAATGCAGACCAAGTTGATTGAGTTTAATTGTCAGACGTCGACCAACCCCCCAAACTTCACTCAGCTCAATGCTACTCATCAGCGTATCTTCTTCTAAGCGATTGCAATGCCCCCAACTAAATACACCTTTGTAATCGGGGCGCTTCTTGGCAATGTGGTTAGCGAGCTTTGCCAAGGTCTTGCTTTGACCAATGCCAATGCACGTGGGTAAGCCTAGGTAGTGTTTAATGCGTTTGCGCATCGCTTGCGCTTGAGCAAGCAGATCCGAACGCATGCCACTTAGATCCAAGAAGCATTCATCGATGGAGTAAATTTCTTGATGGGGTGAGAGCTCACCGAGCAGTGCCATGAGGCGGGCGCTCATATCGCCATACAGGGTGTAATTTGAGCTTAGCCAAATTAAGCCGTGTGACTGCACAAAGTGCTTGGCTTCAAAGAAGGGTGCTCCCATCCGAATTCCTAAAGCCCGCGCCTCTTGACTACGGGCCACAATGCAACCGTCGTTATTGGATAAAACGACTACGGGCTTGCCCTCAAGGCGTGGATTAAAGACCCGCTCGCAAGAGACATAAAAATTATTGCCATCGACCAAGGCAAACATCGTGCGCATGATTCACACTTTGTGCACAACGTGGGCAACGACACCCCAAATCTGCAACTCTTGTCCATTCTGAATCGTAATATCGGGGTAGTCAGGATTGTCGGCACGTAAGATCACCTTGCCCCGTTGATGATGTAAGCGTTTGACCGTGAGC
>RFQL01000190.1 GCA_009924985.1 Burkholderiaceae bacterium | reverse complement strand
GTGCAGCTTTTTTCGCATCAGCTTTAATCTTTTCTAGCGCAGGGTCAGGCTCATTTGATGGCGCAACAGTGAGCCTCACTCTGTCGGCAGGGTTTGGTTTAACAGCAACCCAATCAGATTTAAATGTTTGCCAGTTACGAACAACAATTTCGTTTAAAGCGTTATCCAGAGTCCAACCTGCAATTTTTGCTTGCTCTCGGATTGACTTCATTACTCGTTCAGTAATCTGAGCCTTTCGTGCTTTTCTTTGTTTGACAAAAGAATCCCAAACTTCAATTGAAACGCCTTCTGGCATATCTGTCTCTTTCTCTGTCTCTCCCTCTCTCTCTCCCTCTCCCTCTGTCTCTGGGATAGCATCTTGCTTGCGTTCTGCTAGCACTCCGCTAACAAGTATAAAAAAGTCGTTATCAATCAACGGCTTTAGTCCATCTTGATATTCTTTTTTGGTAATGTGCAGACGAAAGACTAGCTCATCTAGTGAGCCATCAAAAACACCATCTTTTGATTCACTTGCAAGCAACCAGAGCATAGGTGCTATCGCTTTGCTAGCAATAGGCAAGCGCATATAAGACCTATCGTTTAACAGGTCACGATGAAGTTTTATCCACGGAGGGCATCTGTCTTTGTAATGTTGAAAGACTGCCCAATTTTTTGGCTGTAAAAGCATGATATTCCTCGCTCAGTCCTCCCTCTTACAAAAAGAAACAATGGAAGGAGGGGAGGCTCTCTTTTCGATAAGGTAGCTACCCCTTATCTATCCATGCTTCAAAACACTATATCAGATAAATTGATTGTTTGTAATTTCTTCTGTAAATGGTTTACCAAGTAGTCTTCTAGCTTGCGAGTTCATCACCGCATATTCTGCCTTGGTAAAGATGCCCTTGGCATTACGAATGTCAAATGGATTTAGCTTGTTCAGAGGCGCATCATTGGCAGCTTCGGTAGCCACAATCATGTGTGGCTCTAGCGTATACCTAGAAATCCAAGAACGCCCCATCCTAATTTTTTCATAGGTAAGTTGCTTCTTGTGGTGTAGCTTCTTGCAAGCAGCCACAATAGATGTTCTTGGTATGCCTGTCAGATTCTCCATTTGGTAGGATGTAAGTGGGCCGTTTTGTAATGCCCTGATAATTGCTTCTTGTGTCATTTGAACCACTCTGGTCTGAGTTCTTTTAGTTGATAAATGCGTAATTTAGGGATGTTCTTCCAGAGAAAGACAGCCGCCCTAGTTATGCCAAGGATTCTAGCAAGCTCACTCTGTGAGCCAGCCAATGTGATAGCTTTTTGTTTGTCCATGCAATCAGTATAGCAAAGTTAACAAAATACAACATTAGGGAAAATACCTAGAAAATAATTGTTGACCTATGTGTTTAGTTTGCTATACTTGCATTAGCCCACAGCAAAACGCAAATGGGTAATTAAGGAAATCAAGATGACTAAGTTATTTAACGCAGATTGCTACTTTCAAGAAGAACAATATAACCCAAGAATTCGGGCTACTGTTCCTCCAGCTTGGATTGTGGAGTTTGATTGTGCTTTGCCAGACACAAACATTCCACCTGTGTTTTATGGGCACTCTCGCAGAGAAGCAATTGAGAACGCAATTGATTGCTTAAAGTCTAGGGGTTTAACAGGACGTTTAATTTTAAACTAAATTAACAGGGGGCTTAGTCCCCCAATTTAAGGAGAACCAAATGAAAAGTAAGATTATTCAGACGCTAGTTGAGTATGTGTTAGCCATCGTTATCTTTGGCGGTATCGGTGTACTACTGGCTTGGAGAGGTTAATGAACACACGCTACCTAACCCATGTCCGTAAGATATTCCGCACCTACGATGCCCCCCCAGAGGTCATTAGAAGCTATCAAAAGCAATGGGTGAAGTCAGTACGCCAGTTGGGTGACAAGTGGCTTGTAGCAAAGCCTATCGAAAGAATCCAATGATTACAAGACAAGACGCAATCAAGGATTTATCGCATGGTGACTACTGCTGTTACTGTACTGAGCCTAAAACAACTGGCTCATGCTGTGGAGAAAATCACTTCGTACCTTTTGAGGATTTGTACGATGATGACAAAGAAGCAATGATTGAAGAATATTTAAATAAAGGAAAATAAAATGGTACACAAGAA
>RFQL01000189.1 GCA_009924985.1 Burkholderiaceae bacterium | reverse complement strand
CCATCCGTTGTGCATGGTAGATGTCGTATTGCAAGAAGGCGTTATCGGCACCGACTTCATCCAAGATCGCAATACCTTGAGCGGTGGTCGAGAGAAAGAAGCCAGGGATGTCAAAGGTGTTGATGGGCTCAATGAGTAATTTGAGTCCATTCTTCTTAAACTCTGCGGCAGTGTATTTAAGGTTTGCCACAAAGGTGTCGTGCAAGATCTTACGATCTACGCCAGCAGGTGCTTTGCCGGCTAAGCAGTTCAGTTGTGGCACACCCAAGACTTTGGCGTACTCGATTGCTTTGGCAACACCCGCTCGGTACTCGGTCACCCGATCTGGTAAACAGGCAATACCGCGCTCACCACCATCCCAATCACCCGCAGGGATGTTATGCAACACTATCGCTAGACCATTGCTAACTAATTTAGCTTTGATATCGGCTATTGAGAATGCATAGGGATAGAGGAACTCGACTGCTTTAAAGCCTGCCGCCCCTGCTTTATCAAAACGCTCCATGAATGGAACTTCGTTGTACAACATGGAGAGATTGGCGGCAAACTTGGGCATTCCAGTTCCTTTATGGGTTGATTGAGTTAGGGTTATTCTAAAAGACCGGCAGTAACCAATCCCTCAGTACCGGCTGGGTGACGGCAATCAATATCCTCAAACTCATTGATATTGTTGATCTCGGTACCCATAGCAATGTTGGTGACCTTCTCGAGGATGATCTCAACCACGACAGGGACACGGAACTCTTTTGCCATCTTCTGCGCTTCGATCAATGCTTCTTGGATCTTGGCAGGGTTGATTACACGTAAGGATTTGCAGCCTAAGCCTTCAACTACTTTGGCGTGGTCTACGCCATAGCCCTTGAGGTTCTCATCGTGAACATTGATGTTATCAAAGGCCAACTGCACGCAGTAGTCCATATCAAAGCCACGCTGTGCTTGACGGATCAAACCGAGGTAGCTGTTGTTGACCAATACCATCACGAGCGGTAAATGGAACTGTGCACCTACTGCCAACTCTTCAATCAAGAACTGGAAGTCGTAATCACCAGAAAGACCAACCACGGTACGGGTTGGGTCTGCAGCGAGTACGCCCAATGCGGCTGGCACTGTCCAACCTAATGGACCTGCTTGTCCGCAGTTAATCCACTGACGCGCACCATACACATGCAAGAACTGTCCGCCTGCGATCTGCGAGAGACCAATGGTGGATACATAAATGGTGTCGCGCTTGAAAACTTCGTTCATTTCTTGATACACGCGCTGTGGCTTGATCGGCACATTATCAAAGTTAGTTTTACGCAGCATCAAACTCTTACGCTCTTGGCAACGCTCAACCCAGTCGCTGTAGTTCTTGAGCTTGCCTTTGGCTTTCCACTCTCTAGCTACTTCAACAAATAGCTCAAGGGCTGCCTTCGCATCCGATACGATGCCGTAGTCGGGATTAAACACGCGACCAATTTGGGTTGGCTCCACATCCACGTGTACAAACTTACGACCCTTGGTGTATACCTCCAAAGATCCTGTATGACGGTTTGCCCAACGATTACCAATACCAAGAACAAAGTCGCTAGCTAACATGGTGGCATTGCCATAACGGTGCGAGGTTTGTAGACCAACCATACCGGCCATTAATGGATGATCATCCGGAATCGTGCCCCAGCCCATTAGGGTTGGGATCACTGGAATGTTGGTGAGTTCTGCAAACTCCACCAAGAGATCTGCTGCATCGGCATTGATCACGCCACCACCTGAAACGATCAAGGGCTTCTCGGCAGCCATCAACATCTCCATGGCTTTTTCGATCTGCTTCTTGTTCGCAAATGGTTTGTAGACTGGCAATGGCTCATAGGTATCGATATCAAACTCAATCTCAGCCAACTGCACATCAATAGGCAAATCAATCAAGACAGGGCCAGGACGGCCAGAGCGCATCACATGGAATGCTTGTTGGAATACGCGGGGCACTAAGCCTGGCTCACGCACGGTGACCGACATCTTGGTCACTGGCTTCGCGATGCTCTCGATATCAACGGCTTGGAAGTCTTCTTTATAAAGGCGTGCACGGGGTGCTTGACCGGTGATGCACAAAATAGGAATGGAGTCGGCGATGGCGGAGTACAAACCGGTAATCATGTCAGTACCAGCGGGGCCTGATGTGCCGATACACACACCAATATTGCCGGCTTTAGCACGCGTATAGCCCTCGGCCATATGCGATGCGCCTTCAACGTGGCGGGCTAAGATGTGAGTG
>RFQL01000188.1 GCA_009924985.1 Burkholderiaceae bacterium | reverse complement strand
GAAAACGAAATTATAATATTATATGGAGATAACGTCAAATGAAAATTAGGGCATCGGAGACGTGAAGCTAAGTACTGCTTTAAATTGGTTGTGCATTAGTGGTTTTTTGGTATTCTTAAACAAGGTTTATCTGTTTATAATTCGATAAATGGCATACCAACCCCTACCCATGAAGCTTAAGCAACACAGGAATTGTGATGATGGGGTTCAGACTTAACAAACTGATCAGGTGGGCCACGGCCATCAAAAGTTAGGATAGTAAACATTTGCCCTGTTCCACAACATGGACATGTTTTATGAAGCGTTTTCTTTGTTTTTTCAGGTAAACAAGATCTAGTTTTGTTATTGAGTTTATCTTGTAAATCGGGTAATTTGCTTCGCTTCCAAGTGCTGCTCAAGAAGCCATAGTGCCTGATTCTTACAAATCGCTTGGGTAAGATATGTAAAGCAAATCTACGTACGAACTCACCGTGGGTGAGGGTAAGTGTTTTCTTTTGACCTTCGTCTTTGTAATCCTTATACGATATGGTCACAGTCTGATCGTCGATGGCCAATATCCGATGATTGGAGATCGCAATTTTATGGGTGTATCGTCCTAGGTACTCTACTACAGATGCTGGAGACCCGAAGGGTCGTTTAGCGTACACAACCCAATCTTTTCTGAAGAGCGCGTCAAAAATCTCTTGCTCTATTACAAGGTCAGAGGCTCTCAAAATTGCCACATATTTGGCTCGATATACCTTACTCATTGCCTTGACCGGAAAGAGAAATTTACCCTTAGACTTGGAGAGCTTCCATACCTCGTTTTGATTTACAAAACCTCCTGGAATGATGCAATGAATATGTGGATGGAGAGACAGGTTCTGTCCCCACGTATGCAGAATGCTAATCATCCCAGCTTTATTGTTCTGACCAGTGAACGCCACAATGGTCTCCCATGCAGCCTTAAACAAGGCATCATAAATGATCTTTGGTTTATGAATGGCAAGGCCATTTAAAGCATCAGGCAATGTAAAAACCACATGAAAATACGGAACTGGCAGGAGCTCCGACTCTCTTGCCTCGATCCATTCCACACGCTTATGGCCCTGACACTTGGGACAGTGCCTATTTCTACAACTGTTATAACTGACCTGAATATGCCCACAGCTATCACACCCATCTATATGACCACCAAGTGCCAATGTACGACATTCTTTGATCGCACGAAGTGTACGCAATTGCCAACCGTTGAGGCCCCAGGATACTACATCATTCCATGATTGTCTAAGAACATCGGCTACTTCGTACTCGGAGCGCATGATGCAAATAAGGTATCTAACGGACTGAACGGTTTTAGGCGCTCGCACTGCGCTATGTGAAGATACATCATCGTAGTTTCGATGCTCTCATGACCCAAAAATGCCTTGAGAGTCATGATATCCATACCATCCTCCAAAAGGTGAGTCGCACAAGTGTGCCTTAGTGTGTGCACGTTGACATGTTTGATAATGCCTGCTTTCTTAGAAGCGCTCTTCACTGCCCATTGCACACCCTTCTGCGAGTAGCGACTATCGAAGTCGCCTCCTTTGCGATTATCTTGTGGTTGACCGTTGAAGAGCCACTCTTCAGGTCGCTCTGCATCAATATACTGCTTTAACCCACGGATCAAATGTTCACTCAATGGTACATAACGATCCTTCTTTCCTTTGCCCTGTAAAACATGGAGCATCTTACGATCGTAATCAAGGTCTTGTAAGCGAACATTTCGAGCTTCCAAACACCGCAGCCCACAGCCATACAACAAACCAAGAAGTATCTTATGCTTCAATAAGTCAGGGGCACTTAGCAATCGCCACATTTCTTGTTTAGACAACACAACTGGAAGTTTATTAGGACCTTTGATAGGAGGTAAGCCAATATCATGAGGCTTTATGCCCTCACACTTGAATAACATACGCAAACCATATACCGTGTGCTTAAAATAAGAATCCGAAGGAGTGTTGTGCTCTTGTTGAAGTAAATGAAGATAATCTATAACTTGATCCTCATCAAGTTCTGTTGGTAGGCAATCGAAATGAATCGACATCTTAGCAATATGCCGTGTATAATTCTTGAAAGTAGATGGACTACGACCCAGAATAGAAAGTTTTTTCTCAAATTTATCGATGAGTTCGGCAAAACCCGTAACTTGAACTCTCGCTTGAGCAATCAGTGTGTGTTGCCCTAAATCTTCAGGAGCTTTTTTTTTGTAGACATTGTATTTATTTTTATTTGAAATACTAATGCCAATAATCAAGC
>RFQL01000187.1 GCA_009924985.1 Burkholderiaceae bacterium | reverse complement strand
CCTGGAATGTCATAAAAACCATCTTCCATGCGTTGCAAACTATTCGGATTGGGGTTTACCAATTTCAACTTACCTGCCTGATTTAAGAACTGGGTTCCCGGTAACTGAGTAAATACCGCACCATCTTCTGCAATTTGTACAGTAGCGTTGGGCGGTATTGTAATCAGACCGCCTGTACCCACTACTGGTATATCTTTACCAATCTTTAATGTGCCGTTTTCATCAACCATAAACTTACCCGCTCTGGTATACGTTTCTTGTCCATCGGGTCGACGCACAGCGAAAAATCCATCACCCTTTATAACCACATCTAGTGGATTACCTGTTGTTTGCACGGACCCCGCAGTAAAATTACTCCCGGGAGTGCTATCTATTGCAAATACACGTGAGTCAGCTCCATTCCCCTTAAATGGCTCACCATCACCCCGTAATGGCACAGCGCGAAATGCACTAATTACCTCTTTAAACCCCGGTGTCAGACCATTAGCCAAGTTATTACTTGTTACCGCCAATTGCTCGGTCGATGCCTTAGCACCGGTCATCGAGACGTAGGCGAAGCGATTAATCATGATGGCTAATGGATCTTATAGGTTAGCTTATTGACCGATACGTAATGTATCGTCAACGAGTGTTGCAACCTGAACCTTGGTAGCCTGTGAAGCAGCCGAGTAGGCACGCTGCAAGACCATGAGCTTAACTAATTGCTGGGTTAAGTCCACATTGGACTCCTCAACTGCTTGTGCGCGTATAGCACCCATTTGTGAACCATTCGGTGTATCTTCTAGTGGGTCACCTGAAGCATCAGAAGCCTGAAACCCGTTTCCTCCAACTGGAATCAATCCCTCAAAGTTATTGAAGGTAGCAAGGATTAATTGTCCCTTTGTAATTGATACGCCATTATCGTACAGGGCTGTTAATTTTCCATATGAATCAAATGAATACGATTGAAGCTGCGCAGTTGGCGAGCCATCTTGGTCATTGGTATAAGTTTGTGCTGAAGATGAATATCCTGTGGAGTCAGTACTGTAAAGAACAAAATTTACAGCTCCGCCATTGACTGTTTGGCCCCAATCATCACCCTCATTCCCAGTTCCGCCCGCATTAATCGTAATTTTAGTTGCGAATTGTGGCGTGTCGTAAGCGTCACGTGCTAATGAGTCAAGATTTTTTCCTGCCACAAACGCCATAGTTCCTAATGAAGTTTGCTCATCATTTGTTTCACCGTCTAAAGTAATTTCCGTAAGCCCAGTTCCTGTAGTGTCTGCGCCAACGGCTATTCCATCAAGCGTAGCGAATACAGCATATCGATCAACCTCTACTATATATTTTGTATCGGTTGCGCCATCAAAACTAGACTGCCGAAGGACCATAATTGTTCCGTCGCTTAATTCAACCCTTGACGTTGCTCCGAGAGCTCCTTCTCCAGTAACGGCCGTTGTTATTTGTGTATTTATTCTGACAATTACATCTTGCTCATCATCATCGCCAAATGATCCAACTAGCGTCTCTCCAGCAGTGTAATCTGCGCCAGTCTCAGTAATACTAATATCTGTAACAACGCCGCCTGAAACCGTTACTGTAGCCTTAGCACTGTTTTCTCCAGAAGTCATTCCCGTTAGTGCAACATTTTTGTAAACACCATCAAGGTATGCAGTTGTGGCAGCTGCAGTCGCTACTGATGCTTTTCCAGCCGTTCCAATATTGGATAAATCAGTACCAGTAGAGGTCCTAACAAATGTAACATCTACTCCTGATAGACCTGTTGCATTCCAATTAGTTAAGTTAGTTGTTGAAAAACTCCCAAGCGCCGCGTCTACTGTTTGTGATGCCCATGCTGTTGCAACCTGAGCCGCTGTCATAGTTGCAGATGCTGTTAAGATCTGCCCCCCTAAATTAATAGTTTGGTTAGCACTTAATCCAGAAAAGGTAACCGTATTAGTTTGGTTATTTCCGCTTGTTAATCCAGTGATCGTTTTAACACCATCTACTTCCTCGATTCCACCACTCACATAAGTTGTAGAAATATTTTCTAGCGTTTGCGTACTTCCTGAAACCGAAGATGCGACTGCTGTGGTTGCAAGTCGATTTGTTTGTTCACCATTAAGCGTGGTTCCTATTTGCTGCTCAACGCTAAATGTTAATGAGGTTCCTGTGCTACCAGAGTCAGTCAAAATTAAGTCTGCTGAATTTACCTTTTTATAATACAGTGAGAGAATATGTGATGTTCCCTCTGCATCGTAAACAGTTTGGGCTACCGACTGACTATAGCTTTCAGGCTCCAGGGG
>RFQL01000186.1 GCA_009924985.1 Burkholderiaceae bacterium | reverse complement strand
TTAGGAGAGTACAAGATGGAAAATTTAGTGAAATTTGGGATGGTCAGTGCGGACAAAATCATGTTGTCCGGTACTGAAATTAGATTGCTAGATGTTAGTAGCACCATTAAGGAAGGGTTAAGTCAGGAGGAATTGGCGCAGTATACAAAAGCAATCAGCAAGGTAAGTCAGCGTGTAAAACTAAACCGTAAGGATCTAAAAGTGCTTGATCGTATTGATCAGCTAACGATGGACGTGCATGGCTTGTGTTTAAAAGATTCGCAGGTAACAAAAGCACGCATAAAAGCGGCCAAGCGCTATGGCATGAAATTCATAGATCGTGATGGCTTGGTCGACCATATGAATATGTCGCTGGGACTTGTGGATGAGTGCAGTGAAGATGAATCCGACGTTGACCCAATCATGGAATGCCTTGAGGCGAACATGTGTTCGGACTGCATAGATAAGGTACACGAGGCATCATTTAAGATCGCCAATCAAATTCCGCTCACAGACGACGATGTCTGGATTATGCAGGAAGCATCAAGCATCGTATTTGAGGAACTTGGTTTCTCATTTGATGACTCAGAAATTGGCAATGCATTAATCGAGGCATGTGATCGCTTAGGCGTCAAATATAACTGCCATTCAGAAATTAACTCTGAAAGCCCAATACGTCCTAACGCCTATCGCTATCACTAATAGTAATGAATGCAGCGCCGCTACTGGCGCTGCATAAGCAAACTCAATAAGGAAATCAAAATGAACAACGATCAATTAGTAGTTAACAAATCACTGATTAGCCAAGCTGAAGAGTTGGCTACAGAACACGATCTATTTAATGACAAATATATTATTACTGGCAGACGAAAACTCTATGAGTTATTGTCAAAAATTATGGGACTAGCTGAGCAGTTTGAAGCCAGCCCAGATAGGGACGATCTATTCTTTAACCTACGATATAAGCTAAAAGAGGCAAATATTAAGGTGCAAGAAAACACCAGCGATGTTGCTTTGCTTGTCAAATATATTACTAGAGCTGACCGTAAAACAGCGCACGTCTATACCAGGGCAATCGAGACAGCGATGGCGTGCCACTATAAAGCCGCTGAACTGCCGGATTTAATCAGCAGCAAAGGCGGTATTGAAAAACTGAAATTAAGTGAAGAAGAAAATCTAGCAGCAGAATTAAAGCAGCAACTGGAAGATGAGCGCCTATTACTCACCCGAGAATTTTTACAGTCGCGGAGCTACGTGCCTTTTGCACGCTTCCCAGCGCCAGCAAAGTTTGATGATATTTACAGCAACCATTGCGAGTTTGAGTACTTGGTTTGCACGCAGGTCAATGGCAGCTATAACGTGGTATGTAAATTGCCAGCTGAGACAGAGCTAGAAAATTTCGTACTTAAAAAACTTGCTACAAATCTCTGTAAGGATATTGATCAGGTCAAGCCAAAAATAAAAGCATTGCGGGCTAGGGCCGATGAACTAAGAGACAAATTAAGAACAGGGGAGGCTACTTTGGATGATCTGGGTTTAGGGCCGCTTGTACCAGGTAAAGTTTGGGATGAAAACGTGGATATCTTTTTAAATCGTGTTGCAGAGGTCCCAAAACTATCGCCTGAGCAGGAAGCGCACTTTAATACTTTATTTGAGACTGTGGAAGAAGTGCCGGAGACAGTTGACGGTGAAATAAAACATTCTCTTGATGGTTTTAATGCCATTGATATTTCCGATGTAGTAGACGTTACTGAATTTACGGACATTACTGAAGACGTCAATACGCAATCGCCGGGAGCACATTACAACAAAGCTGAACGGGCATTAGAAAATGCCTAGGTAAAAAAGTCAGCAACAAAACAACCGTTACGTAAAGTAACGGTTGTTTTGTTTGATCAACGGGCCGACTACCAATGTCGTCTGCTCTCATAACCTGAGAACCTAGACTCAACCTAAAACTCACGAAAAGTAGGCTAGAGAGTGGAATGGTGAGGTTTGGTCATTTGAGCGTTACTTTAAGTAACGCTTGTGAGATTAAGAAAGTGTGTAGGCAATTACTGCACATTTTTAAAGGTGATGCCGATAGATTGTGGTCTGAGGGGCAGCTAACGGCCAATAAGAGACTATTGCGGTTTTTAAAGTTGCGCCCTTCTAAGGCGTAGGTCGCACGTTCGAATCGTGCTGGGCAGGCCAAATACCTTATGTGATACAAGCGGATGTAGTAGCTATGGGCCTGTTTTAATCCATGATTTTGGCGTAGTCAATCACCTTACGCCAGCGATCAGTATCGGTCTTCATAAATTGAGCGGCACGTTG
>RFQL01000185.1 GCA_009924985.1 Burkholderiaceae bacterium | reverse complement strand
AGAAGATCCAGAAACTGGAGAACTAATTTTGCCATTGCCTGCAGACATGCTGACTATGCAAGGGTGGGTCGATGGCGATACATTAGAATGGCATGATAACGAAGATGGATCATGGTCTTTGTCAAAAGTAAAGGAAAACAAATGAAAGAATTTATTGTTAAAGAAAGAGAGGATTTTAGACTTGTAGGCAAGGTATCCTCCTGTCTAAAACCAGAAGGGCTTCGTAGTCTCGAACTAATTAACGAATGCCTTAATGATCGTGGTGAAGTTACAGATCGATCGACCTATAACTTCTTCCTTACTAAACAAGAAATTCAACAACTCTGCCAAAATCTTATCAATGATTAAACGTATTGGTTTTGCCTGTAAGCCATCCACAATCGACTCTAAAGGACGTATTGTGGCTGTTCCCGAACTCAACTTTAAGAGCACCACTGTAGCATGGCTAAATAGGCAGAAGCGTGATGTTGCCGAAGAGCGATTGTGGGAGATAGTAAATCATAATCTGGCAGCAACACAACGGCTGGTTGATTACATAGGAACATTAAATGAGAACCTTCGGATGGTGCGTATTGGCAGTGATATGCTTCCTATGTATACTGAATCCACTTGGCGGTATTTTTGTCAGCGCAGTGATGTTAGGGAACGTTGCAGCAGCATTCTTGGTGCTGTTGGCAATAGTGCTCGTGAACACAATGTACGTCTTAGCTTTCATCCTGGTCAGTTTGTTGTTCTTGCTTCCACTGACCCTGATATTGTCAATCGGTCGATAGAGGAGTTTGAATACCATGCGGATATGGCCCGTTGGATGGGATACGGCAAGAAATTTCAAGATTTCAAGATCAACGTCCACATCGCCGGTAGAGCCGGTCCCGAGGGTATTCGCAGTGCCTACGGTAGACTCTCACCGGAAGCCCGTAATTGTCTCACTATCGAAAACGAAGAAAACGCCTGGGGGCTAGATGATTGCTTATCTTTATCTGATCTCGTGCCTATTGTGCTTGACATTCATCATCATTGGGTTAGGGAGGGTGAATACATTATCCCTGCTGATCCGCGTGTCCAACGTGTCGTGGAAAGTTGGCGTGGTGTGCGCCCCACTCTGCATTATAGTGTCAGCCGTGAGGATCTACTGGTAGGCCATGATCCAGGTGGCGCTCCATTTATGGAGTCACTTCTTAAGAAGGGATATAAAAAGCAGAAACTTCGCGCTCATAGCGATTATTTCTGGAATCATGCAACCAATCATTGGGCATTGAGATTCCTGGCACAATTTGATATTATGTGCGAATCAAAGGCAAAAGACTTGGCCAGTTCAAAACTGGCCAAGTATGCTCAGGAATTAGACCTTCTTTGAGCGAGTTCTTTTTGAGCCTTTGGCAGTTGTTTCAACTACTTTTTCCACCACTGCCTTAGGCTTGGCTACACGAGCCTTACGAGGCTTTTTGGCAGGCGCTGCTTCGACTACAACCTCAGGTACTTCAACAACTGCCTCAGGGATTACTTCCTTAACTGGCGTTGCAACAACAGCGACCTCTTCAACTTGAGGTGCAGGTGTTTCCACTTTGTATGGAGCAGCAGGTTCAACAGTCTCAGTTGACCAGTCTTTAGTCGGTTGAGATTCTCCTGTTGAATCTTTTCTTCTCTGCATAACTAAGAAGGCTACAATGATGCCTACAATGGCTAAAACGATAATCAGTTCCATTTTGAATCCTTTTCAAATAATGTAAGTTTATTTAACCTCTATAAATACTTATATGGAAAAATCATTAAGCGACCTAAAAAGGTTCATAGAACTTACTGAATCTAAAAGAGAAAAACTGGTATTAGAACCACTGCCCTATAGTAGTAATGATCTGGCACCTGTAATGAGTAAAGAAACCATTGACTACCATTATGGTAAATTAGCCAAAGGTTACGTTGATAGATATAACCGAGGCGAGGGCGACGATCGCTTTAATCAAGCCGGTGCGTTCTTACATAACATATTTTTCCCACAGTTAAAAGCACCTGCTGGCAGTAATAAGCCTACTGGAACCAGTTTAGAATTCATCAATAAAAAGTTCAGCAGTTTCGATGATATGAAAGCAGAATTTGAAACCGCTGCCATGGCAATACAAGGAAGTGGTTGGGTTTATCTTGCTCGCAATGGTAAAATTAAAACCATTGCCAACCACGAAATACGATCAGATATCATACTGCTGATAGATTTTTGGGAGCATGCATGGTCATTGGACTACCAAGCAGATAAAGCAAAATACTTAAAAAACATATGGAGGGCAATTGATTGGTCGGTCATAAACGATAGAA
>RFQL01000184.1 GCA_009924985.1 Burkholderiaceae bacterium | reverse complement strand
GTTTCAACAACAGATGGGGCGCCCGGTGGATTCACCAAATCGTTGCGATGAAACTCCACAATTGGGTTTGCTGGTATGCCAGTGGTCGGTATCTGTATTGCCACCCTAACCCCCTATCAATCCGTAATTTCCTGCGCACTTAGCCAAACTGGCGCACACCTCTATATTACGGCTAAATCGTGGAAATGGGTAATGGCAATCGGGCAGTCATACCCTCTAAGCCTGCATGCTTAGAGGCCTAGACGTGGGGAATGATCTTAATAGGCTGCGGCAACTTTCGCGGGGTTACTAGAGCTGATCGCCTGCAAAACCGGGATGGGCTCTTGGGGTGCTAAGCTGATCCAGGCTTCATAGAGGGGGGTTAGTACATCCAATACTTCTTGGATCTTCTGGGGTGACTTGGTCACTCGCGCATTAATGATTTCGCGCAAGGACCATTCATAAATAGCTCCCAGGCTTTGAGCAATATCACCGCCCTCTTGGTAATCAATACAAGCTACCAAGCCCTGTTGAATCAAGTCATGCGCTTTGGTAAACGACTCTATTGCGTAGCGGCCATTCTCCAACTCTTTCTTACCGATCTTGAGGTGATCAAATAAACGTTCGTAGACCAACACAATCAGTTGAGAGGAATTAGCAGCGACTACGCCTGTTTCAACATTATTGGCTGCGTAGGCAAGAGCGGATTTAGATCCCATGATGATTCCTTATGAATTAGTTATTTCGCTGACTGTTGGTCAGAGCGTCAAGTGCACTCGTCAGAGAGTTGCTGGTAGAGCTAAGTTGGTAGAGTAAAGCGTTTAAAGAGGAATACTGAGACACTAAACTAGTTTTAATCGAGTTCAAACGAATCTGTAAATTATCTTTGCGTTTGGTAAGGTCCTGCACCGCGGTTGTTTCAGAAGTAATTTGACTACTTAAGGCTCCGCCTGTTTTGACTTGTGCAGTCAAGAATGTATTAAGGTTACTCGTACTACTCACATAGCCCATGGTGACCCCCAAGGCCAAGGTATCGCGCAAACCCGCAGCACTTGCCGTTGCAAATGAGGCAGAATTAAATTTAGCAGTTCCATCCCGTTGCAAATCAATCCCTAAGGCACTCAAGCTCATGGTCGTTAAAGTGCCATTGGAGGTGCAGGAGATACCCTTGGCAAAACTATCTTTAATTTGATTGATAAACGATAAAGTAGAGGGTGAGTTTGCAAAATTACCGGGCTTATCCGAATTAGCACTATTAGCTGTCATGGTCTTGTAGGTACTCATGACATCGTTATACGCCTTAATCAATGTATTTATTGCCTCACCTGAAATATCGGTACCCTTCGCAACGCTAATCGTTTGCGCTGTTGCTGAGGCTTTGTTTAGGTTTAGAGTAAGGCCATCGATCACATCTGTCACCGTATTACTGGCACGAGCAAAGGTCGTTCCATTTACAACAAATGAAGCATTGGCAGCTACGGTAACGGAGGTATTTGTTAGGGCAGGTGTAGCATCAGTTAACCCGGTAAGCCCTGAAAAGCTAATAGCATTTGTTGTACCCGTTTGCGTTCCCTGAATCATCAAAGCCCAACTAGAACTACCTGAGGTCTCGACCACGCTCGCGTTGACATTAACCCCTAAGCCATTAATCCAGTTCTTCAGACCAGTAACAGTAGGATTTGCGCCAAGGACTGTCACTGCATTAGCTGTAGTGACTCCATTGACTGTTTTGCTACCATTCGTATTGTATGTAGTGCCAGCCACGGTAATGGCAAAGCCAGTAGCTGCATCAACCGTAGCAAGAGCTGTACTGGAGGTATAACCAGTCACGGTATTGCGGGTAGCCGTTGCGAGACTAGTAACTGTCACTGAATGATTGCCCTTAACGGCCCCATTACTAGCGGTAGCCGATACGATCGTTGCATCCGAACTACTCGCGGCAGAATTATTAAACGTGGTGGGCGTCTGAAATAGAGTCAACGCATCCTGAAAGGTAGCGACTTTACTTTTAATCGTTCCCAAATCGCTAATGATGAGCTTCTTTTGCTCGATCTGAGTTTTAATCTTATCTAGGGGTTTGTTCTCAACCGTCATTAACTGCTCAACGATTGCCGCTACGTCGATGGACGACGTGCCTGCAGAGGAGTTCGAGCTAGTTGAGGAAACTGCCATTTTGAGGTTCGCTAATTAAAAGGTAAGTAACAATATAAGGGGTACTGGTACTTATCTTATGCAATTTACATGCCAATCTTGATCATTGGCATGTAATATTTAAGCTCGTTGACTAACCAAGACGTTATTAAGACGCTCAAAGTCCCGGGCGATCTTAAGAAGCTC
>RFQL01000183.1 GCA_009924985.1 Burkholderiaceae bacterium | reverse complement strand
TCGCATTCGAACCGGCGAGGAAGATGACGCTGCGGTCTAACTTAGTCTAGTAAGAAACTTCTTCTAAGATAATGCTATTGGCATTCTGATCGTCGATCCGAACTTTAAATCCCTGAAAAAAGATATCCGCTTGAGAAATTCCTGAGGTCATCAGCACAAAGGGCGCTTTACCAAAAAAGGAGTGGGAGCCGTTAACATCGAGGGCTCTTTTCTCAAGCTTACCGGTCGCATCTTTCACACAGACCACCTGTTTAATCCTTGTCGAAATATAGACCATATTCCCTGCCTTTGAGGGGCTTGGGGATCGATAAGTAACCTGTTTGGCATCAGGGGGGGGACAATTTTCGGTACCGACCCCAGCCGTCACAACGGGAACGACCGCAGGAGAAGATGATGGGCTAACCGAGCCCGGGCTGATAGGGGCATCCTCTTTCTTGGCATTACTTTCAATGGACTCGGTTGGTAGTTTTGCAACGATCGGTTCAGTACTCTTATCTTTTGCTGGTAGATCAATATTCAAAACGATAGCCGCAATCATGGCAGCCAATGCAAAGAAAATATATTTCGTCTTTGATCGCTTCACTTCTTTTTCTTCAGCGGGAGGGTAAAAGCGTTCAAGGCGCTCTGGCATTTTCTCGACAGCAGCTGGCTTGGGAGTTGCCGGCGTAATCACTGGAGTAGATTTGGACTCCGGCAAGGTAGTTTTTTCAGGGACAATTTGCTCATCAGGAGATTGGATGGCTTCGAACAAATCGGGGCCAAAATCAAAGACCTCTTCGAATGGAAGTCCTAAATATTCAGCGACTCGTTTGGTCGCAGAAACCTTAATTGCCAAAGAATAAAAATGGCTTCGCTCACCGGACTCGATTTGCTCAATTTGCTTGACAGAAAAACAAAGATCTTTCGACATTTGAGGAATAGAAATTCCTTTGGCTTCGCGAGCCCTTTTAATGACATCTGCACGAATCTCAGGTAGTTTTTGATCGTTCGCCAATTTGTCTCTTTTCGTTTAAATATCAACTATTTAGACACTTTTATTTTCTCGAACTACTATAACCTAGGTTTAATGAAAAAACTATGCTCTTTAGAGCCAACGAAGCGTATTCTTTTAAAATAACGCCTATATCAACAATCCAGAAATTACCCATGAAAACCTATCTATGCATTGTTTGTGGTTTTATTTATGACGAGTCTAGCGGACGCCCTGAGGATGGCATCCCTCCTGGAACAACTTGGGATCAAGTCGCGTCAGACTGGGCTTGTCCGGACTGTGGAGCCGGTAAGGATAGCTTTGAAATGATGGCGATTTAGGCAGATCGCCCCTACGCCTCACCACAAGCCCCAAAAGTCGCTCCGTGAGGCAAAATAAGCCCTACCCAAGCCCCTTGACCTTTATTTTGAGAGAGTGCCCGCATGTCAAATAGCAACAATGCATCATCACCTAAGCGTCTAAATGAGCGCTCCCGCATGGTTACAGAGGGGGTAGCAAGAGCCCCCAATCGCTCCATGTACTATGCCATGGGCTATCAGGAAGAGGATTTTGTGAAGCCCATGGTGGGCGTTGCTAATGGCCACTCCACCATTACGCCGTGTAATAGTGGTTTACAGAAATTAGCCGATGCTGCGATCGCAGCGCTTGAATCCTCGGGTGCTAAGGCCCAAGTCTTTGGTACCCCCACTGTATCAGATGGTATTGGCATGGGCACCGAGGGTATGAAATATTCCTTGGTCTCACGCGAGGTCATTGCGGACAGTATTGAAGTGTGTGTCAATGGCTTATGGCAAGACGGGGTTGTTGTAGTTGGGGGGTGCGATAAAAATATGCCCGGCGGCATGATCGCTCTTGCTCGTACTAACGTGCCAGGTATTTATGTCTATGGCGGAACCATTAAAGCAGGTCACTACAAGGGCAAAGAACTTAATATTGTGTCTGCTTTTGAAGCTGTTGGGGAATTTACTTCCGGACGATTGACCGAAGAAGATCTCAAAGGGGTCGAGCAAAACGCCTGTCCTAGTAGCGGTTCTTGTGGAGGGATGTACACCGCAAATACCATGAGTTCTTCGTTTGAGGCCTTGGGAATGAGCCTGCCCTACTCTTCAACCATGTCCAACGTCGATCAAGAAAAAGTTGATAGCGCAGCCGAATCAGCACGGGTTTTAGTGGAAGCTATCAAAAAAAATATTCGTCCACGCGACATCATTACTAAGAAGTCGTTAGAGAATGCTGTGAGCGTCATCATGGCTGTTGGTGGCTCTACCAATGCAGTGTTGCATTTCTTAGCTATTGCCAGTGCCGCTGAAATTGATTGGACCATTGATGATTT
>RFQL01000182.1 GCA_009924985.1 Burkholderiaceae bacterium | reverse complement strand
CTAGCTTCTTGATCAAAAAATAATTCGGTATCTTTTTCGTCTTTATTTTTAGTTGTTACCTCGGCAAAGGTGAGCGTGATGCTTTCACTCTCTGTAAACGAATAGTCAAAGTCAGAGAGATCCTTGACGATTTCATCTGTGACAAAAGTAGAGCTAGCCTGATATTCAGCTTCGGTAGCACCAATTAAAGAGCTAAACGATGCTTGGAGTTGAGATCCCGGTACAGTGAAGGAGGAAGTGCCTAACGGAACTCCCTGCGTAATTTTTTCCAGTGCAGCGAGGTACGCGTTGACTTGAAATAGGTGTGACTGCGGATCAATGCCAAAGACAAAGCTCTCTGCTTGCGCAAGTGTTAGCCCGCTTTGTACCAGTTTTTCTTCTAATTGCCGCTCAAAGAACTCATCGGCGACCAACTGGATCGACGACTCACGCTCTAGTCGATCAGCAGTCGATTTTCCAACCTTGGCGAGGAGAATTGCGCCGAGCAAGCCCGCCAAAATAAAAAAATCCCCATGGTTGGGGATTAAAACCTCTTTTTTAGGGGAAGTTCGGCGCAGGCCTTTTTTCAGGCTAGGTACTTTGATATTTTCTCTAGCATTCATAAACCATACATTTAAAAGATATAAGCCCCTGTTTAGTTAACGCTACTTCGCCTGATTGCAGTGATTGGCCAACGTTACCAATCGCGCTAGTCACAAAACTAGCGATCTTTGTAATAGGTGTGAGTACAGTTAATGTGGCCATGAATCAAGGTTTTCAAAGTAGTGATAAACACTATTTCTTCTTGGCGGAGTTTTCCGGCTCATTCTCACGCTTTTTAATTAAACCCTTGCCTTCCATTTGTTGGTGGAGCCTGAGCATCGTCTCCACACTCATGACGAGGCGCTCTGCTACTGCTAACTGAGGAGTCTCATCTTGTAAGGGCAACTTTTCAATGACGGTTAGCTCTATGCGGGCGACCGTACCTTGAACGGATAGATTACCGATACCATCAATAAATCGTTCTGGTGTTGACATTCTTATCCTCTGATAGTTAATTTAGTGGGCTTCCTTGATTTCATCAAGAGTACGCCCTAGCAATCATCATCTCTAGACTTTCCTGGGTAAGAGTCGTATCCATGAAGTTCAATACAAGATCTTGAGTGGCATCAAGATCGATCGTGAAGGTGCTTCTTGGCGTTGTTGGCGTGGTATCGTTCACCGCATTTATGGCTAATGTTGCGTTAGCAAAGAACGCTTTTAGATCAATCACGTCACTTGCCTCAGCGTCCCAAAGGTAGAGATTTTGTTTCAAATCAGCTCCAACTCCGCTAGCGTTCTTCTCAACAACGAATTTAGATACAGCTGTGCTAACACCCGCTCCACCGACCATGATGGTATCCAAACCTCCAGACGCTACTTGGCTTGGTGTCTTACTGCCAGCTTCATACCGCACGTCTGCAGGGTGGTAGTTCCTAACTTGATCTGTTCAAGCCCCATATCAAAGCCTTCGCGGAAATGCCCCAGCCAAGTAAACCCACCAGAATTCGTAATGGTTCCATCGGTTTGCGAGTAATTAGACTTTAAGGTGTAATTTCCAGCCTCACGACCGAATTTGACAGCTTCAAAGTCTAAGGCCGCAATCTGGCTCAGCGTGATGTTAGAAAAAGCCACCGTGTCATCGCCACCCGTATCCAAAATACGATCATTACCAGCATCTTGAGTCGGAGCCCCAGCGTCCGTTTTCAGGTTTTGCACCAAAAACTCATACGTATCTTTACTGTTGGAGCCAAAAATCTTCTGGTTACCAACGCCTGGATTAAAAATACGCTCTAGGGCGTTAAAGTCACCAAACATGACATTACCAGGCATTACATCACGAACTGTTCCGGCGCGCACAGCCTCTAACACAAATCCGATGTTAATTGCCTCGTCTTCAACCAATAAATCAGAGACTTGATTAAACACAAGCGAATCAATTTTGTTAAATTCTGGGGTTAGAAACTGCGAACCAGTTACAGAGAAATCGGGAAGCGCCACATCGGTTAGTACCGATCCAGTTTCTAGGGTCATGTCTTTAAGGACAACTCTTGCTAATTCAACCGCTGGCTGGTTAGCAGAAAGCCAGCTACCGTTGTAGCTAGCTATCGCAACCCAGTCATTAGCAGTAGTGTCCCCCGCAATCGTAATGCGTTCTAAGCGGATGTCAATATCACGCTTGATGTTTGCAAGCACATCTTGCAATTGGGGTCCCATCAGCGGCATTTCTGTTGCCGCGATGGCCGATCTTAAGTCACCTAAGCTCGAAGTTAGGGCAACCAAAGACAGATTAAACACGATGGTATCGTTAGCACTACTTAAA
>RFQL01000181.1 GCA_009924985.1 Burkholderiaceae bacterium | reverse complement strand
CACCACCACCACCACCACCCACGACCAATACCTTGGCAGAGAAATCACGAATCGCATCGAAGGTGTAGTTACCTGGCTTTAAATAAGTATGAATAACATCACTACCAGACAGAACTATTTTTTCATTATCGTTAGACAAAAGAATTACTTCGGAGGAAGTTGAGACTGCATTAATCACTGGGGCATCATTGATACTAGTTACAGCAACCGTGATGTTTTGGATGACCGTGCCTCCTTTACCATCGCTCAGGGTAACGGTAAAGACTTCACTTACAGTTTGTCCGGGGGTAATGGATTGGGTCGCACTATTAGCAACGGTATAGGTCCACGGTACGTTACCAGCGCTGGTAGTCGCACTTTCATTGATATTGCCCAAGGTGAGAGTACCGCCTACAGTACCACTAATCTTGGCTACCGATACCGTATGGGTATCGGTGAGATCAACATCATTAAAGGTAATCGTACCTGTATCGCTCAGGGTGGATGCTGTATCCTCAGTAACTGCACCCGTAACGTCGGTGACTCCCGCTACGGTGGTAATCGTGGGAGTGTCGTTCGTACCAGTGATGGTGACGGTGATGTCTTGCGTTAGAGTGCCGCCCTTACCGTCGTTGACAGTAACAGCATATATCTGAACTTTGGTCTGTCCAGCCCCTAAGTAATCAACCGAAGCATCTGGTACGGAGAAATTCCATACGATTTGCCCGGTACCATCGCTCGTGGTGTTATTGCTAATACTCGTTGTAAAGGTGCCGAGGTAATTAGTCTCTGCTGGTATGTATGTTACGGTCTGAACATCTAATAAATCAACGTCACTGATCGCAATGCTGCCACTGGCTGATAAGGTATTAAGATTTTCCCCAGGTGCACCATCGGCGATTTCCGTGACCGTACCCACTACCACATTTTGGATAAGACCCGCGCTACCGATCAAGCGGATTTCCGAGAGCTGGATATTGCCATTACCATTTTCGGCTAAGGGAAACTCTAATTTGTAATAACGGTAGGCTGTTGTATTTGTAAATGTGACATCCGCATAGTTTGTAAAACGATTACTTGGCGGTGTCAGATCTGCCGTGTGAATAGCGCTATAGCTAGTCCCATCATTTGAACCGGAGAATACCAAACGTGATGGATCACGATTGTGATCATCGTTTGCGGTAGTCAGACCAAGGGTGCTTACTACTTTTGCAGAGCCCGCATCAATGAAAAGAGCACCAGATGTAGATAGTCCGTAATATTTGGTCGAGGTGCTGTTATCAAATGCATGGTAAGGCTGCTCATTACCGGGATGACCAGAAATAATAGCTGTATAGGCCGAAGTGGGTAAGCCATCGGTGATATCGCCCACGACTTGCGGTGGGGGCGGGGTAGTTACCAACGATCCATTAATCACCGGCGCATCATTAGTACCGGTAATGGTGATGGTGACGTTTTGGGTGACCGTACCCCCTTTTTGGTTATTAATCGTCACCGCATACGTTTGGGTACGCGTTTCACCGGCTTGTAAGAAGTCAGTATCCGCATCGGTCAAATTAAATTGCCATGTGATTTTTCCTGAGCCATCACCGGTGGTGTTATCAACCATCGTGGGTATAAATGTCCCAAGGTAAGGTTGGCCTGTTACCAGCGGTGCAGCGCTTACCGTTTGAACATCATTAAGATCGATATCGCTGAAGTAAAAATGTCCTTGGGCTTGATGGATATGGAAGTTCTCACCGGCCCGACCATCAAGGGTGGTTCCCACCGGGGTGGATGCGGTCGATGGCGTTCGTGCTAAAGCACCTACACTGAGATCCGAAACATTACTGTAAGGAGTGGTCGAGGTAAAAACAATCTGATTGGAGCCAGCGCTAACGGCACTTGCAGTCACTCCACTGAATGCACCGCTGTAACTACCAAACTCACTACTCAATCCTCCCACTGTATTAGGACCGGTTGCGCCGGCGCTAAGGCTTGCAAAGGCTTTAGCAACATCGCTAGCAACTAGATTTTTGGCGGCTGTAAAAGTTAGACCACCGACGGTGACGCTTTCACCAGCCAGTAATGAGGTAAATTGAACAGTACTAGTTTCCGTGATCCGATCAATCCCATCGGTTTTACTGACTGAAGGTGCGGTTGCAGTTGACGCAATCCGTGCTTGCGCACCAACGGCTAAGTCACCGACATTGGTATTGGGCGTATTAGCAGTAAACACGACTTTATTAGCATTGCTGCCTGATAGTACGCCCGCAGTAAACCCGCTTAATACACCGCTGTAGCTACCAAACTCACTACTTAATCCACCCACGGCACCCGTTGCTGCTACACCAAGCCCAGCAAAGGCTTTAGCCACATCGCCGGC
>RFQL01000019.1 GCA_009924985.1 Burkholderiaceae bacterium | reverse complement strand
TATTTGTAATAAAAAGCCCTAAGGTTAATAATATATTTTTAAAGAATTTTATTAATCTATAATCTAACTTTGTAATAGTTTATTTAAACAAATAATGAATGTACCTTGTATATTCATTATTTCTAGATTTATATAATAATTATTACAATTTAATTGATTAGTCTTCAAAGGAATTTACATACAATGTCATCGTTTAAAGAGTTGGTAGCACAGCGGGAAAAGTTAGATAGTCAAATTAATGCCATGATGCAGCGGGAGAAGGTTGAAGGTATTGCGAAAGCCAAAGAGATCATTGAGCAGTTTGGTTTGGAGGTGGGTGATTTATTTGGTCGCAAGGTTGCTAATAAAGGGAAGCGTGGACGCCCCGCAAAAAAAGGGGTGTTGAGCAAGAAACGCGTTGGCAAGAAGCGCGGTAAGGTTGCCGCAAAATATAAAAATGCATCGACAGGAGAGACCTGGACCGGTCGTGGTAAGGCGCCAATATGGATTGCGGGAAAAGATCGCACTAAGTTTTTAATTAAGTAAATTTTAGTGCGCCAATAGAAAAGCCAGTTTATTAACTGGCTTTTTTCTTATTGTGTCTTTGAGATTAAATCCTAAAGAGCATTATGAAGCGCTTCCACAAAAAGGGCTTCAAGTTTTGGGTTGTTCTGTGAGCTATCCTGAACTTCATTAGCGGGGTATGTAAATACATTGGATTTTTCTGGAAGTTGATCTAGCACCTCGTTTATCAGTGGCTCTTCGTGCTCTGGTGGACTGATTTGCACGATATTATCTTGCGCCATATCGAGTACCCCAGGGTGGAGCTGAACAAACGCTTCGTCGACCATCATTGGAATTCGTCTGGTCTGAATATTTTTACTGAGGTAGTGAATAAGATGCAATTGCTCAATGGGCGGTATGAAAGAGTCTAGGTAAATGATGTCTGGATAAAGGGAAACTGCTTGCATGAGCCCTTCAAGGCTGTCCAGAGAGCCAATTAAATCCAGTTTTAAGGACCAGCTCCCCATCATGTCCCGCATTTGTGCCAGGTTCTCGGGGCGCCGAAAGATCCCGAGGGCCAGATGCCGTTGCTTGCTGGCTCGTTCCTGTAGGCCTAACTTACGTCGCCTCAGTTGTTGATTGAGGGACGTCGCCAAAATACGTCGGTGCCCACCGCGGGTCTTCCAGGCAATTAAATCGCCTTCCTCGACCATTTTTTGGACGGTACCTAAGGATACCTGGAGCATCTTGGCACTTTGCCGGGTACTTAAATACTGCTGCTCTTGATGGGTGGTTTTCATCGATTTTCTCCTTCTATTAATTGGGATAGAAAGAGCATAAAAATTAATTGAAGAGAATTCTGTCGGCAAAGGATGAATTGCAAGTAGGAAATTTCTTATATGTTTGTAAGAAATAGGGAAGTTGGTTGTAGGCCTCTTGCCATTCTTGTTGCTGTAATCAGCCTAGGATTTCTACTAATTCATTGATACTGAGGTGTTTTTTTCTTGCTGTCATGTTATTCTTGTGGAACAAAAGGCATTTGCTTTGCGTTCTGCTAGTCGGTTAGGCCGTGTCGCAGATGGTTAAAACCACAGTTTTTTTCGGGATACCCGATGAAAGGTGAGCATCATGATGCAGTCCTATAGAGGTTCTTCGTACCTCTTTGGGGGTAATGCCCCCTACGTAGAAGAACTCTACGAATCCTATTTATTAGATCCCACATCCGTTGCACAACACTGGCGTGATTATTTTGATAACGTCGTCCAGGTTCCGGCCGCCGATGGTTCAAATGGCAGAGATATTGCTCATGCCCCGATCGTGGCATCGTTTGCAGAACGCGCTAAGCAAGGACCGATTAAAACGATTCAGGATTCCGCAGACTCAGAAATGGGTCGTAAGCGAGTTGCAGTTCAACAATTAATTGCCGCCTATCGCAACGTCGGTAATCGTTGGGCTAATTTAGATCCATTAAAGCGTGCCGAACGGCCGGATATTCCCGAACTCAATCCAGCCTTTTATGGCTTTAGTGATGGCGATATGGATATTGTCTTTAATACCAGCAATACATTCTTCGGTAAAAACAATATGACCCTGCGCGATCTCTTGCAGGCATTGCGTGAGACCTATTGTGGCACCTTGGCTGCCGAGTTTATGCATATCGCTGATCAGAAGATCAAAAAATGGTGGCAAGAAAAATTAGAGTCGATTCGCTCTACTCCTAAGTTTACGAATGATCAACGTCGACAGATCCTTGACCGGGTTACTGCCGCAGAAGGACTTGAGCGTTACCTGCAAGCAAAGTACGTTGGCCAGAAACGATTCTCGCTCGAAGGTGGTGATAGTTTTATCGCCTGCATGGATGAGTTAATCCAAGGCGCTGGTAAGAATGGTGTGCAAGAGATTGTGATTGGTATGGCTCATCGAGGACGCCTAAATGTCTTGGTCAATGTCTTGGGTAAATCGCCCAAAGACCTTTTTGCTGAGTTTGATCACACCGCCCCAGAGGATCTTCCATCAGGTGATGTGAAATATCACCAAGGATTCTCGAGCGACATCTCGACTCCAGGCGGTCCAGTGCACTTATCCCTGTCCTTTAATCCATCGCATTTAGAGATTGTGAACCCAGTGGTAGAGGGTTCCGCCCGTGCGCGTATGGAGCGTCGTAATGACGCGAAGGGTGAGCAAGTTCTGCCGGTGCTGGTCCATGGTGATGCAGCGATTGCAGGTCAAGGCGTGATGCAAGAGACCTTGGCTTTATCTGAAGTTCGTGGCTATTCCACTGGCGGCACTGTTCACATTGTGATCAACAATCAAATTGGTTTTACAACGTCAGATCCCCGCGACTATCGCTCCAGTCTCTATTGCACCGATATCATGAAAACCATTGATTCTCCGGTTTTGCATGTGAACGGTGATGACCCAGAGGCGGTAGTCTTAGCGACTCAGCTGGTCTTGGAGTACCGCACCCAATTTAAGAAAGATGTCGCGGTCGATATTATCTGTTTCAGAAAACTAGGTCATAACGAACAAGATACACCCGCAATGACCCAGCCTCTGATGTACAGCATCATTGCGCAACATCCTGGTACTCGCAAACTGTATGCCGATCGACTCGAGGCACAAGGAGTTATTGCGCCCGGCGCAGGGGATGAGATGGTCAAAGCGTATCGAGCCGCAATGGATGAAGGCAAGCAGACCCTTGATCCAGTCTTGAGTAACTTTAAAGGCAAGTTTGCAGTGGATTGGTCGCCGTTCCTGAACAAGAAATGGACTGATCATGCTGACACTGCCATTCCACTATCCGAATGGAAGCGTCTGGCGGATAAATTAATAAGCCTCCCAGCAGAGTTCAAAGTCCATCCACTGGTGCAAAAGGTGTATACCGATCGTGCTGCCATGGGACGTGGCGAGATCAATGTGGATTGGGGCATGGGTGAGGCAATGGCTTTCGCCTCCTTGCTAGCCAGCGGATACCCAATTCGATTATCGGGTGAGGATAGTGGTCGCGGCACATTTAGTCATCGCCACTCTGTACTTCACGCGCAGAATCGAGAAAATTGGGATACGGGTACACATATTCCATTGCAGCATGTCAGTAAAGATCAAGCCCCATTTACTGTCATCGACTCTATTCTGTCGGAAGAGGCTGTTCTAGGATTTGAGTATGGTTATGCAGCTGCCGAACCGAATACCTTAACGATTTGGGAGGCTCAGTTTGGTGATTTTGCTAACGGAGCGCAAGTTGTGATCGATCAGTTTATTGCCTCAGGGGAAGTAAAGTGGGGCCGTGTAAACGGTTTGGTCATGATGCTACCTCACGGTTATGAGGGCCAAGGTCCTGAGCACTCCTCAGCCCGCTTAGAACGCTTTATGCAACTATGTGCGGACACCAATATGCAAGTGGTTCAGCCTACCACTGCGTCGCAAATATTCCATCTCTTGCGTCGTCAGATGATTCGGCAATTCAGAAAGCCGCTGGTCATCATGACCCCTAAATCATTATTACGTCACAAAGATGCGGGCTCACCACTCATCGAGTTTACGAAGGGTGAGTTTCAAACGGTGATTCCTGAGCAAGATGAGTCGATTGATCCAAAAACAATCGAGCGGGTAATCGTCTGTTCTGGCAAGGTGTACTACGATCTTGTTAAACAGCGCTTTGATAAGAAGCTGGAAAATGCAGCGATTGTGCGGATAGAGCAGTTGTATCCATTCCCCCACAAAGCCGTTGCTAGTGTGATCAAAACCTATCCCAATCTAACAGAACTAGTTTGGTGCCAGGATGAACCGCAAAATCAGGGTGCCTGGTTCTTTGTGCAACATAATTTGCTGGAGAACATGAGCGAAGGAATGCGATTGGGCTATGCGGGTCGACCAGCATCAGCATCACCAGCGGTTGGCTATGCCCATTTGCACCAGAGTCAGCAGAAGGCCTTGCTTACTGCCGCATTTGCCAAACTAAAGGGATTTGTGATCACCAAGTAAACCGCACGTTTACGAGTAGATCTTTCATTCAAACCATTACTCATTATTTAACCTATTCATAGGACACATCATGGCCTTATTTGAAGTCAAAGTTCCCCAACTATCAGAGTCAGTTGCTGATGCAACGTTATTGCAGTGGAAAAAGAAGCCCGGCGAAGCAGTTGCTCAAGACGAGATTTTGATTGAGATCGAAACCGATAAAGTTGTTTTGGAGGTACCCGCACCATCGGCAGGCGTGCTCTTAGAAATTATGGTGGCTGATGGTGGTACCGTTGTTGCTGATCAAGTGATCGCAAAAATTGATAGTGCAGGTAAGGCTAGTGTTGCCGCCGCCCCTACTAAAGCCGCAGCTCCTGCAACGCCGGTGTCGAGTTCAACTGCAAAAGGTGCGATCGCCGCGCCATCGGCTGCCAAGTTAATGGCGGAGAATAATCTGAATACTGCTCAAGTCTCTGGCTCAGGACGTGATGGTCGTGTAACCAAGGGTGATGTACTTAATGCTGTTTCTGGAGGTACGAAGACAGTAACGACAGCCGCACCTTTACCAATCTCCAATACTTCCCTAGGTGAGCGTACAGAAGAACGTGTGCCGATGACGCGTTTACGTGCACGAATTGCCGAACGTTTATTAGAATCCCAGGCCAATAATGCCATCTTGACGACCTTTAATGAGGTTAATATGTCACCAGTGATTGCGATGCGCACTCGCTACAAAGACACATTCGAGAAAACCCATGGCGTTAAATTAGGGTTCATGTCCTTCTTTGTGAAAGCGGCTACATACGCCCTTAAAAAGTATCCCATCCTCAATGCATCGGTTGATGGTAACGATATTGTTTACCATGGTTACTTTGATATTGGCATTGCGGTCAGTTCACCTCGTGGCCTAGTTGTACCCATTCTACGTAATGTTGACCAAATGACATTAGCTGAGATTGAGAAACAAATTGCGGATTACGGTAATAAAGCTCGTGATGGCAAATTGAGTATCGAAGAACTCACTGGTGGCACGTTCTCCATTTCGAATGGCGGCGTGTTTGGTTCGATGCTTTCAACCCCTATTATTAATCCTCCTCAATCGGCTATTTTAGGTATCCATGCAACGAAGGAGAGGGCGGTTGTGGAAGACGGACAGATTGTGATTCGGCCAATAAATTATCTCGCCTTGTCATACGACCATCGAATTATTGATGGACGTGAAGCTGTCATGGGCTTGGTGGCGATGAAGGAGCTCTTAGAAGATCCAGCTCGTTTACTTCTTGATCTGTAAGGAGTAGACCATGAGCCAAGTATTTGATGTGCTAGTGATTGGAGCTGGCCCAGGAGGTTATATTGCCGCCATCCGCGCGGCACAACTCGGATTTAAGGTGGCCTGTGCCGAAGCAAATTCCTACGCAGATCCTAAAGGAGAGCCTCGTTTAGGTGGAACGTGTTTAAACGTCGGCTGTATCCCGTCAAAAGCTTTACTAGCTTCATCAGAAGAGTTTGAGAAAATTGGTCATCACGTTGCTAATCATGGCATCACGGTTAGTAAAGTTAGTATCGATATCGCTAAGATGCTAGCGCGTAAAGACGAGATCGTGACCAAGATGACGGGCGGCATCAGTTTCTTATTTAAGAAAAATAAGGTGACCTCCTTAAAGGGTCATGCTTCATTTTTTGGCAAAGATACTGATGGTTATCAGATTAAGATCACTGGTAAAGATGCCGGTATCGTAAGCGCTAAGAATGTCATCATCGCTACCGGTTCAAAGGCGCGTCATCTTCCTGGTATTACCGTCGATAACGTTCTGATTTGTGATAACGAAGGTGCTTTGAACTTTGATTCTTTGCCAAAACGTTTAGGTGTAATTGGTGCCGGTGTGATCGGATTAGAGCTGGGCTCCGTATGGCGTCGTGTTGGCTCAGAGGTTACTGTCTTGGAAGCCTTGCCGACATTCTTAGGTGCATGTGATGATGGCATTGCTAAAGAGGCTAAAAAGATCTTCACCAAGCAAGGCCTTGATATGCATCTGGGTGTGAAGATTGATAGCGTGAAGACTGACAAGAAAGGCGTGGTGGTCTCGTATCAGGATAGCGCTGGTAAACCTCAAAAATTAGAGTGTGATCGCTTAATCGTCTCAGTAGGTCGGGTTCCCAATACAGAGGGACTCAATTTAGAATCGGTTCATCTCAAGACCGACGAGCGTGGCTTTATTCCAATTAATGATTATACCTGTGCAACCGCAGCTCCAGGCATATTTGCAATTGGTGATGTGGTACGTGGCCCGATGTTGGCCCACAAGGCAGAGGATGAGGGAGTCTTGGTCGCCGAGTTACTCGCAGGGCAAAAACCACACATTGATTACAACTGCATTCCGTGGGTAATCTATACCGATCCAGAGATTGCGTGGGTTGGTAAAACAGAGCAGCAGTTGAAGGCCGAAGGGCGCACCTATAAGGCAGGTCAGTTCCCCTTCATGGCAAACGGCCGAGCCCTCGGGATGGATCGTGCAGAGGGCTTTGTGAAGATCTTAGCTGACGCTAAAACCGATGAGGTTTTGGGAGTTCATATTATTGGCCCTAATGCATCCGACCTAATTGCCGAGGCAGCGTTGGCGATGGAGTTTAAAGCAGCTGCTGAAGATATTGCTCGCGTATGTCATCCTCACCCCAGCTTATCGGAGGTGATGCGTGAGGCAGCTTTAGCTACGGATCAACGCGCACTCAATATGTAACTTGAAAGTCGCTGACTTTTACCATCAAGAGTGCAAAGCGCGCGGCTATCAGCCCGATCCTGCGCAGGAGCGGGCGATTGACCGTTTGCAGCAATGCGAAGATCAGTGGGTTGCCTATAAAGACATTCGCAGTAATGCGTTGACCAAAAAACTTTTTCATCCCGAGTTACCCCGAGGAGTTTATCTTTGGGGTGGAGTTGGTCGGGGCAAATCCTTTTTAATGGATTGCTTCTACGAGGCCTCTCCGGTGACAAAGAAGATCCGGATCCATTTTCATGAGTTCATGCGCGAGGTCCATCGCGAGTTGCACGAGCTTTCTGGCTTAGCAGACCCACTGGATGAACTTGCTTTGCGGATTGCAGAGCGCTACCGCTTAATTTGCTTTGATGAGTTTCACATCAATGACATTGCCGATGCAATGATCATGTACCGCTTACTCAAAGCATTATTTATTGATCGAGTGCAGTTCATCATGACCTCAAACTATCGTCCGGATCAACTCTATCCGAATGGTTTGCATCGTGATCGTTTATTACCTGCTATTCAGTTGCTTGAAGATAAATTGGATGTCTTAAATGTGGATGCGGGTAGTGATTACCGTCAATTGCAGATGACCCGCATTCAGGCCTATTTGTATCCACTAAGTATTGAGAATGATAAAAAGCTAGACGATTATTTTCATAACTTGATTGGTAAGCAAATCGAGTCTTCGTATCCGGTTCTAAAGATTGAGTCTCGGGAGATTCGGGCCTTGCATTTGGCAGAAGGGGTGGTGTGGTTTGACTTCCAAACTCTTTGCTGTGGGCCGCGTTCCCAAAATGACTATTTAGAGATTGCAAATACCTTTCATACAGTAATTTTAGCGGGTGTGCCCCATATGCCACCCCGACTAACCAACGAAGCAAGACGCTTTATTTGGCTAATTGATGTTTTATATGATCACAGGGTTAAATTAATTATGTCGGCAGAAGTGCCTCCAGACCAGCTTTATACCGAGGGGCAGGTGGTGGATGAGTTTGCTCGAACGGTCTCACGCTTGATGGAGATGCAGTCGCGGGACTACATCGAGTCGCCCCGTCGGATCATCAATGCTCATCTGACCTAAAATAGAGGTATGAGCCAAACTGCGCCACTAAATGCTGATTTGCATTGCCATTCGATTGTGTCGGATGGGACCCTAAGCCCCGAAGAGCTAGCTATACGTGCTTATCAAAATGGAGTTCAGCTTTGGTCACTCACCGACCATGATGTCCTGGGTGGGCAGGCGCGTGCCCGTCTTGCAGCTAAGAACCTTGGGATGAGCTATCTTGCAGGCGTTGAGATCTCGATTAGCTGGATGAACCAAACGGTCCATATTGTGGGTCTTGGTGTTGATGATCGTAATACTATTTTGGAAGAAGGCTTGCGAGCAACCCGGGATGGTCGCGAGCTGCGTGCACGGCAGATGGCCGCACAACTTGAGCAAGTTGGGATCCATAACAGTTATGAAGGTGCGTTGCATTTTGCTGGTAATCCAGATCTCATTGCGCGTACACACTTTGCTCGATTTTTGGTGGAGCAAAAACTCTGTAAAACGATGGATGAGGTATTTCGTAACTACTTAGTCCCTGGTAAGCCAGGTTATGTCTCGCATCGTTGGGCTAGCTTAGATGAAGCGGTGCAGTGGATTCGAGGGGCGGGCGGCGAGGCCGTGATTGCTCACCCCGGTCGTTACAAACTCAATGCCTTACAAATGGACGAGCTATACGCTCGCTTTAAAGATTCGGGTGGCAATGGTATTGAAGTGGTTACGGGAAGCCATAGCCCCGATCAGTACACAACTTATGCCAAGGTTGCGGAACGCTACGGATTTATGGCCTCCCGCGGATCCGATTTTCATGATCCTCACGAGAGTGAAATTGATCTAGGTAAACTTCCGCATTTACCGGATCACTTAACACCGATCTGGTCGGCCTTTCATTAAATAAGCGACAATCCTTCCTATGTTTGCTGAACGCGTACTTTCTGGCATGCGCCCAACCGGTGCCTTGCACTTAGGGCACTACCACGGGGTCTTAAAAAACTGGGTACGTCTCCAAGCCGAGTACCCCTGCTTCTTCTTTGTGGCCGACTGGCATGCCTTAACGACCCACTATGAGACCCCGGAGGTTATCCAAGAGTCGGTTTGGGAGATGGTAATTGATTGGTTAGCTGCTGGAGTGGATCCCAATCAGGCTACTTTGTTTATACAAAGCCGAGTGCCAGAGCATTCAGAACTCTTTTTATTGCTAGCGATGGGAACCCCGTTGGGCTGGCTTGAGAGAGTGCCCACCTATAAAGACCAAATTGAAAAACTTAAAGAGAAAGATCTGCAAACCTACGGATTCTTGGGATACCCATTACTGCAGGCAGCCGATATTTTGATCTACCGTGCTTTGCATGTCCCCGTAGGTGAAGATCAAGTTCCTCATGTGGAGATGACCCGCGAGGTCGCTCGTCGTTTTAATTATTTATATGGTCGTGAACCCGGTTTTGAAGAAAAGGCCTTAGAGGCAGTTAAAAAGTTAGGCAGTAAGCGCGCCAAACTCTATGCTGAACTCCGTACCGCGTATCAAGAGCGCGGAGAAGACGAGGCTTTATTGCAAGCCCAAGCAATGCTACAAGAGTCCCAGAGTTTATCGATGGCCGATCGCGAACGTCTCTTTGGCTATCTAGAAGGTGCCCGCAAAATTATTTTAGTAGAGCCGCATGCTTTACTTACCTCTGCGTCTCGCATGCCTGGGCTTGACGGACAAAAAATGTCTAAGTCCTATGGAAATACGATTAGCATTCGTGAGGCGCCTGAGGAGGTTATTCGTTTGGTGCGCACTATGCCTACTGATCCGGCTCGTGTAAGACGCACTGATCCCGGCAATCCAGTTAATTGCTCTTTGTGGAAGTTTCATCAGGTCTACTCCGATCAGGCCACTAAAGATTGGGCGGATAAAGGTTGTAAATCGGCGAGTATTGGCTGCTTAGATTGCAAGCAACCCGTGATTGATGCTATTTTGAGTGAGCAACAACCGATGTTTGAGCGAGCGCAGCAATATCTTGATGACCCAAGCTTGTTGCGCTCTATCATTGCCGATGGCTCCGACAAAGCACGTAAGGTAGCGCAAGAGACCATGCGCGATGTCCGTGAGGCCATGGGCCTTGACTTTGATTAATCACTAGCCAGTAGTGCACGCAGAACTCGACGTAGTCTCCCCTTGGGTTGCGCACTATGCTGGTTTCATAAAGCCAGGCGCGAGGGTTTTAGATCTGGCCTGTGGCGGCGGTCGGCATGCTCGCTATTTGGCAAATCAAGGCCATACGGTTATAGCAGTTGATCGTGACCCAGAGTCTTTAGCCAAGATCAAACATCCGCGCATTACAACTCACTCACTGGATTTAGAGGGAGATGATTGGCCTCTCCCAGAGTCTCAGTTTGGACGCTGGGATGCCATCGTTGTTACCAACTATTTATATCGGCCATATGTAGATCTTTTGCCAACTCTGTTAGAAGAGGGCGGCATTTTGTTGTACGAGACCTTTGCCCTTGGCAATGCTGAGTTTGGTAAACCGTCTAACACAGCATTTTTACTACGCCATGGTGAGTTATTGCAGTTGGCCCAAAAATACCTACTTCATGTGATTGCCTATCGAGACGGTTTTATAGAGAGCCCCAAACCAGCCATGGTTCAAAGCCTGTGTGCTAGCCGAGGTGCCCCTACAATACTCCATCCGTTACAATTTCAAGCTTAAGAACCTTAGTCATTTAATTCTCCAATACCCATGACCCAATTGATGACCGGCAGTATGGTTGCGATTGCAACCCCGATGCATGATGACGGTAGCCTTGACTATGCGGCTCTGCGCTCGCTATTGGATTGGCATGTCGTCGAAGGGACAGATGCGATTGTGATTGTGGGTACAAGCGGTGAGTCACCCACTGTATCCGTGGAAGAACATTGCGAGTTAATTCGTGTGGCCGTAGAGCAAATTAAAGGTCGTATACCTGTGATTGCAGGAACCGGTGGTAACTCGACCCGCGAAGCGATTGAGTTAACCGAGTTTGCTAAAAAAGTGGGTGCTAATGCAAGCTTACAAGTGGTGCCGTATTACAACAAGCCAACCCAAGAGGGTATGTACGCTCACTTTAAAACGATTGCCGAGAAAGTGGATCTTCCCGTAGTTTTATATAACGTACCAGGAAGAACAGTCGCTGATTTAGCTAACGACACTACGATTCGTTTGGCACAAGTTCCAGGGATCATCGGCATTAAAGATGCTACAGGTAATTTAGAGCGAGGCTCATTCTTGCTGGCCGAGTTAAAGACCAAAAAACTTGATCACTTCACTGTTTATTCAGGCGATGATTTGACCGCTATATTCTTGATGCTCATGGGTGGTCATGGCAACATCTCGGTAACCGCCAATGTGGCACCGCGTTTAATGAGTGCGCTCTGTAAGGCGGCGATTGCTGGAGACGCAGCAACGGCTCGAACCATTCAATATCGATTATTGGCCGTTCACAAGATGATGTTTATAGAAGCCAACCCCATACCTGTAAAATGGGCTTTGCATCAAATGGGCAAAATGGAGGCAGGGATTCGTTTACCATTAACCCCTCTAATCCATGCCCTCCGCGAGCCCCTAAAGCAGGCTCTGCATGTTGCAGGCCTGCTTTAGTTATTGATAATCACATGAAAGACATAAGAGACTAATGCGTTTAGGAATTCAATCCTCATTGATTGTTGTATTGGCTGTTGGCCTCACCGCCTGCAGTAGTTTGACCGTGAGCGATAAGGTGGACTATAAAAAACAGGGTGAGGTTCGAGGACCTAATCTAGCTTTACCCCCAGATTTAATAACGGCACAGGCCGACCGCCGCTTCATCGTGCAAGACGGTACTGCAACAATGTCGGAGTACAGCCAAGCGCTTAAGAAATCCTCACAGACGCGCACAAACGTCTTAACGGGTATTCCAGGAATGAAGATCGAGCGCGATGGTGATAAGCGCTGGTTAGTTGTTGACAAGACAGCAGCAAGCCTTTACCCACAAATAAAGGATTTTTGGCAAGAAAACGGTTTTTTGCTTTTAATTGATTCTCCCTCTACCGGAATTATGGAAACCGATTGGGCTGAGAACCGCACCAAGATTCCGCAAGATATTATTCGTAGAACCTTAGGCAAGGTCTTAGACTCGCTCTATGACTCAGGTGAGCGCGATAAGTTTAGAACCCGTCTTGAAGTTCAAAAGCCCGATGTTACCGAGATTTATATTTCTCATAAGGGAGCCATTGAGGTTCCTTTAAAAGATACCAATACAACAATTTCGACAAGCTGGACTATTCGACCATCAGACCCAGAGCTAGAAGCGATTTTCCTAACTCGCCTGATGGAGCGCTTGGGGATGACCCAGGAGCAAGCAAAGGCTCAGATTACTGCAACCGCAGTGGCGCCCAAGACACCAAAGGCAAAGCTCATTGAGGATGGAGCGGCGACTCGTATTGAGATGACCCAAAGTTTTGATCGGGCATGGCGCGATGTAGGCTTGGCGCTCGATCGTTCTAACTTTACCGTCGATGATCGCGATCGCTCTAAGGGGATTTACTTTGTTCGCTATGTCAATCCGAAGGAGCTAGGCGATAGCAGAGGTTGGTTTGGGCGTACCTTTGGCAAGACTAATGACGCCGACAAAAAGGCGAAGGTCTATCGTGTTGTAGTTCAGGATCGAGGCCAGAACCAAATCGTAATCTCGGTGCAAGATTCTGATGGCAAACCGGAGAATACGGCGACGGGTAATCAGTTATTAACAACCCTCGATCGACAGCTCATCAAATAGCGAATACCATGAGGTCGTAGGAATTACTAATAAAAAAAGGCACTCAAACGAGTGCCTTTTTCATGACAGCAGAAGAATTACTTCTTCGCTGGAGCAGCAGGAGCAGCAGGAGCAGCAGGAGCTGGAGCGGCAGCAGGTGCAGCTGGAGCAGCAGCTGGTGCAGCACTGTCAGCTGGCTTAGCGTCAGCAGCTGGAGCAGCTGGAGCAGCAGGAGCAGCAGCTGGCTTAGCTTCTTCTTTCTTACCGCAAGCAGATAAAGCAACGGCCAACATAGCGGCCAATAGTAGTGACTTCTTCATTATTATTTCCTTTAAATTAAAGACGATTTACATCCGATTTACAGCAATTACCGGTAATTGTTGTAGGACCTAATCAGAGATACTTTGGGTAAACCCCAACTAAATCCAAACAGGATTATAGCAATCGAATCTAATTTTTTTCATCACCCTCAGGGATAAGAAAGCTTTCTGATGATGACTTAGGCCCAGATTAGCCAACCTGAGCAGTAAGCCTCATAAAGCGAGCTGGCTTGAGGGATCCATTTTTCTGGACTTGGACTCACTAAGACCTTATTTCTCCTTGAGTTTTTGGTGCCTAAACATAGAGAATGCACTCGAGCAAGTTCTAACCACCCTTTTTGCACAAAGGGCGGTTCTTGTCGCGATACCGCCTCGCCATTGCAAAAGACCTCATTGCCCCAAATGAGAAGACGAGTTTGGGGGTGGGGAACAAGGGCTTTGGAATGCAGACTTTGCCAAAAGGCTTTAGGCGTCATCATCACAGGGGGACCTTCAAAAATTGTGTGTGGTTTAGGCTCGCTTAGATAAGCACCAATGCCGGGAAGCCATTGCTTTCCTTGATCTAAGGCTAACTTGCGAAGGTGTTTGGTAATTTGCTCCTCTAATAGTCTGGGTAATACCGCCGGGTCTTTGCTAGCGCCTTGCAATGGATCGGCGTACCGTGCGGAAAGACTGGGATCATCCTCAAGGGATTCGGCGAGGCGCCATAAACCCTCTTGCAACAGCTCTCGATAACTGGGTGAGCGAAAGCCTACTGACCAGGTCTGACAGCCGGCGTCTAGGGCAACCCCTTCATGCGCAATATGAGGGGGCAAGTACAAGAGATCACCCGGTTCTAGAACCCAATCCTCTTTGGCCTTAAAGCGCGACAAGATCTTGAGGGGCAGATCGTCCCGTAAGGATAAATCGGACTGCGCGGAGATCTTCCAACGGCGGCGACCTTCCATTTGGATCAGAAAGACGTCGTAGGAGTCCACGTGGGGACCCACGCCACCACCAACACCGGCAATGCTAATCATCAGATCATCGAGGCGAGCATCTGGAATAAACCGAAACCACGATAAGACATTGGCAGCAGCTGGGTGGCGCGCCTCCACCCCTTGCACCAATAGGGTCCAGTCATGAGATTGCAAGGAGGGTATTTGCCCCTTCCGAAAAGGGCCGTGCTCAAGTTGCCAGGGTTTGGCTTTGACCAGGCGCGTCTCGATGTGGCCATCACCAGCATAGTTAAACAATACCTTCGCAGTAATTGGGCTTTGGAGGGCTTGCCCCTGTGCTTTTGCTAGCGCAAAACTAGGGATCGCATTGCGGACCAGGAGAGGGCGTTTATGCCAATAGTCCCGCATAAAGACTGTAGGGCTACGCTGTCCCAATAGCGCCCAGGGCACATCAAGGGGAAGCCGGGCCGGGGCTTTGGGCGCCTTATAGATTGAATCTGTCTTAGTCAAGTAAAATAGCCTTATTCAGGAACTCCATCGCTATGAAGATTGAAAAAAATACCATCGTTTCTCTCCGTTACAAACTCAGCGATGCACAAAATAACATTATCGAAGAACCCGATACCGTGATGGTATACCTTCATGGCGGGTACTCAGGTACCTTCCCAAAAATCGAGAGCTTACTCGATGGTAAGGATGTTGGTTTTGAGACCACTGTGCAACTAGAGCCCCACGATGCCTTTGGTGAGTACGATCCCAACCTCCTTAAGATTGAACCACGTGAGCGCTTCCCCGAGCCGCTCGAGATCGGGATGCAATTTGAAGGAGTGCCCGAGGAGTTATCGGCTGATGAAGTTTTGGATGCCGATGAAGACGACGATGAGGATGATGAAGAGACCGATTCCTTAATCTACACGGTGACCGAGCTTGCTGATAAACAAGTGGTCTTGGATGGCAATCACCCCCTAGCTGGAATGGCCCTGCGTTTTTGGTTACAGGTCGAGGATGTTCGTCAGGCCACCGACGATGAGATTGCCAATCAACATCCGCACGATGAAGATGGCTTTGGACTTGATCTTGCCAACGAAGATGATTTAGATGATTTGGAGATCAGTGGTAGCGACCCTAAGGGGCCAGGTAATAGCCCAAGAACCTTGCACTAGTCTACTATTCTTTAAGAAGTTGTTTGATAGCATCAAGCTCTCGTTTAGTCTCTTGATGACCGACATCATCGCTGGCTTGCCCGCCTAATTTAGCGATTGCTTCCTCGAGGGCCCTGATCTTGTTTTCTTGTTCGATGGTTGCATCGATCAAACTCTTGAGCGCGAGTGATACGGGATCATCGGCATTGGGTGTAATACCATAGGCCGAGAAACTCGCTTTACTAGCATCGCTGGCATCCTTCGGTAAATCGGGATGCAGGATGCGAGCAGGTACACCAACCGCAGTTGCACCCGCTGGGATTTCTTTTAAGACCACCGCATTCGAACCAATACGGGCTCCATCGCCTACCGTAAAACCACCCAAGACCTTTGCTCCCGCACTAACTACGACCCCTTTACCTAATGTCGGGTGACGCTTAACCCCTTTGTAAAGAGAGGTGCCGCCTAAGGTAACCCCTTGGTAGATCGTGGTGTCATCCCCAATCTCTGCGGTCTCACCGATGACGATGCCTAAACCATGGTCGAGGAACACCCGTCTGCCAAGACGAGCTCCGGGGTGGATCTCAATATTGGTCAGAAAGCGGGCAAGGGATGCTAAAAACCGAGCGGGCCACTTCAGCCCGATGTTCCACAGGGCGTGATTGAGACGATGCAACCAAATAGCATGTAAGCCTGGATAGCAGGTGATAACCTCGAGACGATGCCGGGCAGCGGGATCCCGCGCAATGATGGCATCAACGTCTTCCAATAATGTACTGAACATCCCCCTAGTGTAATGGGAGCGAGCTATTTTCTCAGGATCATCTGTTTGGCAATTCCGCGCAGGAGATCAATCTCCTCCTTGCGCAAATGCGCTCTTGCGAACAAGGCTTGCAATCGTGGCATTAATTTCTTGGGATGATTGGGATCCAAATACCCAATGGCCTCAAGGCCAGCCTGCCAGTGTTCGAGCATTGCAGCGACTGCAATAGGATCAGCCAGATCCTTAGGATCGGACTGGGGAATGTGCTCGCGTCCTTCCATCAGGACTTGACGCAAACCAAAAGCGCACACCATCACCGCCTGTGCCAGATTGAGGGAAGGGTAGTCGGGGTTGGCGGGTAAATAAACCCGGTGCGTGCAAAATGCAAGATCTTCATTCTCTAGACCGGTACGCTCCGGACCAAAGACCATTGCCACGCATTGTTGATTGCTCACCGCATCCAGCAAGAGATCTAAACCACCATTCCAGTTTAAGGCGGGCGGACCAAACTCACGCTCGCGGCTCGTTAAGCCCAGAACAACATTGCATGAATGAAGAGCCTGGGAAAGCGATTGGCAAATTGTGGTCTTGGCGAGTAAATCGCCAGCACCACTGGCTAGTGCAATGGCTTCGGCATCCTCATGCATGTTCTCTTGCCGAGGACGAATGAGGTGCAAGTTCTCAAACCCCATGGTTCTCAGGGCCCGCGCGGTGGATCCCACATTGCCGGCGTGGCTGGTTTCAACCAAGACCCAGCGCACTAAATCGCTGTGCACAGAAAAAGAGTTTTTGGTCATTAATCTCAATTCGATTAAAATAAGTTCATTACGCTTCGGAATTTAAACGCCGGCCTTTGCGAATGATGTCAGTTAAGTAATTTAAGACCTCTTTGCATCGCTTGTATTTATTCCTCTGAAGCTTGTTCTTATTTAATTTGTCCACTGATTATGCACCCCATGTTAAACGTGGCCGTTAAGGCCGCACGCCGTGCCGCAACGATTATTAATCGCGCCTCACTTAATTTGGAGCGTTTGCAAATCGATCGCAAACAACATAATGATTTTGTGACCGAAGTGGACAAAGCGGCCGAAGAGGCCATCATCGAGATCCTCAGTGAGGCCTACCCCAATCATGGGTTCTTGGCCGAAGAATCTGGTGAGCTGTTAAATAACTCCGATCATATTTGGATCATTGATCCTCTAGATGGCACCACCAACTTCATCCACGGCTTTCCTCAATATGCGATCTCCATTGCCTTGTCGGTAAACGGAGTACTGCAACAAGCGGTCATTTATGATCCCAACCGCGATGAGTTATTTTCTGCCAGCAAAGGTGCTGGTGCCTATGTGGATCGGCGGCGCTTACGAGTAGCCTCGCAAATTAAATTAGAGAACGCCTTAATTGGAACTGGATTTCCCTATCGTCAGGATCAGGATGTGGACCAATACTTAAAGATCTTTGCGGAGATGACTCGTCAATGCGCAGGCTTACGTCGTCCTGGAGCCGCCTCATTGGATCTCGCCTATGTCGCGGCAGGTCGGTATGACGGCTTCTTTGAGAGCGAACTCAAACCTTGGGATATGGCGGCAGGGGCTCTCATCATTACGGAAGCCGGGGGACTGGTTGGTAATTACCGAGGTGAAGAGGGATTCTTGGAAAGCGGAGAGATTATGGCTGGCAATCCGCGGATCTTTGCGCAGATGGCGCAGGTTTTAGGCAAGCACTCGCGCCAAGCGACTTAAGTCGTCTTGACTAAATCGATATAGCGCACACCATTGGTGTCAATGCGCAGCGCACTTGCTTTTGGCAAGACGGTCTCTGGATGATCTAGATCCCAGTCTGACAACACCCACCGTTGCCATTCTTTATTACCCATACTTTCGTGATGACGGGCGGGCAAGTGGGTGTGACCGTGAATCAAACGCTCGGAGCCATAGGAACCCATGAGATTGGCACACGCTGCTAATGTGACATCGCCCTTGAACCGAGCCATCTCAGGGGTATAGCGGATCGCCCGATCGTATTTGGCTGTGCTATTACTACGTAGAGTCCGGGCAATGCTGCGTCGCCACTCCAGTGGAAGGCGTAAGAATAGATTTTGTAACCATGGCTTACGAACCCATTTACGAAATATCTGATAACTCAGGTCATTGGTGCATAAGGCATCACCATGGCTAATGACCCATTCATCACCGGCAATCATGACCTTGGAGGGATCGGGCAACAAGGTCATGCCCGACTTGCGCATGAACTGTTCACCAATTAAGAAGTCACGATTACCGTGGATGTAATACGTTTTAGCTTTATTAGATAAATTGCTCAAGGAACGCAAGACCTCTTGCTGAAACGGCGAGCGCGCTCCCGCATCATCTCCCACCCAATACTCAAATAGATCGCCCAAAATAAATACAGCCTCTACCTGATGTGTTTCTTTTTCAACAAAGTCAAAGAAACGCTGAGCCGTCAGCGGCATCGATGGAGTTAAATGTAAATCCGAAATCAGCAGGGCGCTAGCGTGTTCTTGCATCACTTACTCTTCAATAATCGTGGCGGACTCGATCAGAACGTCTTCGCTTGGAACATCTTGGTGGTAGCCGGCATTCCCGGTTGGCACTTTTTTGATCTTCTCGACCACATCCATGCCATTGCTTACCGAACCAAAGACCGCATAACCCCACCCTTGGGGAGTGGGTGCAGTGTGGTTTAAGAAATCATTGTCATTGACGTTGATAAAGAACTGCGAGCTAGCAGAATGTGGCTCATTCGTCCGTGCCATTGCAATTGAACCCTTGACATTCTTTAAGCCATTATTGGCTTCGTTCTCAATTTCCGCGTTGGTAGGCTTCTGTTTCATACCAGGGCTCATGCCGCCACCTTGGATCATGAAATTATCAATCACCCGATGAAAGATCGTGCCATCGTAATGGCCACTTTTGACATAAGCTAAAAAGTTTTCAACGGTTTTGGGGGCCTTGGTAGAATCGAGTTGCAAGGTGATATCGCCATGGTTGGTTTTGAGTAATACGCTTGGCATACAGAACTTTCTCTTAAGGTTTGGGGGTTACAGAACTAGGTTTATTGATTGGTTTTGCCACCGGATTAAGGATCTCTTTAATCGCTTTGGCGCGCAGGCCATATTCTCGCTGATTGGGCTGGAGTTTGCTGGCGCTTTGATAATTCATTTCACTCAGGCGTAGATATACCTCGGCAAGGTTGCCTTGTGCTGTTACATAGTCTGGACGAAGCTTAAGAGCAAGCTCTAAATAATCACGCGCCTCAATCCATTTACCTTGATTGGCCGATAGTGCAGCAAGATTGTTATAAGGCTCTGGCAGCTCCGGAAACTGTTGTGTGATCTCAATCCACGTGTTTTTGGCGGAGACTGGATCACGTAACTCAATTTGCAAGCGCGCCTTCAAGAATCGTAATTGCACGTTGCGTGGGGATTTCATTAATGCAGCATTAATCGCTTTAATGGCGTCGGCAAACTTACGTTCTTTGGTTAACTTCTCAATATGCGTCGGAATTGCATTTTTGACCACGGGATCGGGTTCAATAATTAAATTAAGAAGGATAAAAACGGTACGGAGATGGTCTCCGCGAGTTGAGTATTCGAGGTCTCGGGATTTTGATTGACACTCATCCGGGGCGGATCGGTCGGACCATACCCACCCAAATACGGCTGTGGAGGTACACCCGTTGTTACTGGCGCCACACTTGGCGTGCTGCTACACGCCACTAGGCTCAGCACGCTGATACCAAGTGACAGACGAACGGTCCACGTCAGTAATGGAGAGTGGGTCTGAGATGGTGTCATTGCAAGGAGATCACTAAATGGGCGCTTGATTGGATATACTCAGCAGTCTAACAAATTCAAGTTCCATTCACCCAAACTCATCTAAAGTTCCTTGATCTCAGTCAGTCTCTCAGTCAGTCCAATGCCGCTTTCCATCTATAACACTCTATCGCGAAGCAAAGAGATCTTTAAGCCGATTACAGAGGGTCAAGTCCGTATGTACGTGTGCGGCATGACCGTCTATGATTTTTGTCACTTGGGTCATGCGCGCGTGATGATCGTATTTGATATGGTGACTCGCTGGTTGCGAGCTAGCGGCTATGAGGTGAGCTATGTGCGTAATATCACCGACATTGATGACAAGATTATTCAACGGGCACTTGAGAACAAAGAATCGATTGCAGTTCTCACCCAACGATTTATCGATGCGATGCACGCAGATGCGAAGACCCTCGGACTTTTGCCACCCGATCACGAACCTCGTGCTACCCAGTACATTGCGCAGATGCAAGGCATGATTGGGCGGCTGATCGAACAAGAAATGGCCTACCAAGCCGATGATGGGGATGTGAACTACGCCGTGCGTCAATTCCCCAGCTACGGCAAGTTATCGGGCAAATCCATTGATGAGCTCAATGCGGGCGAGCGCGTTGCGATTGGCAGTGGTAAGCGCGACCCTCTAGACTTTGTCCTCTGGAAATCCGCTAAAGCAGATGAGCCGAGTGATACGCGCTGGGCATCTCCTTGGGGCGAAGGCAGACCTGGTTGGCATATTGAGTGCTCTGCCATGTCGTGCGAGCTCTTGGGACAGCATTTTGATATTCATGGGGGAGGTGCTGATCTGCAATTTCCGCATCATGAGAATGAGATTGCTCAAAGCGAAGGTGCTCTGTATGGAACCAAGCCCGTTACCAAACCCTTCGTGAACTACTGGATGCACAACGGGCATATTCGTGTGAACCACGAGAAGATGTCAAAGTCCTTAGGTAACTTCTTTTTGATCCGCGATGTCTTACAACAATTCGATCCTGAAGTAATCCGTTTCTTTATGTTGCGGGCACATTACCGAAGCCCAATTAACTATTCGGATAGTCAACTAGAGGAAGCAAGAACTGGCTTGGTGCGTTTGTATACCGCCATTAATACATCCACATCGCATTCCTCCAAGGGGTTTGAACCCAATGCACCATGGGCAAAGCGCTTTGCGGATGCCATGAACGATGATTTCAATACCTCAGAGGCAATTGCAGCATTATTTGATCTGGCAAGCGAGATCAATCGAGCCGGCGATCCAAACACCAAGCAAGAACTCTCCCAGACTCTCAAACATTTAGCCGGTCTGATTGGTCTCTTGCACCGCTCTCCCAATGAGTTTTTGCAAAGTGGCACACCGCATACTGGCATGAGCCCCGCAGAGATTGAGGAGCAGATTGCAGCACGGCAGGCCGCCAAATTAGCCAAGAACTTTCAAGAAGCCGATGCCATTCGGGAGCGTCTCTTAAAAGACGGCGTGGTTTTGGAAGATAAGCCAAGCGGTACTGTCTGGCGGCGCGCTTAAGAGTTCCATGCCAAATACCAAACTCGCCTCTAAAACACCTGCAGTTAAAAAAACTGGGCGTAAACCTAGGGTTAGCTCACCCGGCTACTGGCAAGAGGCATGCGCAGAGCTCATGAAGCAAGATCGTATTTTGCGCAAGTTAATCCCCAAGTATGGGGATGGCATCTTAGGGAGTCGAGGCGATGCATTCACCACATTGGCGCGTTCGATTGTTGGGCAGCAGATCTCGGTAGCAGCAGCCCAATCGGTTTGGAATAGAACCTTAGAGACTTTAAAACACGAAGTTACCCCGGCACAGGTTCTTAAAACTAAACACGAGGCACTCCGTGCTTCGGGCCTTTCAACCCGTAAGGTGGAATACATCTGTGATCTTGCGGACCACTTCCACCATGGGCGTTTGCAAACCGATGTTTGGCATACGATGGACGATGAGGAGTTGATTAAGGATCTCAGCTCCATTCGGGGGATTGGTCGCTGGACCGCAGAGATGTTCCTGATCTTTAATTTGATGCGCCCAAACGTTCTGCCCCTCGATGATATTGGGCTCATTCGGGCGATCTCGATTAATTACTTCAGCGGGGAACCCGTGAGCCGTCATGAGGCCCGCGAGGTTGGGGCTAACTGGGCGCCTTGGAGAACCGTGGCTACTTGGTATATGTGGCGTAGCATTGATCCCATACCCGTCGAGTACTAATTTGGGAGTAATTTCCCAAAAGACCTAAAATTGAGCCATGAAGACCACTTTCCTAGACTTTGAACAGTCGGTTGCGGAGTTAGAGACCAAAATTGAGGAACTGCGCTTTGTGCAGGACGAGTCCTCGGTCGATATCTCGGATGAACTCAAGACGCTCTCTGAGAAGAGCCAGCAACTCACCAAAGAGCTCTACGAGAACCTGAGCCCTTGGCAGGTGTCTCAAGTCGCGCGTCATCCACAACGCCCCTACACCTTAGATTACATCGCAGCGTTATTTACGGACTTTCATGAGTTGCACGGCGATCGTGTGTTTGCGGACGATCAATCCATGATTTGTGGCTTAGCGCGTTTTGACGGTAAACCGTGTATGGTCATTGGGCATCAAAAGGGTAGAGATACCAAAGAGCGAGCAATGCGCAACTTTGGCATGAGTCGTCCCGAGGGATATCGCAAGGCGATGCGCATCATGCGCCTTGCCGAGAAATTTAAGCTCCCGGTCTTTACCTTTGTCGATACGCCAGGAGCATTCCCAGGTATTGATGCAGAAGAGCGTAATCAATCGGAAGCGATTGGTCGTAATTTGTATACCCAAGCAGAACTCAAGGTACCTATCATTACCACCATCATTGGTGAGGGTGGCTCGGGGGGTGCCTTAGCGATTGCGATGGGGGATGTGGTCATGATGTTGCAATATTCCACCTACTCGGTGATCTCACCAGAAGGCTGTGCTTCGATTCTATGGAAGACCGCTGAGAAGGCGCCCGATGCCGCAGAGCAATTGGCCTTGACCGCCCAACGCCTCAAAGAACTCAAACTGATCGATAGCATCGTGCCAGAACCGATTGGGGGAGCCCATCGTCATTACGAGGGCGTGATGCTCAGCATGAACAAGGTTCTCAAACACGCTCTTTCTGAAGTTGGAGATCTTTCCGAGAAGGATCTTCTCGAGCGCCGTCATAAACGGTTCATGAGTTATGGCCAGTTCAAAGAAGTTAAAGCCAAAGAAGCGAGCTAAGCCAACGAAGCGCATCGGTATTGCCCTGAGTGGTGGTCTGGATTCAGTGGTCTTGCTCGATGCGGTCTGTAAGGCTTATCCACACGACACGCTGTTCGCTCTCCACATCCATCATGATTTACAAAAGCAGGCTGATCAGTGGTTGATCTTTTGCGAGCAACTTGCTCAGCGCTACCAAATTGGTTTTGATTTCCGTCTCCTGCACTTGCATGACCAGACCGGGAACGTAGAGGCGCGGGCTCGTACTGCACGATATGACGCTCTCATAGACCTATGCGAAGCGCATGATCTTGATCATCTCTTACTCGCACACCATCAAAATGATCAAGCAGAGACCATCTTGCTACAGTTGCTGCGTGGGGCGGGACCCAGCGGCCTCTCGGGTATGGGTGCGCGCAAAGAACTACGCAGCGCTACTGGCAAGCGTATTACCGTGTGGCGTCCATTGCTCGAGCAAAGTCGTGCAGAGCTAGAGGCATATGCCAAGAGACAGCGCTTGCAATGGGTCGAGGATCCCAGTAATCAAAACACACGCTATCGACGTAATGCACTTCGTAAAACCATTTTGCCTGCTTTAAGTAAGATTCAGCCTGGAGCCATCGCTAACTTAGCTCGCAGCGCTCAGCTATTGGCACAAGCCCAAACACTCTTAGATCGTTTGGCACACGAAGATGCAAAAACCGTCTTGCAAAACGGAGCGCTGCATATTGCCCCCTTAATTGCAATGCAGGCCAACGATCAAGCGAGTTCTAATAATGTCTTGCGCTATTGGTTAAAGCACCATCAGCTCACCATGCCCTCACAAGAACGTCTTCAAGCATGGTGGCAAGATCTAGCAGGAACCCGCAGCGATAAACGCTTGCAATGGATGCATGACGGCCGAGTAATCCGCGCTTGGCGAGGAATCTTGCAGATTGACCCTCTGCCAACTCAAGAGAGAGTTAAACGAGGCGAGTGGATCTTCGTGCCAGTTCCCCCCAACTCCAAACAAGCGGGTTTGCCTTGGGACTGGTATCAAGCAGCGTTGCACAACAAGACCATCGAGAGTAAAGCACGCGAAGGGGGTGAGCGTCTGAAGATCAAGCCCAATACTCCGAGCAAAGCCTTAAAGAATCTCTACCAAGAAGCAGGGGTTCCACCCTGGCAACGCGACATTCCGCTCCTATACATTAATCAGGAACTGATTGCGGTAGAGGGCCTCGGTGTTAGTCAAAGCCATTTGGTACATCAGGGCAAACGAGTCTGGCCAGAGTGGACCTAGCTACCCATGAACCCAGAATCTGGATCATAAAACCCTGTAAAATCATCTGTTTTGCACTTTAGTCCACGAGATCCCTTTACGAAGCAGCATTTACACAATCTACTATGTCTTTAATTGTCCATAAATACGGTGGCACCTCGATGGGCTCTGTTGAGCGCATCCAAAATGTTGCCAAGCGGGTTGCGAAGTGGATGCGAGCTGGCCATCAGGTGGTGGTGGTGCCATCGGCAATGTCGGGTGAGACCAATCGGCTCCTAGGACTTGCTAAAGAGCTAAGTGCTAATCCCAACCCCCGAGAGCTCGATCAAATCGCTTCGACCGGAGAACAAGTTAGCTCTGGACTGCTAGCGATTGCACTACAAGACCAGGGGGTTGATGCTGTGAGTTACACCGGTTGGCAGGTCACGGTGCATACGGATTCGGCATTTACAAAAGCCCGCATCATGGGGATTGACGATGCCAAGATCATGAAGGACCTCAATGCAGGTCGTGCGGTTGTGATTACTGGTTTTCAGGGTGTTGACCCCGAAGGCAACATCACAACCTTGGGACGTGGTGGTTCGGATACCTCGGCAGTTGCTGTGGCAGCAGCCCTGAAAGCCGATGAGTGTCTGATTTATACCGATGTGGATGGGGTCTACACCACCGATCCACGGGTGTGCGAAGACGCACGACGTCTGGAGAAGATCACGTTTGAAGAGATGTTGGAGTTGGCAAGCTTGGGTTCTAAGGTCTTGCAAATACGATCGGTGGAGTTTGCTGGTAAATACAAAGTGAAGACCCGTGTATTGTCCTCGCTGACCGATCCCCTAATCCCCCTTGAGCAAGAAATGAAGTCAGGTACTTTAATTACCTTTGAAGAGGACAGCACTATGGAAGCCGCAGTTATTTCGGGTATTGCATTCGCTCGCGATGAGGCCAAGATTACCGTGATTGATGCATATCAAATCTTGGGACCCATTGCAGATGCCAATATTGATGTAGATATGATTATTCAGAACCAATCGGTGGATGCTAAGACCGACTTTACCTTCACAGTACCCAGAGCCGAATATCAAAAGGCGCTAGATCTCTTAAAGAAGAGTGTGCAAAGCCATATTGGGGCTAAAGATATCTTGGGAGATGCTAAGGTATCCAAAGTATCTGTCGTCGGTGTTGGCATGCGCTCGCATGTAGGTGTAGCCAGTAAGATGTTCAGAACCTTATCGGAAGAGGGCATCAACATCCTGATGATCTCTACCAGTGAGATTAAGATCTCAGTCGTAATTGATGAGAAATACATGGAACTCGCGGTCAGGGCCCTCCATAAAGCCTTTGAACTGGATCAGAAGTAAAATAGTGACAGAATTGCAGTACGCAGTAATGTGAAGTAATACGGAGACGTGGCCGAGCTGGTCGAAGGCACTCCCCTGCTAAGGGAGCATCTGTGCTAAAACATGGATCGGAG
>RFQL01000180.1 GCA_009924985.1 Burkholderiaceae bacterium | reverse complement strand
ACCAGAGGCAATTTTGGGGAGGTACAGTTTCTTTTGCTCATCCGAGCCGTGACGCAGCAAAGTGCCCATGTTATACATCTGACCATGGCATGAGCCCGCATTACCGCCCGAAAAATTAATTTCTTCCATGATCACCGAGGCCTCTGCGAGACCCAGACCAGAGCCGCCATACTGTTCGGGGATCAAGGCTGCCAGCCAGCCAGCCTCGGTAATGGCATTCACAAAGGCTTCGGGGTAGCCTCGCTCGTGATCGACCTGTTGCCAGTATGCGGAGTCATAGCGGGAGCATAAGTCGCGCAGTGCCTCGCGCATTTCTTGATATTGATCGGGTTTTGGAATGGGGTGAGTCATAAGAGCTTAGTTGATTAATTTATTGCTGATATCAATAGTTTAAGCTAGATACTTATTTGTTTAATGGGCTCATTGCAATGCATCAAATTCTTTCTGGAATCCGTGTCTTAGAGCTGGGGCAGTTAATTGCAGGACCCTTTGCTGCCAAGACCTTGGCTGATTTTGGGGCGGAGATTATCAAGGTGGAATCCCCTCAAGATGGTGATCCCTTGAGGAAGTGGCGCATGATTCATGAGGGCACTTCGGTATGGTGGCAGGCCCAATCCCGTAACAAACAATCCATTTGCATTGATTTGCGACTGAAAGAGGGACAAGACATCGTTCGTCGCTTGGCCAAAGAAGCCGATGTGCTGATTGAGAACTTTCGACCGGGCACCATGGAGAAGTGGGGGATGGGTTGGGATGAGTTGCATCAACTCAATCCTAAGTTGATCATGTTGCGCATTTCTGGTTATGGTCAAGATGGTCCACGGCGGGATGAGCCGGGCTTTGCAGCAATTGCGGAGGCAACTGCAGGCCTGCGCTATCTCACAGGTCATCCGGGCGATGTGCCTGCGCGCGCCGGCTTATCACTTGGCGATACGATCGCTGGTTTACATGGTGCCCTTGGAGTATTGCTAGCCCTCTATGAGCGTGATGCTAGGGGTGGCAAAGGCCAAATGATTGATGTGGCTTTATACGAGGCAGTGTTTAACTTAACAGAAAGTCTATTACCTGAATACCATGTGTTTGGAGCGGTACGTCAACCGGCTGGAGGCGCATTACCAGGTATTGCCCCATCCAATGCTTACCCTTGCGCAGATGGACAATACATCTTGATTGCCGCCAATGGCGATTCTTTATTTAAGCGCCTCATGGAATTCATTGGGCGATCGGATTTAGCCCATGATCCTGACTTAGCCAGAAATGATGGGCGAGCAAAACGCGCCGAAGAGATTGATCAGATCATCGGGCAGTGGACACAAACCCAATCCATTGATCAGGTCTTAAATGCATTGCAAGAGATCGCAGTACCCGCAGGGCGTATTTATACGGCAAAGGATATTGCAGAGGATTCGCACTATCGTGCCCGTGGTGTGATTGAAACGATTGAAAGTGCTAATGGGCTTAAGGTGGAGATGCCCGGAATTATTCCGAAATTATCCAATAATCCTGGCGCCATTCGTCATCGCGCGCCCACATTGGGAGAGCATACGCAGAAGATTCTTCAATCGATTGGCTTAAGTGAAGAGCAAATTAAAGCCCTAAAAGAGACTGGCGTCCTAAATTAATGGAAGCAGCGATTCAAACCCTGTTGCATTGGTTTGGAATGCCCACAGTGGGTCTGCCCGCAGTATTTATCGTAGCAACTGTATCAGCAACCTTAATCCCGATGGGTTCCGAGCCCGTGTTATTTGCTTATGTGAGTCTTAATCCGCAAGACTACTGGTTAGCAATTACAGTTGCAACAGTAGGCAATACGATCGGAGGAATGATCAATTGGTGGCTGGGACTCTTGGCACGAAATACCTATGAATCACTGAAAGGTGAAACGAATTCTCGAGCACAAGCTTGGTTAGAACAGAAGGGGCCACCAATGTTATTGCTGTCATGGTTACCCGCGATAGGCGACCCTCTGTGCCTAGTTGCCGGCTGGCTCCGCTTTAATTGGCTGCAATGCTTGATTTACATGGCGATTGGTAAACTACTGCGCTACATCACCCTAACATGGCTTCTCACGGAGATACCGAAAGAGTTTTGGGAGGGGATTGGAAAGCTTATTGGCCTATAAGAATATGATGTTATTTTTAGTTGGTATTTGAAGGATAAAAAATGATCTTAAAAGGAAAAACAGCACTCGTTACCGGTTCCACTAGCGGAATCGGTTTGGCAATGGCTAAAGCGATGGCTAAGCAAGGTGCCAATGTGATGATGAACGGTTTTGGTGATAAGGAGACTGCCATTGCTGCGGTGAAGGCCTATGGAGTTGCGGTGGATTATCACGGCGCCGACATGAGTAAGCCCGATGAGATT
>RFQL01000179.1 GCA_009924985.1 Burkholderiaceae bacterium | reverse complement strand
GACTCAAGGTGTTAGCGCACAGACCGAAAAAATCGATATTACTTTTGATCCTTTATTAGCGGGACAGGCCATTAGTGTGGGTGGCCTAAGCTTTACGGCAACTCGTAATGTCTCTGATGTAGAAGTCGCAAATGCATTCAAGGGTTTAGTGTTAGGAGCGACAACAGGGGTCGGTACCGCCTATGGTACCTACACGAATGCACTTACTGGCTTTACAACGTCCAACCTAACGGGTTCGAAAGTTACTTTTTCTCCAAGCCAAAATCGAACCGTATCAGACCAATATGCCAGTACCTTAGTCGGTGTCAGTGCTGAGTATCAAGGCACCGACAGTACCAGTACCGACTGGAAGGCAATTCAAGTCCTAGGTACACCAAATACCGATACGTATGGTTCCTCAGTGACATCCTGGTCACTCCCGATGAACGACATGGTCACTCCGTCCGATCCACAGTGGATCACGGTAGGCTTTACCAATGCCGTGCATGCCAATGGCATTGAAATTCGAGAGACACACGGTAATGGCTTCGTAACGCGAATTGATTTGATTGACTCGTCTGGCAAAATTTACGAAAACGTGTGGCAAGGAGTTGATCCTAGCAAACCTGGAGCGCCAGTTAATTTTAAAATTAACTTCCCGATTACCGATTACCTCGTTACTGCAGCAAAAGTCTACGTTAATACCCAAAGGAGTAACGATTTTGAGGAAATTGATTCAATCCGACTGTTTGGTTACCCATCGATTATTAGTACCACGGCGACTACTCTCCCGGCGGAGACGATTAGCGCCCCAATCGTTGCCGTTACAGAGGCAAGTCAGGTTGAATTTTCATCCTTACTGGCTGGCGAAAGCGTCACTGTTGGCGGTCTGAGCTTTACGGCTGCAGAAAATCTAGTCGCCGGCGATGTGGCTAAAGCCTTTGCTGGGCTTGGTGTAGGAGCAACGGGTGCTGTGGGTGGATTAAGTAGTGAGTTTGGTAGCTACAGCGGTGTATTAAGAGGGTTTAGTGCGGGTGTACCATCAGGCAGTAGTGCCAATACAGTTGTGTTTACTGCCAATACGTCAAATACTAACGTCAGTGATTTAATCGTAAGTGCGCAAGCACGGATCGCGTCGACTGCAACAGCACCCTCTATTACTAAAATCGATGGGATTAAAGAGGTTACTGAAACCACCAACGTTCAATTTACCTCATTACTTGCTGGCGAAAGCGTCACTGTTGGCGGTTTGACATTTACGTCTGCCAAAAATCTAGTTGCTAGCGATGTTACTAAAGCGTTTGCAGGGCTTGGTGTAGGAGCAACGGGTGCTAGTACTAGCGCCGGATTGAGTAGTGAGTTTGGTAGCTACAGTGGTGCATTAAGTGGAGTGACTGCAAGTGCCGTTAGCGCTAGCTCCAATCAGATTGTCTTTACCTCGACAACACCAAATACCAATGTTATAGATCTCAGTGTGAGCGCTGCGGCACGTTCGCCATCGACCGCATCCGCTCCTGCGGGAACCACCCTTGATGGTCGGGCCGGTGAAAACTTACATAGCCATCAAGCCCAAGGGCATTTTTACTTCAGCGATATCGATCTCAATGATATTCAAACGGTGAGTGCTTCACCGCTAGTGACGGGTCAACCTTACCTTGGAACATTTATACCCACGGTGGTTGATAACACCACCGGTGATGGCTCAGGAAAAATCACATGGCAATTTAATCTGACCGATGCGGATACTGATTTCTTAAAAGCCGGTGAAACTCGCACTCAAACGTATGCTGTTACTGTTGATAATCAAAAAGAGGGTACAGCAACACAAAATGTGACGATCACGATTACTGGTACCAATGATGCACCCATCATTAACGCCATTGCTGCTACTAATTTAAGTGAATCCAATAATGGTTTTTCCGTAGTTGCTGGGAATGATGCATTGCTAGGTTCTATTGGCATGACATCGATTTGGTCTGGAAGCATGGATGACAGTTGGTTGACCGTTGATCTTGGTTTTAATTTTAAATTTTACGGCACAACGCATTCAACAATTTATCCAGGGAGCAATACATACATCACAGTTGGTAGTGGCAGTTGGCAATATTCGGGCTTATCTCTTACAGGCGCACCTCCATATGCTGGTATTCATTTAGGTACGGCCGATAATAGTTATCAGCGTGTTTGGGAATTAGTAGATCCTAATTTTGTACGTGTTTATTACGAAGGCACTGCAAGTACGGGTGGGAGCATCGGCTCTCCAAATATTACATACGAGGCAACATTCTTTAAACCCGATGTGAATGATGCATATCAATATGTTGAGGTTACATTTGGACCCCATGCTCGGCCTAATGGTGTTTTTGGAGTTACATCAGGATCGTCAAATCCAGCCCCAACAATAGGTGTTGTGCCTATTGATGATTATTCAACCTATGTATTTAGA
>RFQL01000178.1 GCA_009924985.1 Burkholderiaceae bacterium | reverse complement strand
TAGCCTCGCTTAAGTAATCTACCAATACAAGCTAACACGATGCCTGCTGTCCAATACACCGTCTGGCCAGATGATTTACATGGTCATCGTTTTACCGTAAAGCTCGTCATTGAGAATCCAGACCCAGCGGGGCAAATTATTGCAATGCCGACTTGGATTCCGGGGAGTTATTTAATTCGGGACTTTAGTAAACACATTGAAACGATTACAGCATTTACTTCAGTTAAGAAAACTGAGTCGCGTAAATTAATCTTACTTGAGCGGCTCGATAATGATCGCTGGCGCTTGCCAAAAAATATCGGCAGCTGTGAAATCATCACAACGGTCTACGCTTTTGATCAATCGGTGCGGACCGCCTATTTAGACCAAAACCGTGGCTTCTTTAATCCAACCAGCCTATGCCTAGGGGTTCAAGGGCAAGCTCACCGGCCATGTTCTCTGGCGATTGCCCCGCCAGCCGACCAGGCTCTTCTGCAATGGGACGTTCAATGCACACTGACTCCTGTAAAAACCGACTCCAATGGATTTGGATTTTATTTAGCCAAAAATTATGATGATCTGATTGATCATCCGATTGCGCTAGGTCACTTTGATGTCATTGAGTGGGAAGTGTTTGGTACAAACCATGCCATGGTGATTCAAGGTCTTAGCTCTGAGCAATCTGAGCTCCTGGATAAGAAAAGGCTTGCAACTGATCTTCGTGCTATCTGCGCCGAGACAATCCGTCTATTTGAGCCCCACAAACCAAAAACACCATTTTCTCGCTATTTATTTATTGTGAATGCTGCCTTAGAAGGGTATGGTGGTCTAGAGCATCGCAGCAGTACAGTGCTACTTTGCAAACGCGATCAATTGCCTTACCTTGATCACGATCCCAAGAAACCTAAAAAGTCTTATGAGGAGTTCTTAGGTTTATGCAGTCATGAGTATATTCATGCTTGGCTCGTAAAACGCATTGAGGCTAAAGCATTTCAACCCTACGATCTTAGCCAACGTAACCACACACGCTTGCTGTGGCTTTTTGAAGGCTTCACTAGCTACTATGATGATCTGCAACTTGTGCGCAGTAAGTGCATCACAGAGAAGCGCTACCTAGAGCTGCTTACTAATACTTGGAATGGCGTCTTGCGGAGCCCCGGTCGATTAAAGCAAAGTGTGGCTAATAGTTCGTTTGATGCCTGGACTAAGTATTACCAAATGGATGAGAACACTCCCAATGCAGTAGTGAGTTATTACGCAAAAGGATCACTTATCGCACTAGGGCTTGATTTGCTCATGCGCCATCATAGTAAAGGCCAATACTCCTTGGATGATGTCATGCGTTCCTTATGGAAAGAGCATGGTAAAAAAGGTGTTGGGGTCAATCAGTATGCGCTTGATATTACGATCACGTCCGTCATGGGGGCCAGCTTTAATAAAACCTGGCACGCCTTCAAGAAGAACTATATTGAAGGCACGCTCGATCTGCCACTGCAACTTTGGCTTCCCCAAATTGCTGGCATTGCGGTGGCCCAAAAGCAATCGGGCTTTGTTGAAGAACTAAAACTAGCGCTTGGAATTCGATATACAGAATCGGGTGGGTGGCTAAAGCTAAGCCATGTGCTAGATGGCGGTCTTGCCCAACAAGCTGGACTAGCCCCGAATGATCTGCTTAGTAGCATCAACTCTCAGAGGGTTACAGGTCAACGCTTAGATCAAGTACTTGCAAGCCTTCAAAAGGCTAAGCATTTAACAATCCAGTACTTCCGCCAGGATCAAGGGTATCAAGCGAGTGTTCCTCTCAAGCTTATCGCCCCTCCTCAGTATGAGCTGAGGACTTCAAACCCATCCTAAATACTGCCCTTCTACTTTGTATAGTTTTTTACAGCAGCTCATTCCAAACGATTGGCAATTGCTTCTAGCCGATTATCTAGAATCCCCCGCTTGGCAACGGCTATGTGAAGCGTTGGAAGATGAATATAAAGCGCATGGATTAACAATTCGGCCTGACAAAGATAAATTCTTTTATGCCTTACAACTCACTCCGGTCGATTCAGTAAAGGTCATTTTGCTTGGCCAAGATCCTTATCATTCGCCAAATTTGGCTCAAGGATTAGCATTTTCCATACCAGAGACTATTCCGCTGGGTTCGAAACATTTTCCGAACTCATTACGCAATATGAATAAAGCACTTGCAATTGAGGGGTTTGGATCATTGCACCATGGTGATTTAAGTTACTGGGCAAAACAAGGTGTGCTCCTTTTGAATACGTCTTTATCTGTTCGAATAGGAGAGGCTAATTCGCATGCGCAACTAGGATGGAAGCCTCTTGTAGAGACACTCATTCAAAAACTATCGTGCAATAAAAGTAGATTAGTTTGGTTACTGTGGGGTAGTCACGCACAGTCGCTTGAAGAATATATTCAGAATCCAGAGCAACACCTCATTTTGAAATCTTCCCATCCT
>RFQL01000177.1 GCA_009924985.1 Burkholderiaceae bacterium | reverse complement strand
GCCCCGCCCCTTGATACGAGTAGATATGAGCAAGCAGCCCTTTTGCCTTATTAAAATCAGAGGCACGCCACACAGTTAGAACAGGACTTAGCTTTTCTCCAGAAAATGGCGCAGATGGCCCATACCCTGTCTCCTCCACCATCAAGAACTTTGCATCCTTGGCTTTAGGGTGAAAAAGACCAACCTCCTTAGCAATATAGCTAGCAGATTGAGCTGTAAGCGTTGAGGTTAGCTTGCCATTTTGGAACATAATGTTTTGCAGACGCTGCTTATCGGCCGCATCTAGCATGACACCGCCAACCTCCTCAAGCGCTTTAATGCCCGCGTCATAGACCGCATCAATCAAAATAAGACCATTTTCGCTAGAGCAGCTAGTAGCGTTATCAAATGTTTTGGATACTAAAATTTTCTGCGCAGCTGATGCGAGGTCCGCGTGTTCATCAATAATGACAGTGACATTTCCCGCTCCCACCCCAAATGCGGGGGTACCACTTGTATACGCTGCACGTATATTGGCTTGTGATCCGGTTGCCACCACTAAATCCGCTAAGCGCATGAGTTCTTGCGTTGCTTCTTTTGTAATCGGTGCCGGTAAGCATTGGACTAAATCACGTGGCCCTCCTAATAAATCCAATTGCGCATGCACAAACTCTAATAAGCGTGCGCAAGTGCTTTGCCCTTTTGGCGAAGGCGCTACGATTATGGCGTTGCGACCCTTGAGCGCATTCAGAATTTTATTAATGGGTGTTGCACCCGGATTAGTAGACGGAGTAATAGCTGCTACCACACCGACTGGCCTTGCATATTCACTAACACCTGTCTCGGGATTATGGGCAATCAGCCCTACCGTTTTCGCTGTATTGAGATCGCGAAGAAGACCTAAAGTCTTGCGGTAATTCTTTTTAACCTTATCCTCTACATCACCAAGGCCTGTATCAGAAACAGCAAGTTCGGCTAACTCTCGATTACGACTCGGCTCCAAAATTGCCCAGGCAACCGCTTGGGTCAGCAGATCAACCTGCTCTTGGGTATATGCATCGAGCACCCTCTGTGCGGAGCGTGCTCGAGTGACTAGATCAACAACGGGTGAGACTGCACTGGTATTCATTATTCGGCTTTAATGCCATTCTCTTTCACAACCTTATCCCATTTGACAAGCTCTGCTTTTACAACTCTACCTAGAGCCTCCGGTGAGCCACCAACAGCTTCAGCACCTTGATTAAGTAATTTTTCTTTAACTTCAGGCGAGGCCAGAACTTTATTAGCTGCGGCATTTAAGCGATCAACGGCAGCCTTGGGTGTATTGGCGGGAACAAACATGGCATACCAAGAATCTACTTCAAAATCTTTAAAACCCGATTCAATCATGGTGGGAACATCCGGAAACACGGCAGAACGTTTTGTTGTAGAAACAGCCAAGGCTTTTAGTTTGCCAGCCTTTACAAAGTTAGCTGCTGCTGGTATCGATACCCAAAGTAATGGCACCTGACCGCCCATCACATCAGTTACAGCTGGGCCGCCTCCGCGATACGGTATATGGGTCATCTTCACATTAGCCCCACCAGCCATCATCGCGCCTGCTAAATGCCCCGGGGATCCGTTGCCGACCGATGCATAGGCAATTGTTCCTGGCTTTGCCCGAGCCATATCAATCATATCCTTAACGGTCTTAGCCGGGAAGTCAGGGTTAGCAACCAGTATTTGTGGCAAGGATGCAATCGTGACCACCGGCAGAAAATCTTTTTCAGTATTGAAAGATAGTTTAGGATAAATCGCAGGATTAATAGTGTGCGACGATAAGGTAAATAAAACGGTATAGCCATCTGCAGGTGAGCGAGCTGCTGCCTCACTACCAATCGATCCACCCGCACCACCTCGGTTCTCAATAATTACTTGTTGACCTAGATTTGAGCTCAAGGGTTCTTGCACAATACGTGCAATCACATCCGTGCCACCACCTGGTGGGTAGGGAACAATGAACTTAATGGGCTTATTAGGATAAATACCAGACTGAGCAAGCGCCACGCCTGCCCAGAGTGCTGTTGCTGCAATGAGGAACTTCAACCCTTTTTTATTTTGCATAGTGTGCATCTTTGTCTCCCTATATGGTTATTTCAACAGGTTTTATACAAACGACTTATATTTATCTAAATGCCTTACTGGTTTGCTGAGAGCATCACGACGGAATGGATCTCCTAGCTCCTTGGTAACCATCATTTCAATCACAGTGGTTTTACCCGCCGCCTGATTTTTAACTGCTGTTTCTATAGCGGCACCTACATCACTTACTTTATCCACAGTTACACCCTCGCAACCAAACGATTTAGCAACGGCAGCCCAACTTGGATTCACAAGCTCAACACCCTGATAGCGACGTGAATAGAAATCAACGTGGTTCTTCTTCTCAGCGCCCCACTGTCCGTTATTAAATAGAATAACGGTAACACCAATTTTCTCGCGG
>RFQL01000176.1 GCA_009924985.1 Burkholderiaceae bacterium | reverse complement strand
GCAAACGCTTTTTCGGGATTAGCGGCTGGGGCGGTTTCGGGACCCGGTACAGGTTATGGCGGCTATTTGGGTGGACTAAGCGGCTTTACAAGTAATCAAGGCACGACCAGTACGATTGCGTTTTCAGCGACAACTCCAGGTGTTAATACCCCCCAATTCAATCCTTCGCTTGTAGCGGCAACGATTTCTAATACATCGATTGGTTTACCCACTGTTGTTCAGGGTCAGGTTGCCACGGGGGTCATTGCTGCTGTCACGGAAACAGCGACGCAAACCTTTGTGGCTTTACATGCCGGCGATAGTCTCTCGGTGGGTGGACTGAGCTTCACAGCCACCCGGGGTACCACTGCTAGCGAAACAGCTAATGCCTTTGCAGGTCTTACAGCAGGCGCCACCACAGGAGCTGGCACTGCGTACGGTACCTATGCCAATCAATTAACAGGATTTAATACCGCAGCAACTAGTGGAACCAATCTGAATGCGGTTGTCTTTACGTCTACGGTTAATGGCAGCAACGTGATTGATTTACCAGTCATCCTCAATCCTGCACTACCACCGGCAGTTGCTGTCGCACCAACTGCCGTCATTATTCCGGGTGATGCAAATACTGCAGAAACAGCCACTCTGAATTTTAAAGCTTTAAATCGGGGCGATACTCTTACTGTCAATGGTTTGCGTTTCACGGCGGCTAGAGACTTGTCCGCCAGTGAGACTGCAAAAGCCTTTGAGGGTTTACAAAGCAATGCCACTACGGGTGCTGGAAGTAGCTATGGCACCTACTCCAATGCCTTGACGGGCTTTAGCTCAGGCCTAGCAGATGGTATTGCTACTGTCACCGATGCCACTCTATTAAGTTGGATCTCCACCCAAATTACCAAGGCCAGTAATAGTAGTTTAGGCACAATGCCAATTACCTTTAATGCGCCAGTGGGCTCCTTTGATTATTTAGCACAAGGCGAGGAGGTGGTCTTAAGCTATCGGATTACCCTGACTGATGTGGCGGGCCAAAGCAGTAGTAAAGATCTGACGATCAAGGTAGTTGGCACCAACGATATTCCGCAGATTGCCACAACCAGCACCGGCACATCGCTGGATCCTAGTCTTGCCGTGACCGAAACGAGCGCACCAGAAACAGCGATTCAATCGATTCCGCTCGTACACGGGGTCATGCTTGATGCTGATAACAACGCGGTCATGAATGTCCTGGCTACTGCCAGTGCACTCCCAAGTATTCAGTCAGTCACGCTGAATGGTCAAGCCTTTGCGACAGATATCCCACTCATCGAGGTTGTGGCAGTGGGAGGATCGCCAACAACAAACCCTCTGATTTGGTTACAAGATAATGAGTTGAAGATCAACGCGGGTGATACTCGATTCCAAGCCTTAGCGAAGAACGATCAATTAGTGTTTGATATTCGGTATCGCGTGCAGGATCAATTTGGAGCTATTAGCGCGCCAATTCGCGCTCAAGTAGTGGTTAATGGCAGTGACGATCTGCCGATTATTTCTGCGGTGGATTCTGTACTGAGCGCTTCCTTTACGGAAATTCAAGACAATCAAAGCCCGCGAACCGAAAGCACCGAACTCACGTTTACTGCGGTGCGTGGCGGAGATCGTGTCACGGTCAGTGGTTTATCGTTCACAGCTGCTCGTGATCTGACTGGCGCTGAAGTCGCCTCGGCATTTTCTGGATTAGCCGCTGGTGAAACGGGCAAAGCAAATATTACCTACGGTCTTTACAGTGGAAGCCTCAGTGCATTTACGAGTGGCGGTGTTTCTGACAGTAAGGTGGTATTTGCATCAACCACTCCCAATAGTGATGTCACTAATTTAGCTTCTGCGATTACGCTGCGCACCACTCCGGTTGTGAATCTACCCACGAAAACCATTGTGGATGGGGTGGTTGGTTCCGCAGAGACAGCAAATCTTATCTTTAAGGAGATGTTAGCAGGAGATAGATTAGCGGTTGGCGGTCTTAGCTTTACTGCAGATCGTAATCTGTTAGCGACGGAAGTTCGAGACGCTTTCCTTGGCTTGAGCGCCGGCGCAACAACGGGTGCAGGGGGTAATTATGGTGTTTATTCCGGTGCACTCACCGGTTTTAGTTCCGCCAATACTGCAAGTGCCTCTGAATTGGTATTTACATCCGACTCAATTGGTAATGTTGCCGATTTAAGCACGACTCTTGCTTTACGGTCTGTGTCTGCGGTCAGTGCGCCAGTGAGCGCGGCGACTCAAGGTGTTAGCGCACAGACCGAAAAAATCGACATTACCTTTAATTCCTTATTGGCAGGACAGGCCATTAGTGTGGGTGGCCTAAGTTTTGCGGCAACACGCAATGTCTCTGATGTTGAAGTCGCAAATGCCTTTAAGGGTTTAGCGTTAGGAGCAACAACAGGGCTTGGTAGCGCCTATGGAATCTACACGAATGCGCTTACGGGCTTTACAACGTCCAATCTAACGGGTACGAAAGTTACTTTTTCTCCAAG
>RFQL01000175.1 GCA_009924985.1 Burkholderiaceae bacterium | reverse complement strand
CTTGGGTATTCACACGACCATGCTTGGCATGGCCAGCGTATTGGGCAACGCGGGCTAGGCCATGGGATGCTAGACCATCCGCTTCTGCAAGCGCCAGAAAGAGTGCAGTATCAGCGGCGGCATCATGGACAATATCAGCAGCACGTAAGCCTTGATAGGCGAGTTGCACCATCTCATTAAATGAATGACTCACGAATGGTTCTCCAAAAATACGTTCACTTCGCGGGCAATCATATTGCTCACACGTTCATTACTTTCTTCAGTAACTCCCGCAATGTGCGGAGTCAGTATTAAATTAGGGACATCGTTGAAGTGCGCTAGGTCTTTGGCAGGTTCGCTCGCAAAGACATCAAGTGCTGCTCCCCCTAAACGCCCAGAGCGCAAGCATTCTGCTAATGCGTGCTCATCGACAATGCCACCGCGTGCGGTATTAATGAGATAGGCGCCAGCTTGCATCGTATCGAGCAGTGTTGCCGAGAACAATCCTTTGGTCTCGGGCAATAGCGGTAGGTGCAAACTCACAATTTGGCTTTTGGCTAATATCTCTGCTAAGGGATATAAATGAACGGTGCCGCTCTGGAGTGCCACTTGTTTATCGTTCAGCATCGGATCATAGGCGATGCAATGCAATCCTAGGGCTAAGGCTTTTTGTGCAACCACCCTACCAATGCTGCCAAAGCCCACAATTCCTAAGGTATTACCTGCGATCTCATGGCATTTAGAGTATTTGGGTCTTGGCCAAGCGCCTGAGAGGGTCTCAATGCTAGCGGGTGCATAAGCCCGCATCAGTGCCATCGATGTACCCAGTACATACTCGGCTACCGAGTCGGCGTTCGCACCGGTAGCAGGAATGACCTTGATATTGGCTTGTGCACATGCGGGGAGATCAATGTTTTCAAGACCAACCCCTAAGCGTCCCACTACCTTGAGTTGCATAGCGCCCTGGACCAGATCAGCACTTACTTTGGTGAGATTGCGGACGATCCAGGCATCAGCATTGATTAACCCTGAGGCTAGTTTGGCTTGATCAGAATACGACTCAGGTTCATAGCGAACTTGGTGAAAGTGTTTAAGGGTTTCTAGGGCTTGACGGGAGATAAACTCTGAGATGAAAATAACAGACATATCCATATCATATAGATGACCTAGAATGGGTGCAAGAGGGTTTTCTAGAAAAACATGGTTAAATGAATCAGAATAATTTCGTAATATAAAAATCCGTCAGGATCAATAAGGAGATACGTAATGAACCAACGTTTTTATCGAACCTTTACGAAGGTGCTTGGAATCGTCGCACTAGCCACTATGGGGTTTACTAGTCCGGCACAAGCACAAAGCTGGCCCGATAAGCCAATTAAATTGATTATTCCATTTGCTGCTGGCGGTACCACCGACATTATTGGCCGTATCCTCGCGCAGCAAATGGCTCCTATTTTGGGTCAGAACGTAGTGGTTGAAAACCGTGGTGGTGCGGGTGGCAATATTGGTGCCGAGGCAGTAGCCAGAGCGCCTGCTGATGGTTATACCCTGCTCCTCGCTTCAGGCAGTATGTTGACCGTTAATCCACATATGTATAAGAAGATGTCGATTAATTACGCCAAGGATTTTGCTCCTATCTCTACCTTGGTTAGTGGGCCAATGATTATTTCTGTTAATCCAAAGTTGGCAGTTAATAATCTCAATGATTTAATTGCGCTGGCTAAGACCAAGAACCTCAACTTTGGTTCCGCCGGAATTGGTAGTCAGGTTCATCTAGCAGGTGAGAACTTCATTACTGCAGCCGGTATTAATGCAACCCATATTCCTTACAAAGGCGAAGCCGCGGCACTCAGTGATTTAATTGCTGGCCAGATTGATTTCTGCGCTTGTAACGTGCCAGCTTCAACGGGCTTCATTAAGGGCGGTCAGATTAAGGCACTCGCAGTAACCAGTGCAAAGCGCTTAGCGGCTCTTCCTAATATTCCAACGGTTGCAGAAGCTTCGATCCCTGGCTTTGAAAACGTAGGTTGGTTTGCTCTGATGGCTCCCGCCAATACTCCTAAGTTGATTATCGACAAGATCTATGCTGCTGCGATTAAAGCAGTGAAATCGGAGGCAATGCAAAAGAGTTTAGAGCTCAATAGCTTAACTCCGGTGCTCAATACCCAAAAAGAACTAGAGACTCAAATTGTTTCCGAGTTGGCCAAGTGGGAGAAAGTAATTAAGGCGCGTAACCTGACTGCAAATTAACGTTACTTATTCAAATAACTTAGTAACACTATTTATATATCTCTTGGTGCCCAGTCTAGAATTTTCTAGGCTGGGTATTTTTTTAGGTAATTCTGTTTAGGCTTCGACTAAGATTGTTTCGCCAGGGCGCACCATATTAAATGTCACTGCGCATTTCTCAATGACGAGTTGCTCACCTTTCATCTGCACCGCCGTGAAATACGAAGTATCAAGATCACCTTCCTCCGGATAATCTTCCCGATAATGTGCACCACGTGAGTTCTCACGCGCTAAGGCCGCTTCAACCACCGACTGACTAACGAGGATGAGATTACGTAGGTTCATCCAGTCTTGCCAAGTTAGATTAAATGC
>RFQL01000174.1 GCA_009924985.1 Burkholderiaceae bacterium | reverse complement strand
ACCCCGTTCGGCAATAGCCTTGCTAGCCTCAGATTCCGGATCATGAACATCTCCAAAAAGACGCGCATTAGTAGGGCATGCTAAAACACAAGCTGGTTTGCGCTCTGATATGGGCAACGTCTCACTATAAATTCGATCAACGCATAGAGTGCACTTTGTCATTACCTGGCGCTCTTCGTCAAGTTCACGTGCACCATAAGGACATGCCCATGAACAATACTTGCAGCCGATGCATTTATCGTAGTCGACTAATACGATGCCATCTTCTGCTCGTTTATAGCTTGCTCCAGTTGGGCAAACTGGTACGCAGGGGGGGTCTTCACAATGAAGGCATGACTTTGGAAAGTGAATTGTTTCAGTATTTGGGAATGAGCCCGTTTCATACGTTTGTACACGATTAAAAAATGTACCCGTTGGGCTTTCCCCATAAGCGTGCAAATCTGTAAGGGGTCCGGCCGAGCCTTGTGTATTCCACTCCTTACAGGATGTTACGCAAGCATGACATCCAACGCATACATTTAAGTCAATTACTAAAGCAAGTTGTTTATTTGTTTTCATATTTCAGAAAGACCTTATTTCTTAATAATCATGCCGGGCACAGAATACGCTTTAAATTGAGGCAAAGTTTCTTCATGCTCTTCTTTATCTGCGGGCGATATTTTGACGCGAACATCGTACCAACCTGCCTGACCTGTTATAGGGTCAGAGTTGCTTACTCTAAATTGCCCAAATGGCAATTCTTCCGTAATGAGATGGTTTAACAAAAAGCCTTTTTTGGATTCATCTGCATTAGCATCCAGGCTCCATGCTGACTCTGCCTTTCCAATTGCATTCCAGGTCCATACGGTCCCAGGATCAACTGCTTCTGAATGGCGCGCCATACATTTCACTTTGCCCCATTGAGATTCAATGAGCATCCAGGCGCCATCCTCAATCCCATGAGATTGAGCAGTTTTTGTGTTGATAAATAAATAGTTATGACTATGTATCTGACGAAGCCAGGCATTCTGAGAATCCCATGAGTGATACATTGCCATGGGCCTTTGAGTAATGGCATTTAAGGGAAATTGATTTAAATCAGTAACGTCTTCCTCGAGCGGCGGATACCACATTGGTAAGGGATCAAAATATTTGATAATTCGATTTTTTAAATGCTCAGGAGGTGTTCTTCCTTTGCGTTGCCCCTTTGCCGCTAGCCTAAATTTTTGCAAGATATCCGAGTAGATCGATAGCATGATCGGATCATTTTTTTGTCTCAGAGCATTCTCTTTTGCAAAATCCAAATATCCTCTATTCCAATTTCGCATGTAGTGATGTTCAGTTGGCATTTTGAATTGGAAAACACAGTTATTTTTTTCGTATTGCTCCCACTGATTTTGATTGGGCTCACCACGTAAACTTTTTTCACCATTTACCCCTCGCCAGCCCGATAAAAATCCAATACCTGAATCTGGGGCGGTTTGAAACTTGGTAATAAAGTCTGTATATCCAGAAAACTTTCGCCCGCCCTCTGGGGTGGTAAAGGCTGGGAACTTTAGGCGAGAAGCAAGTTCAACAATCACCTCTTGGAAGGGTTTGCAATTTCCGGTGGGTGGCAAGACTGGAATACGGACAGAGTCAACTGGGCCATCAAATTCTGAAATGGGCCGATCTAGCATACTCATGACATCGTGGCGCTCAAGATATGTGGTGTCGGGTAAAACTAAATCCGCAAAATTAACCATCTCAGATTGAAAAGCATCGCAAACTACTAAAAATGGTATTTTGTATTCACCATCTGTATTTTTCTCATTCAGAAGATTTCGTACCTCAGTAGTATTCATTGTTGAATTCCAGGACATATTGGCCATGAAAATCATTAAAGTATCAATGGTGTAAGGATCACCTTTAACTGCATTGGTAATCACGTTATGCATTAAGCCATGGGCTGCTAACGGATGCTCCCAAGAGTACGCCTTATCAATTCGTAGTGGTGTTCCATCCTCACTTATGGAGAGATCCTCAGGCTGTGTTGGCCAACCAAGTGGCGCTTTACCTAAGGGGGTATTAGGCTTAATATCGGCATCGGAAGAGGGTGGCTTAACGTTTGGAGGGGTTTGCCTCGGATAGGGAGCCTTGTGCCTAAATCCTCCGGGGCGATCGATTGTGCCAAGCAAGGACATTAATACCGCCAAGCCTCTTACGGTTTGAAACCCATTTGAATGGGCCGAAAGACCCCGCATCGCATGAAAAGCCACCGGCCTACCAATGACAGAACTGTGATTTTCTCCCCATGCATCAGTCCACGGAATCGGGAGGGTAAACGCTTGATCAAAGGCGGCTTGCCCAATTTCTTCGGCCAGCTTAACAATTCTAGATGCCGAAATTCCAGTGATCGCTGCCGCCCAATCTGGCGAGGTGTTTTTAACTTGACGACGCAACAACTCAAATGCTGGCGCCACTCGCTTTCCCTCATGGGGCCCCGGTCCCATAATGTACTCACCCTGAAGGGATGGCATTACTCCTTTGGCGTAGCATGGTTGAGCAGTATTTGTGTTGGTATCCCAAATGTATTTATTGTGAGGAAGGTCGGCATTAATTTGCTCCGAGCTCGGATCAAATAAAAATAAT
>RFQL01000173.1 GCA_009924985.1 Burkholderiaceae bacterium | reverse complement strand
ATTGGATCAAATTGTTGAATCTGAAGAGTTGATAATACGGCTATATTGGTTGTTGATAAATAGGGTATTTGTGTTGATGTCAGACCACTGATTTGTACCGATTTCATTGCTACTATTTGAGCGGTTGATAAAACTATTATGGCAGCTGTTAATAAACTGGCTATTTCAATTGGATCAAATACTTTAATCTGAATTGATGATAACACATTAATATTGGTTGTTGATAAATAGGGTATTTGTACGGATGTAATGCCTTCTATTTCTGCTGATGTCATTGTGGCTATTTGCGCTGTTGATAAAACTATTATGAAGGCTGTTGATAAATTGGCAATTTCGATTGGATCAAATTGTTGAATCTGAACAGTTGATAATACGGCTATACTTGCTGTTGATAAGTATGGTATTTGCACAGATGTGATGCCTTCTATTTCTGCTGATGTCATTGCTGCTATTTGCGCTGTTGATAAAACTATTATGGTAGCTGTTGATAAACTGGCTATTTCGATTGAATCAAATTGTTGAATCTGAACTGTTGATAATACTGCTATACTTGCTGTTGATAAGTATAGTATTTGTGCAGATGTCATACCACCTATTTCTCCTGATGTCATTGCGACTATTTGCGCTGTTGATAAAACTATTATGGCGGCTGTTGATAAACTGGCTATTTCGATTGGATCAAATTGTTGAATCTGAACAGTTGATAATACATTGATATTGGCAGTTGATAAATATGGTGTTTGTGCTGATGTCATACCACCTATCTGTACTGATGCCATTGCTACTATTTGTGCAGTTGATAAAATTACTATGGCTGCTGTTGTTAAACCACTGATATCACTTGGATCAAATCCTTGAATCTGAACAGTTGATAATACCTTGATATTGGTTGTCGATAAATATGGTGTTTGTGCTGATGTCAGACCACCTATTTGAGCTGATGTCATTGCTCCTATTTGTGCAGTTGATAAAACTACTATGGATGCAGTTGATAAATTGGCAATCTCAATTGGATCAAATCCTTGAATCTGAACAGTTGATAATACGGTTATATCAGCTGTCGATAGGTATGGTGTTTGTGCTGATGTCATACCACCTATTTCTGCTGATGTCATTGCGACTATTTGCGCTGTTGATAAAACTATTATGGATGCAGTTGATAAATTGGCAATTTCGATTGGATCAAATTGTTGAATCTGAACAGTTGATAATACATTGATATTGGCTGTTGATAAGTATAGTGTTTGTATTGATGTAAGACCACCTATTTCTGCTGATGTCATTGCGACTATTTGCGCTGTTGATAAAACTACTATGGATGCAGTTGATAAATTGGCAATTTCGATTGGATCAAATTGTTGAATCTGAACAGTTGATAATACCTTGATATTGGCTGTTGATAAGTATGGTGTTTGTGTTGATGTAAGACCACCTATTTCTGCCGATGTCATTGCGACTATTTGCGCTGTTGATAAAACTACTATGGATGCAGTTGATAAATTGGCAATTTCGATTGGATCAAATTGTTGAATCTGAGCAGTTGATAATACGGCTATATTTGCAGTTGATAAATAGGGTGTTTGTGTTGATGTTAAGGCTTCTATTTGTGCTGATGTCATTGCGACAATTTGAGCGGTTGATAAAACTACAATAGATGCTGTTGATAAACTGACTATTTCGATTGGATCAAATTGTTGAATCTGAAGAGTTGATAATACGGCTATATTAGCTGTCGATAAATAGGGTATTTGTACGGATGTGATGCCTCCTATTTCTGCTGATGTCATTGCGACAATTTGAGCGGTTGATAAAACTATAATAGATGCAGTTGATAAACTTGCAATTTCAATTGGATCAAATTGTTGAATCTGAAGAGTTAATAATACGGCTATATCAGCAGTCGATAAATAGGGTGTTTGTGCTGATGTCAGACCGCCTATTTCTGCAGATGTCATTGCGACAATTTGAGCGGTTGATAAAACTACAATAGATGCAGTTGATAAACTTGCAATTTCAATTGGGTCAAATTGTTGAATCTGAAGAGTTGATAATACCTTAATATTGGCAGTTGATAAATAGGGTATTTGTGCGGATATGATGCCTCCTATTTCTGCTGATGTCATTGCCTCAATTTGTGCTGTTGATAGAACTATTATGACGGCTGTTGATAAACTTGCAATTTCAATTGGATCAAATACTTTAATCTGAACAGTAGATAATACCTTGATATTGGCTGTTGATAAATAGGCTATTTGTGCTGATGTAATGCCTTCTATTTCTGCTGATGTCATTGCATCAATTTGAGCAGTTGATAAAATTACTATGACTGCTGTTGATAAACTGGCTATTTCGATTGGATCAAATACTTTAATCTGAACAGTTGATAATACAGCAATATCATCTGTTGATAGATATGGTATTTGTGCTGATGTCATACCACCTATCTGGATTGATGTCATTGCTATTATTTGAGCAGTTGATAAAACTACAATAGCTGCTGTTGTTAAACCACTGATATCGCTTGGGTCAAATCCTTGAATCTGAACTGTCGATAATACGGCTATATCATCTGTTGATAGGTATAGTGTTTGTGCTGATGTCATACCACCTATCTGTACTGATGCCATTGCTACTA
>RFQL01000172.1 GCA_009924985.1 Burkholderiaceae bacterium | reverse complement strand
GTCTATGACATTAATATTATGGGCGCATGGTTGATTGAGGCCTATCGTAATCAATTTACTAATCAAATTAGTCAAAACGGGGTTGATGGCCTCATCAAGTTTTTACAAGAGCGCAACGCAATGCTGGCGGGTAAAAAATAAGCATGGGTTATACGCTTCCTGCTTGCGTCAATCAAAGCAATGCGCTGCAAGTTCGGGAGCAGGGTCTTGCCAACATCAAACAAAGTCAAACGGTTGACTGCTCTGCTTTAGTCGATTTTGACTCCAGTGCGCTTGCGGTTCTCATGGCATGGCAACGGGAGCTCTTTCCCCTTGGACAAACTCTGCGCTTACTCAATCCACCTGAGAAGTTAAAAGTATTAGCCCGTGTTTACGGTATCGCTAATTTATTAGGTCTAGAGTAAGCATGCCATTCGCAGTTTCAGTCGAGCACTTAACAAAGCGCTATGGCAATTTGCTTGCGTTAAATAACGTTTCGCTTCAGGTTCAAGAAGGAGAGTTTTTTGGACTCTTGGGTCCCAATGGTGCTGGTAAGACAACCTTAATCTCGATACTGGCTGGTCTTTGTCGCCCAGATCAGGGTGAGGCATTTATTATGGGCACTAATGTGCAAAGCCATTTTTTAGAGGCGCGCAGAATGTTGGGTGTCGTTCCACAAGAGTTGGTCTTTGATCCATTCTTCACCGTGCGTGAGACCTTACAGTTTCAGTCGGGTTATTTTGGCATTCGGAATAACAATGATTGGATTGATGAGATTATGGCCAATCTCGACCTTGCTTCTAAAGCGAATAGCAATATGCGCTCTTTATCGGGTGGCATGAAGCGTCGTGTACTGGTGGCCCAGGCATTGGTGCATCGCCCCCCAGTGATTGTCTTGGACGAGCCCACTGCCGGAGTGGATGTTGAGCTACGGCAATCCCTATGGAAATTTATTAGTCGTCTCAATCAAGATGGCCACACAATCTTACTGACAACACATTATCTAGAAGAGGCTGAGAGTTTATGTGGCCGTATTGCCATGCTGAAGTCTGGACAGGTCGTGGCTTTAGATACTACGGCTAATCTATTGGCTCGTTATGGCAAGGCTCGAGCGGCTGATGGACAAGAAACTGACCTCGAAGATGTCTTCATGCAAATCATGGCAGGGGAGCAAGAATAATGCGCCCCGCATTGGAGTACGGCAGTGGTTTTGCTACCTTATTACGTAAAGAGGTCAAGCGTTTTTACAAGGTTGCCTTCCAGACAGTTGCGGCACCTGTTTTAACAGCGGTTCTCTACCTGATGATTTTTGGTCATGTCTTAGAGGGCCGCCTAGTGGTGTATGACAAATTAAGCTACACCGCATTTTTAATACCGGGTTTAGTGATGATGAGTATTTTGCAAAATGCCTTTGCTAACACCTCCTCTTCTTTAATTCAGTCAAAGATCACCGGTAATTTAGTTTTTATTCTTTTGGCACCACTTACACATCTCGAGTTTTACTCGGCTTATGTATTGGCAGCAGTCTTTCGAGGCGTTGTAGTGGGCCTCGGTGTTTTGATCATCACCTTATTTTTTGATCTTCCCACTATGCAGCACCCTGTTTGGATTTTATTGTTTGCTTTCTTGGGCGCCGCTATCTTAGGTGGACTGGGACTCATTGCTGGAATCTGGGCCGATAAGTTTGATCAGTTGGCTGCCTTTCAGAATTTTTTGATCATGCCCGCAACGATGCTCTCTGGAGTGTTTTACTCAATCCATTCATTACCTGATATCTGGCAGCTCATCTCGCATCTCAATCCCTTCTTCTATATGATCGATGGCTTTCGGTATGGCTTCTTTGGGATCTCCGACGTCTCCCCCTGGATGAGCTTGGGAGTGGTTGGAGGATTTTTTATGATTGTCTCGGGACTTGCGTTGCGTTTACTACAATCAGGTTATAAATTACGTCATTAAGCGAGGAAAGCAGATGTTTCCCACCCCGGAGCAGATTGAAGGCTATATTAAGGATCAGATTCCTTGCACCCATCTTGAAGTGGATGGTGATGGCCAGCATTTTTATGCCACGATTGTGAGTGCTGAGTTTGCCGGTAAGCGCTTGGTGCAGCGACATCAAATGGTCTATGCAGCCCTGGGAGATCGCATGAAAGCAGAAATTCATGCTTAAGGCATATACGCCCGAAGAGTTTGCTGCCCAATAGAGCTTAGTGAAACCAATTTATTAAAGCGAATTCATGGATAAATTAGTAATGACGGGTGGCTCACCCCTACATGGTGAGGTACAGATCGCTGGTGCAAAGAATGCTGCCTTACCAATTTTATGTGCCTGTTTATTGACTGCAGACACCATCGAGTTGCATAACGTGCCCGATTTACAAGATGTGCGTACTATGCTGAAGTTATTACAGCAAATGGGCGTGAGCGTTGATTTTCCGAATCCCAAAGATCGCAGTCATTTACTTTTAAACGCTGCCACGATTATTAGCCCCGAAGCGCCCTATGAGTTAGTTAAAACTATGCGCGCATCAATTTTGGTATTGGGGCCATTGCTCGCACGGATGGGTCTGGCGACGGTGTCGTTGCCAGGCGGTTGTGCAATTGGCGCACGACCTGTCGATCAGCATATTAAGGGCCTTAAGGCGATGGGCGCTGGTATCCAG
>RFQL01000171.1 GCA_009924985.1 Burkholderiaceae bacterium | reverse complement strand
CCCTTAGGGGAGATGGGGTTAAGTTAGCCTTATCAACCAAATAACTCATTGGGGCTGGAAGGCCCCTTTTTAGTTGCTCTGCCAAAACTCTTGGAAATCGACCTAAGTCCCAAGAGGGAGATGGGATTAAAAACGGGGCCAAAGAGACTTCCTTTGCTGTGGTGAGTTGCCCGGCGCCAGGGCAAGCTTTAAACTGGATTTACAGGTGAAAGCAGGCGACATACCACAACCACCCAAATCGCACTGCCGCATTCGCGGCCTTGGTGGTTTGACGCCATGTTCTGCATCGGCCAATTGCAGATGGTAGCCGCCTAGATTCGCGGTTCATTTTAAACATTAACCACTCATTCTAATTATTAGCCAGTCTCAACAGTTGTCATTAGCCTTGATGGCTGAGCACCTCGGAATCCCCAAGCAAACGCTCCTGGAAGCAAAGAGAGCTAACAGCTGGGGCAATGGGAGCAAGGATCCAATGCTTGGGCACCTTTGGCACTATTTCAAAAGAGTCATATGCAGGGCACCCGCAATTCGGCACCTAAGGCTGGCAGTGCACCCCCTGGGAGCGGCTAGACGGGGGCAACCCCCTACGAAGGCGAGTCCATGACCTTATGGATATTCACGAGTTCCAAGCTCGTGGCAAGGGACAAATCAACTCGATAGCCGACGAAAGCGCAGCCAAAAGAGACACAAAAACAAAAAATTGAGTCTCAGCCCTAGACAGACAAGGCTTTCTTGCATTACAAGCAAACGCCTAGGAGTTAGGCCATAAAATCGACCAAGGAGATAAGCTGGCGTTAGTCAGCAGTTAATTCCTTGCTAATCTTTCGCAACCTAGGCCAACCAAAGCCTGATCACTGGCTTGGCTTAATTGATGGCCTATATGCGATCTCAATGACACTGATGGCAATTGAATTGCCTAAGTTCTTTTTGGATATCCTAAAAGAACACTCAAGCAATCCAGGCAGCCTGCTTCCCCAGGCGCTGGCAGTGATGCTACATGTTTCTAGCTATTTAATTTTCTTTTTAATACTTTATGAGATTTGGACTTTTCATAAGTCAATACTAATATCAGTCCTAGCAATCAATCGAAGCATCAACCTGTTTACTGGCCTTATCCTTGTAATCATTGGCTTTATGCCACCTATTGTTACATTTATAGTCGAGGAAAAAAGTCAATGGATTCTAGGGCAAAATCAGGTTGACCTTAAAGAGATGCACATGGTTGTTTTTGTTTTGTTTGCCTTAATTGCCTGCCTCTATGGCCTACTTGGATTGATGGCCAGTCAGGCAAAAGCCAGTCCGAAGCATGAGCCAGCACAGCCTAGCCAGGCTCATTTGCCACTAAATCATGGTCAAGCTCATTTTCTGGCGGTATGCGAACAAGCCACCTATCAGCGCAGTCTTGCTTTTCTAGGGTTTGCACTGATTACACTTATATCAATATTTTATACCAACCTTATTATTCCAGCCAATTTTCTCATGGCAATATATGTTGTATTTAGCTTCTATCAAGATGAATTGCTGGGGATTTTTCGAGGGAAATCATGGTAAAACTTAATGTTAACAATCGGGCTTTTTCTAATAAAGCATTGGCAGGGGTCTTTGCCCAAAAGCAGATCCCTTGGCAATAGTATTCAGCCAACAAGCCCGTTGCTTATGGTTATTTAACTTATACGGCGCTCTCATGGGTGGATTGCAAGCATTTTTGTTTTACTGGCTGCGTTGGCTTGCGCGCTTGTTCAGTTGTTTGATTCCACTGTGAATGACTCATTACCATGGGCTGAATAGACATTGCTGTCTTTCTTCCACTGGCTGAAGCGCTGCGAGCCTTGGTCATAGCAGATCCGCTTTGTTGATGCTTCAGTGGGTTCTAGTTCTAACTTGCAGACTACAGGCTTAATTATTCCATCAGTGCGATCGTATTTCCAACGCAGCACCGTGTCAGATTTCGCGGGCTTGGATTTTGAGGAGAATGGGATCGAAATGCTAAGGCAAACTTCTTTTGTGCCGCGAGGCAGCTTAATCAGCTTGGAAAAGATTGAGAACTCTCCTGATTTTAATGAGCCCAACTTAAGCGAGCCTGTGGCCAGGATTGCCCCAATCTTGAGAATAGAAGCTCTCTAAATGCTCGCGTTACCATTCCCCGCTTCCAGAGAAGAATCAAGCCTATTAAAGAACTGATTTTCGGTGCCAGTTTTTATTCGAACCAGCTTATAGAGAGCCCAGTTATCATGCAAAAGGGTGATTGGGGGCTGGCCAGTATTTTTAGTCTTAATTACAAGCCTAACAAGCCCTGAATCCGCATTCCCCGCCATTTCGATTGCCGAGCTTATTTCAAGTTTCGGTCCTTGAAGACTAGGCGCAATCTGTTCTTTCCAGACGAACATATAAACTGCCCAGGCAAATGTGAGCGCCAGAAGTGTAGTTTTTACCAATTCCGAAGAAGGGCGCAACAGGGCCATGGGGTGTGAGTTTTGCTTGATATGCAATTAAATGTCTGCTGCCTTGTTGTCGAGCATGATCGTCGACTCAGTGAAGCCAAACCAGCCTATCGACACTTGGCCCGCAGCTTGCAGCCATAGGCCGCCGCATGGCACTCAGCCATAAGCCACCATCTTCCCGACGCCCTTTGCCCATCGC
>RFQL01000018.1 GCA_009924985.1 Burkholderiaceae bacterium | reverse complement strand
GCCACAGCTAGGGCCACAGCTAGGGCCACAGCTAGGGCCACAGCTAGGGCCAGCCCCCCTCGATCCGCCAGCGCCAGCGCCAGCCCCCCTCGATCCGCCAACGCCAGCGCCAGCCCCAGCCCAGGGGGAGGGGGGGTTAATGAATGTGTACCTCCATGAATGTGTACCTCCATTAAGAAAAGCTACAGCTAAACTGACACACGCCAGTGGGTGTGCCATGCTTGCATCGCAGCCACGGCTGTACCCACCACTGCACCACTAACTATGGAGATGCCAAGCGTTGCAGTATGCAGTGTTGCTATTGCAATTAATGAATGGGGTGAATGGGAAGCTATCGGTTCATCTAATACCACACGGTATGAGATGGCTGAAGATGCACGTCACCTATTAAAAGACGCAGCTAACTTTATTTCAGACAACATCCACGTACATTGGGTTGAGGTTGAACTCCCTTTTCCTTCAGTCACCAAGGGGGTAGTAGTAAGTGAATGACAGCCAAGCAATGGCAACCCTACGTAATGAGTTGCTTAACAAGATAGCTGCTGTGTACCCCAGCCCGATTGATGCAAAGCAATTGGAACTTAAATGCCGGATGCCTTTCCTTACAAAAGATAAGATTTGGTATCACGACGCTGTGCTTGAACAGTTAAAGATTTTGCATCACGCTCGATTGATCCGCCCTTTCCACGGTGGCTACACCCTGACTGAAACAGGCAGGAGAGATCGAGCTGAGGCTGCTAGGTTCACTGACCCAGGGCCAGAGGCAGCATGAACCAACTGATCGAGGATCAACGCCAGTTATTAGTAGCTAATTATCACGACGCAGTTGTCTTATCTCTGCGGATGCAGGAGCAAACAGATGCAGCATGGGATCAGCTACAAAAATTCAACACCACCCACCCCCAACGAAAAACCAATGACTAGCACTATTGCCAAGGCATACCAGCCACCAGCTGAGGATGTGTACTCAGCCACCACCATGCCTGCAAAAGTACAAGCCAACGCTTCAGGCGAGGTGTTGTGGTTTGCTGAAGGTTTCGGCTGGTATGTAGGTGGCTTTGCCTCACCGCACATGCCTAACACTACACACTGGACTTATGTCCCTGATCGTCCTGCGTGTGAGAACAGCAATGCACTACGGGATTCTGAATTTGACCGGTGGATGCTGACCTTTAGCAGAGAAACTAGAGAAGCATTAAGGGATACCTTAAGCACTGCATTCCATGCAGGTTGGCGGTTAGGTCGGCAACCTAATGTCAACCATTGAGGAGCAGCTTGCACTAGAGCGTGAGATGTTTCAGCTGGGTGCTGATCGTCATGCCTTTGTTAATAACAGACGGCAAGAACGTGGCATGGAATCGCTTAGCCAATACGGCGAAGCTTTAACTGAGCTGGGTATTAAACCTTTAGTGCAAGTAATTAGAGACACACGTCGTCGAATGAAAGAAGGCAAGGCTGGCCCTGGCTATGCTCACATGCAACCCCTTCTACTGTTAGCGCCACATAAAACAGCAGCTACGGCTATGCGGTGTGTCGTGGATAGTATCCAAAAGGGGAACAAGTTAGTAGAGCTGGGTCGATTAGTAGGTGAACGCCTATGGATTGAAACTATGCTGGCCCGTGCTAGTAAGTGGGAGATGATTACCCACGAAAAGATACGCAGTACCTATAAACAAAAGATGCAGGATATAAGACGCATGAAGGCAACAGAAGAATGGACAACAAGAGAGAAGGTAACGACAGGCGTGTGGTTAGTTATGCACATCGCTGAATTAACAGGGATGATCATACTAAAAACACAACGAGAGGGTGGCCGCAGCCCTTATGTTGTATCACCTTCACCTAAGTGCATAGAGTTTATCAATGATGTGATAACAGCAGGTAAGTTGTTGTGTCCCTTTGCTTTACCTATGGTTGTGCCACCACGGCCATGGGATAAAGACCTAGAAGGTGGCTACTTAACTAGCATACCTAACAGTAAGCTAACTAAAGATGCTAGCCCGCTAGGTGTAACAGGGAATGAGCCATTCATTAAGGCTGCTAACTTACAACAAGCAGTGCCATGGCGGGTAAACAAATGGGTGTTGGAACAGTTGCAATTTGCATGGGATCAAAGCTTATCTATTGGCAGGCTATTACCCCGTGAAGGTTATCCTATTCCACCCTACCCTAAGCATTTACCTGATGACCATGAAGATGTAAGGCAATGGAAGTTCAACGCTCGCATACTGCATGAGAAGAACGACAAGTCTATTAACCGACGTGTCGCTACAGCTAAGCAGTTATGGATAGCTAACCGCATGGCTAGCTACGACAGCATATACTTCCCAACTCAGATAGATTTTAGGGGTAGGTATTACTATCGCCCCCCATTTCTTAATCCACAGACTAATGATATAGGTAGATCGCTGCTGCTATTTGCTGAGGGTAAACCTATAGCTACAGCAGAGGAGGCCAGCTGGTTATACATACATGGTGCCAACATGTATGGCCATAGCAAGCTGACTTGGCAGGCCAGAACAGATTGGGTTAAACAACATCACGATCAGATCATGGTGGCAGGTGCTGACCCATGGCGTAACGCTGTGTTCTGGACTGGGGCTGCTGACCCATGGCAGTTCCTTTCTTTCTGCCGTACCTATCAGCAGTTCAAACAACATGGCTATGGCTATGTGTGTTGCCTGCCAGTGGTGCTCGACTGCACCTGCTCTGGCATCCAACATTACTCAGCGTTGCTGAGGTGTGAAGAGATGGGCAAGCTAGTTAATCTAGCTAGTAGTGAGAAGCCGCAAGATATATATAGCGTTGTATTAAACGAGGTGCTGTCCATACTGCGTGTCGATGCTGCTGATGGTAACGAACACGCTCAGTCATGGTTGCAATTACAACCTGATCGCAGCCTGCTTAAGCCTGTAGTAATGACAGTACCTTATAGCGCTGGTCGTACATCAATCCTTGATCACGTCCAACGCTGGGCCTTTGATCGGACAGCTGAACTGTACGGTATAAACAATTGGAAATTTAAAGCTGGTGCTATGGCGGCAGTGCATTACCTAACCACAATCCTATGCCAACAGACCTATATGTTTATAGGTCCAGCAAAAGAAGCAATGCAATGGTTTAAACGGTTAGGTAATTTAGCTGGCAAGCATGAGATCAAACTACAGTGGACTAACCCAGCCGGGTTACCTATTACTCAAGGTTACCTTGATATGAAGGGCACAGTAATTACTTTGCGATACCTATCTAATGTATCGCTAAGGTTTACTGCTGGCTTAGAAGAGAGAGGGTTAGATCCTAGACGTATGGGTACAGGGCTTAGCCCTAATGTTATCCACTCATTAGATGCCAGTCACATGGCATTCACCACGCTCGATGCTTTTGCAAAGGGCATTACAAACCTTGGAGGTATTCATGATTGCTTTGCCACGACCCCCGCCGAGATGGCTGTGTTGCGTGATTCAGTACGCAATACATTTGCTGATCTTTATAGCCGTGATGTACTCAAGGGTATAGTCGATCAGCTAACTAAACAGTTGCCATCTGATGTAACTGATTCAATCCTGCCTGGTCCAGAACTAGGCACACTAAATCCAAACACTGTCCGCCATTCCACTTACTTCATCACATGAACTTCATCTTGATTAAAGGAGAAAAATTCACCACTCCTGTTGCTAAGTTTCAGTATCCAAAGCTAGTTGAACCTGACACTAAGTTCCACCCAGAAGGGATGTATGAGGTGATAGCTGTAATGGATGCGTCTGATCCAGAAGCAATCCGTTTAGCTGAAGACCTAGATAAATTCTTGGAGCAGCACAAGGCTTCATTAAAAGCACAAGCACCCACCACTAAGTTTAAGTTGACCGATTTACCTTGGCGCTTTGAAGAAATTGATGGGATGCCTGCACTTATTTTGAAAGCTAAGAGTAAAGCTAGCGGTGTTGATCGTGACGGTAAGAGTTGGGCACGTAAGCCTGCGTTGTTTGATGCCAAAGGTAACCCAGTTACTGATCGCTATTCAGTAGCTGGCTTATGGTCTGGCACTACAGGCAAGGTGGCGTTTCAAGCTTCACCGTTTTATACCCCGGTGATAGGAGCAGGTGTGACCCTACGGTTGCAAGCTGTTCAGATCATTAAGTTGGTTGAGTCCGGCGGTAGCGGTAGCAGCCATGGCTTTGGCGAAGAGAAAGGTTGGACGCCAAGCGGCGCCTCGACAGCAGCGCCAGCTGCCGTCCCCTGGGATGCAGAACCCATCGCTGCAGACGAAGCCGACTTCTAGGTTTCGCAGCAAGTACGAGGCAGCAGTCGCTGCCTCCCTTGTTAAACGTGGCCTTGACTGCAAGTACGAAGCCAAAGGTTTCGGCTACATAATCAGAGCTGTTTACACCCCTGACTTCTTCTTGCCTAATGGGGTAATAGTAGAAACCAAAGGGCACTTCAGCTCTGATGATCGGCGCAAGATGCTGGCTGTTAAAAGCCAGTACCCATTACTGGATATTCGCTTGTGTTTCCAGAATGCACAAGTGAAATTATCTAAGGCACCTAAGTCCCTTGCTTATTGGCAATGGGCTGAACGCCATGGTTTCCCATGGTGCCAAGGCCACATCCCCACCACCTGGTTCGCCGATGCCATCCAAACTACTGAGACATGACCCGTGCCCTGCTTGTGGCAGCAAGGACAACCTTGCTGTCTATGACGACGGCCATAGCCATTGCTTTGGTTGTGGCCACCAAATCCAACCAGCAAAAGATAAGCCAGTGCAACCCATCCAACCATTACCGCCCCCCCTCAGTCCGTTAATAGAGTTCACCTCAATTAAAGGATTAGCAAAGAGAGGTATCACTGAGACAACAGCTAAGCACTTTGGTTATGGCATTGCCCAACACCGTGGCCAATCAGTACAGGTAGCTGAGTACCGCAACCAGCAGGGTAATGTATGCGCCCAACACATACGAGATAAAGACAAACGGTTTCAATGGTTAGGTGACACCAGCAATATCCAGCTATGGGGTCAACACCTATGGCGCCAAGGTATTGGTGGTGGTGCCCAGCTATTTGTTGTTATTACCGAAGGTGAGATCGACGCTATGTCGGTTAGCCAGGTGCAAGGCAATAAGTTCCCAGTTGTTTCACTGCCAAATGGAGCACAGTCGGCCAAGAAATACCTGGCTGCTAACCAGCAATGGCTTAGCCAGTTCAACCGAATCGTTCTTTGTTTCGACAGTGATGAACCTGGTACTAAGGCAGCAACAGATGCACTAACAATCCTGCCCTTAGGTAAGGCTGCTATTTGTCACTTGCCACGTAAGGACGCCAACGAAATGTTGGTCAATGGGGAGGGCGACCTACTCAGAGACCTGCTATGGAAGGCCACTCCATCTCGCCCTGATGGGATTGTTAATGCGTCTGAGATGTGGGAGGAGCTGATCAAACCACAAGCTGGGGCTGCTTGTGCATATCCATGGCCAGACCTAAACCGTATGACCAGGGGCTTTAGGAAAGGTGAGATGGTTACCCTCTGCGCTGGTAGTGGCATCGGCAAGTCTTCTATATGTAGAGAGTGGGCACACCACTTCCTTCGTAACGGCATGAAGGTGGGCTACATAGCACTAGAGGAATCAATCAAGCGCACCATGCAGGGGCTGGTTGGTATTGAACTAAACAAACCTATCCACCTTGATCCAACCCTTGCCACCAAGGAAGAGATGAGAGATAGCTTTGATAATTTATTTGGCAGTGGTCGCTGCTATTTGTATGACCATTTTGGCAGCATGGACCCTGAGCATTTAATCAATAAGATCCGATACCTAGCTGATGGTGAAGGAGCAGACGTTGTAATCCTCGATCACTTAACCATTGTGGTTAGTGGTTTAACTGAGTTGGATGAACGCCGTGCCATTGATGTGACCTGCACTCGGTTACGACAGGTGGTAGAGCAGAGCGGTATTGGCATTGTGCTGGTGTCGCATCTCAAACGACCAGAAGGTCGCGGCCATGAAGAGGGCCAGCAAACTAGCCTTGGCCACTTACGTGGTAGCCATGCCATAGCGCAACTCAGCGATATGGTGATCGGCGCTGAACGTAACCAGCAAGGGGAGATAAGTGAACGCAATGAACTGCAGTTGCGTGTACTAAAAAATCGCTTTAGTGGTGAGACTGGTACATGTGACAAGCTGTTGTATGACTCGGTTACTGGCAGGTTGACTGTCCCTATGTCCCGTTACTTTGGAATGTAATTATGCAATGCCCTAGTTGCGGCGATAACAAAAACGTCCGCGCTTCTCACACTCGTACTGACCCAATGGATAACACCATTATCAGGCGACGTGTGTGTACCGCATGTGATCATCGTTGGTACACAGCAGAGGTGCCGATCCCAGCTGAAGCTGTTGGCCATGGCTTTAATGAAAGCCGGACTCAATCCACCTTTACTCTTAAAGGATCTATTACCTACATCACCACAGGAAACCATGACTCTATTGATTGATGCTGATTGGCTGCTCTATGCAGCATGTTGCGCTTGCGAAACTGAAGTTCGTTGGGATGAATGGATTCATACCTTGCATTCAGAACCAGTTGATGTGCAGGATTTTATTGGCAGCAAGGTAAATGGTTGGAAAAAATTAACGGGTGATGATCAAATAGTTATGTGCCTATCGGACTATCCATCCTTTAGGTCTGAGTTGTATCAAGATTACAAAGCTAATCGCGTTGGTAAGCGCAAGCCGCTGGCCCTTAAGGTTACAAGAGAATGGATACATACGCGCTACACCACCAGAACACTGCCGGGCTTGGAGGGTGACGATGTGCTGGGGTTGCTAATGACTGGCGGCCAGTACCCAGACCCCATCATGGTGGCCATTGATAAAGATATGCGCACTGTGCCTGGTCGGTTGTTAGTAGATGACGAGCTGGTCGTTACTACTGAGCAAGAGGCCAACATGAACTGGATGTTGCAAGCTCTGACTGGTGATGTCAGTGATAACTACCCTGGCATTAAAGGCTGTGGCCCTAAGACAGCAGCCAAGGTATTAGATGGCGCCAAGAATTTACCTGAGATGTGGGCGCTAGTAATCGCGGCCTATAAGAAAGCTGGCCTTGGTTTTGCTGATGCTTTGCTTAATGCCAGGCTGGCTCGCATCCTACGTGATGGTGACTACAACGAGGACACTAACGCTGTGCGACTATGGGAACCAAATCAAATGATTAGCTATGGATGATCACTTGTGGCCACCGATTGATGAAGCGTTGATTGTCATGCTGAACCGTTTGATACCAGAGCGGTGCCCTAGTCTTGATGATGATGAGCGTAAGATATGGTTTAACGTTGGCCAACGACAGGTTGTGCGAATGTTGCAGGCCATCTACATTGAGCAACAAGACAACCTTGCGGATTAACCCATGTGTTTTGGTGGTGCTCCAAAGCCAGATAAAAAAGCAATGCTGTATCAACAAGCTGCTGATATGCAACGCGAAAACAACCGCATCGTTGCCCAGAACCAGCAGCAACAACGCATGGATCAGCAGTATGCAGAGCAGCTAGCAATTCAAACAGCACCACCACCACCACCACCTGCTGAGTCAGCAGCAACAGCAGCACCTGCTTTAGAGAATGCTCAGGCCACCACCCCGTCTGGTATTCGTAAAGGTATGGGCCGCCGTAAGTTGCGTACTGATGTAGCTGGTGGTACTGGTGGGTTATCTATTCCTAGTGTGTGATGGATCTAAAGCTGACCAGCAACGTAGATCGCCAGCCGAAACCCTATAGCGATGACGAGGAGGGGCTTACAGCTGCAGCCAGGTATCAACGCCTGGTCACTAGCCGTGATGCGTACCTACAAAGGGCTAGGGATTGCAGTAAAGTCACCATCCCAACCTTGATACCTGACGCAGGGGATAAGGATCGCGGCACACTCAAGACCCCATACCAATCTCTTGGGGCAAGAGGTGTTAACTATTTGGCCAGTAAGTTACTGATCACCCTGTTCCCGCCCAACTCAGCGTTCTTCAAGCTAGAGATTGACGACCTGGTGTTACGGGCTACTGAAGGTGGCCCTGAGATCAAGGCTGAATTTGATAGCGCCCTAGTAAATGTTGAACATGCAGTGATGACTGCAATGGAGACGGCTAATGGCCGGGCTTCTATGCACGAAGCATTCAAACATCTATTGGTTGGTGGCAACGTCTTGCTATATGTAGCGGAAGATGGCTTCCGTGTTATCCACTTAAACCGTTATGCACTGTGTCGTGATCCAATGGGTCATGTCATAGAAATTGTGGTGGAAGAAGAGGTTTACCCTGAAGTATTACCTGCAGATTTTTTAGAGGCAGCAAACGCTGATGACGATGACAGCGAGGGATACAGCAGCCAGAAGACACTGAAGCTATACACCCATATCGAATATGAAAACGACAAAGTGCATTGGTATCAAGAAGCAAAAGGCAAGGAAATCCCAGGCACCCATGGCATGTGTGATACCGATGTATCACCGTGGATACCACTGCGGTTTAACCGGGTAGATGGCGAGGAGTATGGCCGTGGTTATGTCGAGGAATACTACGGTGACCTGCTAGCCCTTGAAGCTTTATACCAAGCAGTGCTGGAAGGCAGTGCAGCAGCAGCCAAGATTCTGTTCCTTGTTAATCCCAATGGCACCACTCGACCACGCACCCTGGCTAATGCTGCTAACGGATCAATCATTCAAGGTAATGCAACTGATGTAACTGTTATCCAAAGCCAAAAGTCACAAGACCTAAGCATTGCTAACAGTGTGATTGATCGCATTGAAGGTCGGTTGCAGTTTGCTTTCTTGTTGAACACTGCTATCCAACGGCCAGGTGAACGGGTAACAGCACAAGAGATCCGATACATGAGTCAAGAACTAGAGGCTGGTATTGGTGGCTTGTATTCAATCCTTACTCAAGAGCTACAGCTACCACTGGTGCGTCGCTTGATGCATGTCATGCGTAAGCAACGCAAGCTACCAGCTTTCCCTAAAGGTGATGGTGGTAAAGCCTTAGTTAATCCTAAACCAGTTACTGGCCTTGAAGCTATTGGTCGTGGTGATGATCGCAACAAGCTGGTTGATTTTATTACTACTGTCGGCCAGGTATTAGGGCCAGACGTATTGCAGAAATACATTAATGTAGACGAGGCATTACGCCGGTTAGCCAACAGTGAATCTATCGACACTACCAACTTGGTTAAGACGAAAGAACAACTGGATGGTGAAGCGGCTGCTGCTAATGAACAGATGGTGCAACAGCAACAACAGGCAATGGTGGCGCAAGGCATGAAGTCTCCTGCCCTTGCCAACCTAGTAAACAACTACACCCAGGAAGGATCACCTTATGGCCCGCAACCAAACGACGAAGGAATACCCAATCAATTCCCCGACCCCGCCGGACAGCAACAACTGCCTGCTGGGGAAGGAGCTATTGCCCCCGGTTCCCCCGTCTGAAGAGATCATCATTACTGAACCTCTTCAGTTTGAATCTACTATTGCTTCAGGTGCTCAGCCTGTAGTAACAATCAACGGCCCTCAAGAAATCACTATTAACTAACCACCATGCCCGACCCAGTTACCATCAGAACCGAAGGATCACCTGCTCTTTCGGCTGATAACATTGCTTTCCTTGAAGCTAACTCAGGCGAAGAGGCTACTGAAGAAGAGTTGCTATTGGCTGGTAAGTACAAGTCAGTAGAAGAATTAGAGAAAGGCTACAAGGAATTACAGAACAAGTTAAGCCAAGGCAAGCCAGAACCTGAAGCAGCCGAAGAGGTTGAAGAAGGTGAGGCGCAGTCAGAGCCAGAGTCACGGTCAGCTAAAGAGATTTATGGCGATCTAGTTGGCAGCCGCCTTGAAGAAGCAGAGATTGACTTCTCTGATATGAACAACAGGTGGCAACAGTCGGGTGAACTTACCACCGACGACTACAGCCAACTGGATGAGGCTGGCTTCAATAAAGAAATGGTTGATGCCTACCTAGCTGGCTTGAACTATCAAGCTGCTAAGGATTCTGCATTGACTATGCAACAGATCAATGCAGTAAAAGCCAGTGTTGGTGGCGAAGCTGAGTACGCAGCCATGGCTGAGTGGGCTTCTAAAAACCTAAGCGCAGAAGATCTTGCTGCTTACAATTCCATTGTTAATACCCAGCCATTGCCAGCTGTTAGGTTGGCTACTGCTGGTATTTACAGTAGGTACACTGGTGCTAATGGCCGTGAACCTAAGCTGATAGGTGGTCGTACACCACGTTCTGAAGGCGATGTATTTGAATCCACAGCACAAGTTGTGGAAGCGATGAGTGATCCTAAGTACCACAAAGATCCAGCTTATAGAAAGAAAGTAGAAGCCAAGCTCAGTAGATCTAAGGTCTTTTAATTATTTGGCCCTGGGTTACCGGGGCCTTTTTTATGATCTATGCTTTTAGCACCTAGACCCACTCATTGATCGACGGCCCGTTGCGACGGACACCCCCAGTGAAAGGAGTTAAGGTCGGGGAAACCTAACCCAACTTCTCTAGGAGAAAACTAATGGCTGCTCCCAATTTTGATGCAACACGCTTAGGTCTAATCAACAACGCTGGCGGCGGCTCGTTCGCTGGCGACAACGCTATGTTCCTTAAGGTATGGGCTGGTGAAGTCCTTACCGCTTTCCGTAAAGCCACAGTGTTTGAAGCCCTTCACAAGGTTCGCACTATTAGCTCTGGTAAAACTGCTTCGTTCCCCATCATTGGTGTGAACTCAGCTACCTACCACACACCTGGCAACCAAATCATCGGCACCCAACAAAAGGTTGCTGAAGCTACCGTCAACATTGACGACAAGCTAATCAGTTCAGTATTCCTGGCTGATATTGATGAAGCCAAGAACCACTATGACGTGCGCTCCCAGTTCTCAGCAGAGATGGGCAACGCTTTGGCATACACGTTTGACAAGAACGTAGCTGCCGTTATTGCTAAAGCTGCGCGTACTGCCACTCACTTCAACACCGACCTCCCTGGTGGTACTCGCATCAAGATTGTTGCTTCTTCTAAAGCTGCAATCACTGGTGCTCAACTGGCTACTGCATTATTTGCAGCTGCTCAGAAGATGGACGAGAACAACCTTCCTGAAGGTGAACGCTATTGTTGCTTAGCTCCTGCTGAGTATTACAAGCTCGTCCAAACAACAGATGTAATCAACCGCGACTGGGGCGGCCAAGGTGCTTATGCCGACGGTACTGTGCTGAAGGTAGCTGGCATCGACATTATCAAGTCCAACCACCTGCCTACCACTAACCGCTCTGCGGTAACTGGGGAGAACAACGCTTACGATGCTGACTACACCAAGTCAGTAGCGTTGGTATGGAACCCTGGTGCGGCTGGTACGGTTAAGTTGATGGATCTGAAAATGGAAACCACTGGTGGTGATGTTCATGCTCTATGGCAAGGTACCTTTATGGTTGCTTCCATGGCATGTGGCACCGGGATTTTGCGTCCTGATTGCGCTATTGAAATTCACACCGATGTAAGCTGACCCCAACAGGGATTACTTACGGCACAATGGGGGCACCATAGCCCCCATTTCTTTTGGAGTAACACCATGACAATGGCTCGCACTAGCTTCTTAGAAGCAGTCAACCGAGTATTACAAATGATGGGGGAGGCCCCAATTAATAGCCTCAATGGACAATATGGCTTGGCCTTGCAAGCTCAAGATTCATTGAACGACGTAAGTCGTAAGCTGCAATCAGAAGGCTGGTCGTTTAATACTGACCGTGAAAAGCTATTGCAACGCGACGCATCAACTAATGAAATTGCTGTTGGCCCTAACATCAGCCGGGTAGTAATAGATCCTTACCGTTACCCAGCACTTGATATAGTCCAACGTGGTGGCAGGCTATACGACAGGTTCAATAACACCTATGTATTTGACGAAGACTTATATGTAGATCTGACCATCATCCTTGAATGGGAAGAACTGCCTGAACATGCACGGCAGTACATCACTATCAAGGCTGGCCGTCAGTTACAGGAAGCTATCCTCGGTAGCGTAGATCTGACTAAGATAAACCTGACAGCAGAGATGGAGGCTAAGGCCCTGTTCCTGGACGAGGAGACTGTCGTTAGCGACCACAGCATGTTACGTGGCAATCCCAACCATAGTGGTGTCACAATGGCGTACATGCCTAGCAGAGCCCTTCGCCGTCAATAGTCATGCCACTGATCAGCAGCTCTATTCCTAACCTGATCAATGGCGTTAGCCAGCAACCAGCTGCATTGCGCTTAGCGTCACAAGCTGAAACTGTAGTCAACTGTTTACCAAGTCCAGTTGAAGGGTTAAAGAAGCGACCACCGTGTTATCACATTGCCAAGTTATTTGCTGGTAGTGCAGGGGCTGGTCGTCCTTTCACCCATATTGTTGATCGTGATGGCACAATTAAATACTTGGTGATGATCCAAGATGCCACGCTTAAAGTATTTGGTTTAGACGGTTCTGTTAAAACTGTTACTGCTGCTGGCGGATTTAGTTACCTTGATATAACAGGTGAGCCCAGCCAGGTATTCCGTGTTGCTTCTGTCGCTGACTATACCTTCATTGTAAATCGTGAAAAGACAGTGGCGATGTCAGCGTCAACATCACCCAACTGGGGCACCAAAAGCATGGTGTTCATTAAGACTGCTGACTATGCAACTACTTATAGCATCACTGTTAATGGCGTAACCGTAAGTGACACTACTGCTAGCAGCGGTGGCAGCGCACCCAGCAATGTAACTATCGCCACTAATTTAGCTGCTAGTTTGAATGCCAACGGTACTTTTAATGCTGCATTTGTAGCAACCCAGACTGATTACATTGTGCGCATTACTAAGAACGACGGTGGTGCATATACTTTGTCGTCCAAGGATACGCGCAATGGCGCTATGACCGTAGCTATTAAAGGTACTGTTGATACTTTGACAGACTTGCCAACTATTGCTGAGCATGGCTTTACAGTAAAGATTTTAGGCAGTAAATCTACGGGCCTTGATGATTACTACGTCAAGTTTGAAACTAATACCGGCAGTGGGTTTGGCCCTGGCATCTGGAGAGAAACAGTAGGCCCTGGCATCCCTTATCTATTTGATGCAGCAACTATGCCGCATGTGTTGATCCGTAACTCCAATGGCACCTTTACTTTTGGACCATTTACTTGGGCTGGTCGGGTAGCAGGGGATACCCTGACTGCTCCTGATCCTAGTTTTATTGGCAGCAAGATCCAGAATTTACAGCTGTTTAGAAACCGCTTAGCATTTCTAGCTGATGAGAATGTGATCCTATCTGCTGCTGATTCCTACGACCGCTTCTTCCCTGAAACAGTACAAACTATTGTTGATAGTGACCCTATTGATATTGCGACTGGGGGCCAAGAGATTAATTTCCTGGTTAGCAGCTTAGCTTTTGCTAACTCCCTGCTGCTATTCAGTAGGCACAGCCAGTTTCGTCTAGATACAGGGAACGTAGCTGCAGCTTTAACACCAAAGACAGCCAGCATTGCTGCCCTTACTACCTTTGAGATGGTGGATACAGTAGACCCTGTTGCTGTAGGTCGTACTATTTTCTTTGCTGTACCTAAGGGTGACTTTAGTGGGGTAAGAGAGTTCTTCCTGCCTGATAGCAGTGGCCCTGTTCCAATATCAGAAGAGGTAACGTCGTCTGTGCCTCGGTTTGTACCGGGCTCTTTGGCATCAATGACGGCAACAGTGTCAGAAGAAGGGTTGGTGTTACTCAGTAAAAGCGAACCAAAGCGCATTTATTTATATAAATTCTTTTTTCAAGACGACACTAAACTGCAATCAGCTTGGTCGTATTGGGAGGTTGAAGGGGCTAAGAGTATTATTGGTGTCGATATTCTTGATAGCGACCTATACCTAACTATTGAATATGCTGATGGTGTTTACTTAGAGCGCGTTGCTTTGCGACCAGAGACGGTAGATCCCGGCACAACTATTGAAATCTTGGTAGACCGCAAAATAAATGAAGCTGTTTGCAGTGTAGTTGTAAGTGATGCCGCTGGTATTGGCGTTCAATCTACAGTTACTTTGCCCTACCCAATAGCTAGTGGCAGTCAAATGGCATTAGTTGGGCGTTCAGATTCATCTTCTTTCATTCTTGAAAATGGTGACTTTCTAATACTGGAAGACGGCGGCAACCTATTGTTTGCCACAGGTGCAGCACTTGGTTCTGTGCGATACCCAGTAAGCCAAACCAGTAATACTATTACTATTCGTGGTGATGTAAGCTCCGCTTTCTTTTATGTAGGCGAAACGTACAATATGTTGTACGAGTTCAGCACTCAATACATTAAGGAGCAGCCGCCCGGCGGCGGTATGGCTATAGCTGCTGGCCCCAAGCTGCAGCTACGCACATGGACCATGGTCTTTGACGAGACTTCAGCTTTTGAAATTAAGATTACGCCACGGGGCAGAGACACCAATACTTACCCTTACAACGCTATTATCCCTGGTGATGCTTCCTTGTTAGATACCCTTGGTGTTAAGACCAACCGGTTTCGAGTGCCAGTAATGACTGAGAATCTAAACGCTATTATCCAACTGACAAGTAGCAGCCCACTGCCGTGTCGTTTCCAGTCAGCTGAGTGGGAGGGCTGGTATCACACCAGAGCAACACGGTTATGATCAGACCTACAAAACCCAGTGATATATGTTGGATAGCCGATCGGATGCGATCAGCTGATGTAGCTGAACTACAAGCTAGTTGTGGCCTTGATCCTAAAGTTGCACTGCTGCATAGCTTCCTAATTAGCAAACCATGTATGACAATGGTGTCACGTACAGGGGAGCCGTTAGCTATGGGGGGTGTAGCACCCGATGAACTGAACGACCGGGTGGGTCGTATATGGTTATTGGGTACTAATGCCATGGTGGAAGACCCAACCAATAAGACTGGCTTCTTGCGTAACTGCAGGTCTTGGGTGGCCGCTATGCACCGTAAGTACGACCTGCTGTGGAACTGCATGGATGCCCGTAACGCAATACACCAAAAATGGCTGGAGTGGATGGGGTTTACCTTTATCGCAAAACGGCCAAACTATGGAACAGAAGGTCGATTATTCCTGGAGTTCTGCAAGGTGAACCATGTGTGATCCAACTGGAGGCGTAGCTACAATTGCCGTTTTAAGCGGTGGCCTTGGCATAGCTCAATCCATAGGCGGCTACCAGCAGGCACAGCAAAATACAGCATACGCTAATGCTCAAGCTGAACAGCAATATCAATACCAGCAACAGCAAGCTAATGCTGCCCGTAATTATGAACAGCTCCGTTACAACCAGCAGCAAGCATTGATGCGTCAGACACGGTTGTTAGCTGACAATGCTTATGCCGATGAAATCTCACAAATCAACCTACGGTTAATGCAAGAACAGGAAGCATCTGCTCAGCAAAAACAAAAGGCAGCTAGGGAAGGGTTGCAAGCTAGAGGTGCTGTCGTAGCTGGTGGTCGTATTGGCAATACCATTGATGCTTTGATTGCTGATTACCAAAGGCAGCAAGCTCAGTTTGATTATGCGACAGAACGGAACCTAGCATTTACGACAATGCAGATGCAGGAAACTAAGCGTGGCTCTGCTGCTACTAGGGGTTCACGGATTGCTAGCCAGCAAGAATACATCAAGCAGGAAATACTTGATCCACTTAAACCAATGAAGCAAGCAGCACCAAGCGCCACACCGTTTATCCTGCAAGGAGCAGGGGCAGCATTGCAGGCGGCTGGCGGCGTCCAATCTGCATTTGCTAAGAAGAAATAATGGCAAAACTCAGCACTGGTCAAGCCTACGGCACCACTAGCCGCACTACCTCCCCAAGGTTGTTAGGTGGTGAAGCGCAAATAGCTAGTGGCAGCCCCTTAGCACAAGCAGAACTTGGCCAGCCTGGACTGCAACCACAAGCATCACCAGTTAGTACCTTCCAGCAAGCAGGCGCCCCTACCCTTGGCGGCCCCTTGCGGATGTTTGAACCGCCAGCACTGCCAAGACCTAGCCAAGACCTAGCTAACCTGGCTGATGCGTTGTCTGGGTTTAACAAGAACTTGCAGCAATACGCCACTTCAATGCAAGAAGTAGAAACCTATAAAGAAGCAGCAGCTAAAGAACGCGGCACTGCACTTGGGGCTGAGCTTTCGGTATTTGGCTATAAGGATTACGCAGAAGCCTTGAGAGAGACCGAAAAGAAAGCACAAATCGATCCATCACTTGGGCCATTATTGCAACGGCTAAAAGCAAGCGACCCCAGAGCTTTGCCGTATGCTAATAATACATTAAATGATTCATTTATTAAATCACGAATAAGTGGCTTAAGAGATGGGATAAACAATATGTCTAAATTGCCAGACGGTCGTTTCTTAGAAACAGTTAGCTCAGACGACCCGGCCTTTGTTGACTACATGGTATCAAGTGCATTGCCGCCAGGGATGTCACCTAAAGCTATTCTTGATAACCAAGTTGCTTTAGCCAATACGTTTGGAGCGATCAGAAATGATCAGGCTAAACGATACATTGCACATAAAGATGGCCAAGTACGGGCAGGCTATCAAGCAGGGGTAGGTGGTGACGTGGCTTTATTTGCTGGTCACTTAAACCCCAACCAATTTGCTGCTAATGTAACCCAACGATTAACTGATTTGCAAAATAGCAGTAGTCCTGCTCTTTATCAAGAACAAAAAAAAGCAACAATTAAACATATTCAGGATTCAATAATTGTGGCTGCCGGGGGGAGCCCTAGTAAAATAAATCAACTGGCGCCTTCGGCGGGTGAAGCGTTAGCGCTAATTCAAGCTGGCCCTAACGGGGAATTGTTGATTGATCAATTAGATCAACCGCGAGACGTTGTAACACTTGAGTTTTATCGCGGCTTATCCAAAGGGATTATGCAAGATAGAGAGCTGCAAGATAAGCAAGCAGCTTATCGCGGCCAAGATGCAGCTGATGCGGATGCAAAAGCGTACCTAACACCTGAGGTGCTAAACAACCCAGCGCAATTGCAAGCACGATTAGATGCTTTGCCGCAAGAAGCAGTAAGACGATTCCCTAATGATCCACAAGCCCAGCAATCATATTCAGAGAGAGTGCAATCTTATGCCAAGAATTATACCCGCACTTACATAGCCCCTATTCAACGTGATAATGCTCTCGATGAATACGCTAACCAAGCATTTAACCCATCAACAAATCCTGTTGCTGATATACAACGGTATAAAAGAATGGTTCGAAACGGAGAGATCGATGAGTCTGATTTTAAGTCACTTGTAGCTGGCGCTAAAGCTCGCAATGAGAAGCGTAATGACAACAACTACAATACTTTGCGTGGCTTGCAGCGAGATTTGCAAGCACGACTGACTGAACAGTTTAGATTGCCCACCCAAGGTGATGGCACACCTGTCGTAACAGCGAAAGAAGCAATAGAAATTCGCAAACAAATGGCTAATTTGTACCGCGACGGTGAGCAACTAATTATTAAAAACCCAGGTGCCAATATAGACGCTGAGCTAGGCAAAGCGTTTGAAAAGTACATCGCTCCAGCCGTACAAAAAGGACAGCAACAATCTCAACAGCCAAAGGCTAAAACACCAGAAGATATTTCTCGTAACTTTGGCCCTGGCCGTGGTAATACAGCTGATAATGCAAACCTAAGGCGACAAGCTGAGACTGTGCCTTTATACGACAGAAGTCGTATTGGGCAACAGCTAGATGAAATCTTAACTAATAAGCCATTGGATAATGCTACCCGGCAAATTATTCGACGTACTGGGTTAAAGCCTAGTGACTTCTTTATTAATCAAATGAAGTTACATGGGGTGCCATTAACGCCAGAGATTCAACAAAAACTACGCACCCTTGATGGCAGCGACCTCGTATCACAAGCATTACCTGCAAGTGGTGAAAGCTCTGGCAGCATGGGTCTAATGCTTCCTAATGTCAGCAGGGCACAGCGACTGTGGGATGTATTTAATAGCGGCGTACAGGCTGCGCGTAATATTCCCATGGCTACTGGCGGGGCTGCAATACCTAGCTCTTTAGGCGCTGGCACCAACGGCCTGCTTGCATTAATTAGGAGCGGAGAAGGGAGTTGGAACTCTGTAAATCGTGGGAAAGCAGGCGACAGCGCACCGATTAATTTGACGTCTATGACTATTGGGGCTGTAGAGCAGATGCAGCAACGCAACAAAATCTTTGCAGCTGGCGCGTATCAATTCACCCCAGACGTATTGAGCTTGGCCCGCCGTGAAGCAGGGTTGTCACCTGGCGACCGAATGTCACCAGAGAATCAAAACAAAATGGCCATGGCGCTTATTGTTGGTACCAAGCGACCTGCTTTAGCCGCTTACGTCACAGGCAAAAGCAATAATTTAAACGCCGCTCACTACGACATCGCCCGCGAATGGGCTGCATTGCAAGCCCCTAATGGCCGTGGCATGTACGACGGTGATAGAGCTGGCAATATGGCAAGTATCCCAGCGGCAAAGGTCCGGGCTATGTTGATTCAAGCCCGTCAAGAATATCTTTCAGGAGGACGTTGATCCATGCCTATTCAAAAGATCAAAGACCCACAGACTGGCGAGATCCGCGAGGAGTACGTTCTGCCAACAGCAGCACCGGCAAAACCTACAGCTAAGCCAGCGGCCCCGGCTAAGCCTGCAGCAGGCCCTACCTATGGCATAGAAGATATTGGTGGAATAATTAAAGACCTTGCCCAAGGCCCTAGTGCTTTATTGCAAGCTACCCCTGGCTCTGTTTCAGCAGCAGCACAAGAGCTGGTAAAGACTGGCGACCTTGGCAAAGCATTCCAAAAAGGACAGACGACATACATTAAAGATTTAGAAAAGCCTGGCCGTGGTGCCGCCAGAACAATTTATTCCGCTGGTCGTAATATCGTCCAAGAGACTAGCGATCTACTTACTGCTGATATTCCTGCCAAACTTAATATCCCAGGTGCTAGACCTACTACTGCGCAACGACCAGACGCCCCTTTGTTCGGGGTCTTGCCTCCTCTTGCTAAACCAAAAAGCAGTGGTGTTGCTGAAGACCTGGTAACTGGCCTTGTTCAAATTGCAATCCCATGGGCTGGTGTATCCAGAGGTGTGGGCTTTGCTGGTGCTGCTTTATCTAAACTGCCTGGTGCTGCCCGTGTAGGCCAAGCCGCAACAACAACAGCACAAGCAGTCGCTGCCAGTAAAGCCGGGCAAGTAGCTGCTCGTATCCCTGGCGCAGTCCCAGTAGGTAAAGCTATAGCTGAAAACGTAGCTACTAAAGCAGCAGCGACAGGAGCCATTATTGATTTTGCTGCATTTGATCAACACACTGGTCGTTTAACTGATCTAATAGCTCAAACAACTAAAGGCACTCCGCTTGAAAATATTGCTATTGATTACTTAAAATCAGACCCTAAAGATGTAGGGCTTGATGGCCGATTAAAAAACTCGCTGGAAGGGCTTGGATTTGGTACTGGCGTATCAGTAGTATTTCGTTTGCTCGGCGCTGCTCGCGCTGCTCGCCTATATAAAGCAGACCCAACACCAGTAAAAGCTCAGCAAGTACAGCAAACAAGTAGAGATTTAGAAACAGAACTTGCCAAGCAGCAATCAGCAGCTCCGCCTATTGCTCAGCCTGTTCAACCTGCTGTCGCTACACCTCCACCTTACGTTCAAGCTCCTGCATTAAAAGATATAGCTGAAGTAAATCCACAAAATATTGTTGTAGACCCGCAACGATTCCAATATAAAATCGCAGGCGCAAAAACTAAAACTGGTGCTACTGGTTCATTAGAAGGCAGCACTGGTTACAACCCATTATATGCTGGCACAATATCAGTGTGGGAAGATCCTGCGGACGGAATTACTTATGTTGTTAATGGCCACAACCGTTTGCGTTTAGCTAAAGAAAGTAATTACGACAAAGTTTTAGTACGGTATTTGCCAGCTAAAACAGCAAAAGAAGCACGGGCCATGGGGGCCTTGCAAAACATTGCAGAGGGCCAAGGCACTGCTATTGATGCTGCTAAGTTTATGCGTGACATGACGGCAGATGCGGCTGCTTTACAACGGCAGGGCCTTAGTATTGGAGGAAAGATAACTTCTAGAGCGGTCCCTCTTGCACGGTTACCCCAGAACGTATTTGATCAAGTAGCGACAGGTGCCTTAACAGAAGACAAAGCTATTGCCTTGGGTTCTGTTGAAGGCATGGACCCAACTGTTATTAATAGCGTTGCTGCCCGTGCTGAGAAGGGCAAGTGGTCTGCTGACAAGATTACGCAAGCTATGCAAGAAGCAAAGTTTGCTACAGCCTCGATCCCCGCTGCTGGCGGTGGCATGTTGCCAGGCTTTGAAGACTTCTTTGCTACCAGTAACTTTGATCAGCTATTGGATGTACGGACAGAAGCCGCAAAGGCTTTGCGTGAAGGGGTAATTGCTTTATCTTCTGCTGCTAGAGCAGGCCGCCAAGGTGTTCTAGAAGCAGCTGGTAATGTGATCGACGTCGCAGGCAGCCAAGCAGCCAAGGCTTCAGCACAGCAATCGGTAAACCTATTTGATCGGGTTACCCAGTACGAAGGCCCAGTCCGTGCCTTGCTAAATGATTTAGCGACGCAGGTTACGCCTAAGAAAAAAGCTGCACAGGTCGTTAAAGAAAACCTTGCGCAAATACGAGCGGCTATAGATGACGAAGCAAACGGCCCCCGGTTGCCCTTTGAAGAGCCAGCACCAGAAGCACCAAGGCCACAACCCACACCTGTCGAGCCAGAGCTACCACCAACAGCCGCCCCTCCTAGGCCACTTTCTTCCATATCCGACGCTGTATCTGGACAACCTATTTCTATTGCTGGGTTCCGGGGAGAAGGCAAAGCTAAAGCTGATATTTACGCAGGCCCTCAAGTTGCTGTTGCTGGCGAAGGTCGTTACATTGCTGTTCGCCAAATGGATGCGAAACAGTACGGCGATAAAATTACTGAAGAAACAATACAGCTAGAAAGACCGCTTGTAATCGAAAGCGATTCTGCGTGGAGAGAATTAACTCAAGCCGCTGGATGGCGTACTGGCAATTTGGCAGGGTACGATGACGCGACAGCTAAAGGTTTAACTGAGGAATTAAAACAATTAGTTATATCGCGTGGCCACGATGGGTTAATTGTTCGGGTTCCAGAAAGTGAAATGACAGGCAAAACTCTTCAGAGGGTATTTGACCATGATCAAGTTATTGCATACAACCAACCACAACCAACTGCTTCAGAGGCCGCTCCTGTCTCTGCAGCTGAAGAAATAGTTGACAATGTTATAGCTGCAAGAGCCAGAGCAAAATACAAGTCTAGCGGCAACATCTTTCTTCTCCCTTCCGAGCTAGCACGTTCTACTCCTGCATATAGCTATGGCGCTAAAAATTTCAAACTACAGTTTGCTAGTGATATAGATAAAACTGCTTACATCTTGGCTAATGATTCGTTTAATAAAGCTTCTAAAGCAGCTCCTAAATTTCGTGATGAGCTAGAAAAAGCTGGTTACGATGTAGCTGCTACTATTGAATACGGGCGACGAATCCGTGATGCTATTAAAGAAATAGCTAAAGATGCAGAGCCAGGTCTTATTAACTTGCCAAGCCAAAAGGATCTTTGGCCTGTATTTGGGGTAAGCCTTGATGACTTGACCACTCGTGTTATTGAACGGGGCGAAAACCAAAGGCAAGCAGTGCAGCCCATGGGCAATGCGGCTGCGGCTGCTATAGAACCACCTTCACCTTTAGCCGCTGAAATTAAAGCAGCAACACGCAAAATAAAAGACCAAAGCAAAATACCAAATTACGCCATTAGTTATAGGGCTTATTTCAACGCAGGTAAGCCGGATGCCCAAGGGATTACGGAGCAACAAGCCATTGATGCTGTACGAGCCGCAGGCGTGTCATTTAACCCAGACGGGGTTCCTAGCCTCAATATGAAAAAGGCTAGGGAAGATGGCACAATTGGCAGGTTTAGCCCTGAACTAAAAGCAGTCCAAGATGCTTACCGTTCAATTTATGACCCCACTTTTAGCTTCCCAACATTACGCAGCAAAGGCCCTGAATTGCCTGAGTTGCCTAAAAAGCCAAAGCTTACAAGAGAGGAAATTGAAACACAGTTAGCTGAAATAGACGCGCTGCTAACGCGGATAGAAAAGAACCAGTTAGACATGAGCGTAGACGAGCCAGCCACTCGTGCTTTAGCTGAAGAGTTAACCAAGATTATCCGTACTGTTGCAGGCGACGAGCCAGCTATTCGCTTTAACAAAGCCTTTATGGAAACCAAAGGAGGCGATGTTGCGTGGGGGTATAAGCCAGGGGAAACAATGAAAGTTGGCGGCGAATATGACCCCGTAAAAGATATTATTGAAATAAATAACGTTGAACTTTTAGCGTCTGACATGAAAGAACCAGACTTGTTGCGGTATTTGCTTGATCAGTTAGAGGGAACTGCGTTCCATGAAGCCTTCCACCGTGTTCAATTTAACTTCTTAAAGCCAGAAGAATTAAGCGCATTTAACCAATATCTTGGAAAACTGAAAATAGATAGAGCAGCCGCAGAAGAAATTAGAATTGCTGAAGCAGCAGGCCGCGAACTAAAACCAATTGAAAGGGCTGCCGTTGCTTTCGAAATATATGGTTGGGCCCGCAGGAATAAATTAGACCCTGGCAAAGCGTTACGTGGTGCCACCCGCGCACAATTAGAAGAAAAAGGAATTGCCCCTGCAATTGAATCAGCAGGCTTAGCAGTAATGGATACTCTTTATGACTTTCTAGAAAAAGTGGGCAATGTTTTTAAAGGCAATGGGTTTGTATCAATTAAATCTATCTTTGAAGATGCCTACAGCGGCAAACTGGCTAAACGTGGCGAGTTAGGGAATGTTCTAGATGAAGCAAACAGAGCTGTTAACCCTGATTACAAAAGATTTGACCTGCTTGAAGGGATGGCTATGGACTACCCCGACACCAGAAGAGGTGAGTTAGGTCTACCTCCTTTAAGAAGCGACGCTGAGGGCCCTCCTCCCCCTGATGAAACATACACCAAGCGGTTTGTTGATCAAATAATAGAAAACAAAAACAAGATTGAAACTGGTGAAATTACCCTGGATGATCTACTGGTAAATAATGTTCAAAAATTTGAAAGCCCAAGTGGCAAAACATCTTATGTACCAAGCCCACCTGTTAATGCAGTGCAAGCCTACCGTGCATTTAGTGATATATTTACTCGGCCTGAAGCTACTGGCATACCAGTTATAAGCCTTGAAACAATAGCCAGGGAAACTGACGCATGGTTAGCTAAAAATAATTACAACGCTACAGCAGTAATAGAAGGATTGCAAAAGTTAAGTGGGCCACTTGCTAACTATGAGGATAACTTGATAAAATTACGAGCTGGTCAGTTATATGTTGATGACGCTAACTTAAAAGCTGGTATTGCTGCCAACAAGTTTCTTAACGCTGCTGCTGATTCAACGGCAGATATGAACCAGTTGACTGCTGATCTTTTGACAGCTGCTACTTATCAGAAAGCAGCTAACATCGCATTGGAATCAGTTACTCGACCTATTGGTCAATTGCTTTATAGCTTGCAAGGGCCACGGCCAGAGATTGGTTCTATTGAATTTACCCAAGGGTTGCCTTCTGTTAAAAATGTTGGGGAAGAGCTGGAAGAAGCATTAGATGCTCAAGCTCAAATACCTGTTGATGAAAGCATTGGTAAGCCAATCAGCCCAGAATTAGAAGAAGCTATTGTCACAGGAGAGTATGGCCCTAAAGAGCTAGAAGAGCTAGATCAGTTAGCGCGAAGCATGGCGCAATCAGCTGTAACACCTGGCTTTGCTAAGGGTTTCTGGAAGCAAGTTAATGAAAGTGCAGCCCTTTATACTCGCGGGTTAATTATTTACCGTGCTGCTCAATTGCTAACTTCTGGATTGACATTATGGTCTAACACTATTAACAACGGCATCCGGTTGCTGCAGTTACCAGTTGCTCAAGCTTTAGGGGCTGGCTTGTCGCCCAGGGCGTCGCAATCATTAATGATCTATGGCCAATACGTCAGCAATCTACAAAACGCTTTTAGGTTAGGAATCGAATCCTTTAAGGCTGGACGTGGCTTATACGACTTAGATGATACGACAATGGACTTCCTCGATAAAATGGTTAAAGAAGATGCTCAATTACCGTTAGACCCTAATACTGTAGAAGGCAAGGGCGAATGGAATCTAAATACTATGCCGTGGGTGGACATACAAGATAAAGCAGTATGGGCCATAGCCCAAAGAAAAATATGGCAAGGGCTCAATTTATCAACTCGCACCCAAGTCAGCCTTGATACTTTCTTTAAAGTATTAGCCGGGCAGTCGTTTGAATATGTGCGCAATCTTCAGCCTGGTTTAGACCGTGCTGTAGGCCAAGGTATGGATGCTGGGAGCAAAGAGGCTTGGGGCTTTGCTCAAGAATATGCACAAGCTGCTGTTGATCGTGCGACCAGAGACGTTGTTATTAATGGCCGCACAATTTTGGATGCAGTAATGACTAGCCCGCAAGCGCAAACAGCTATGCGGTATGCCACTTTCACTGACGACATTTGGGCTCAAATGGAAACTCGGACTCCAACGCGAGCACAAGAACTAGCTGCAGCACAAGGGTTAGAAGGCCAAGCTGCTACGGAATACATAAATAACTACCTTAATACCACTGAAGAAATACCTTTCTTTTCTCGAACATTTAGCATGATGCCAGCAGTATGGCAAAAGCTAATTGACTTTAGCCCTTTATTTAGCATCATCCAACCTTTTAACCGTACCCCTGGGGACATAGTTAAATCAGTGGCTCGAATGACACCAGCTGCGCCATTGGTTGATACATTCTGGAGAGACATTAACTCAGCTGATGCCTTTACCCGCGACAGAGCTAAGGGTGATATTGCAATAGGCATGGCAGCTATCAGCTTGGGCACTATTGCTATGACACAAGGCCGTGTTGAATTTACTGGTGGTGGCCCACAAGAACCAAGTGCTAAACAGAAGTGGCGCGAGTCAGGGAAAGTGCCTTATTCATTCCGAGTGAGGACAGGAGAAGACAAAAATGGCCAGCCAATCTTTAGCCCTTGGGTGTCAATGCGAGCATTTGAACCACTTAGTTCATTATTTGGGGGGATGGCTGATTATCAAGAGATCGCAAATAAGCTGCCAACTGAAGCAAGGGAACGACTGGGTTCTGCTTTAACAATGGATTTACTGGTTGCTGTAGCTGGCGGCCAATTAAGCAAATCGTATTACCAAGGCTTTGCAGAATTGTATGAAGCGTTTACAGGTACTGGTGAATTAGACCAAGGGCCTAATGTACGCAGCCCGATTGAAAGGTATATTTCTAGGGTAATTATATCAATGGTGCCGTTTAGTGCGGCCTTGCGGGCTGGCCGCCGGATTGAAGATCCTACGGTGCGAGTAGTACCACCAAGTCCTGTTGAAGGCGGCCTTACTGGCATCCCAATGCGTTTATTTGAAGAGACCTATAACGAATTACGCAATGGAATCGCAGGCTGGTCGGAATCATTACCGCCACGGATCAACTGGATTACTGGCCAGCCATTGCTGTTGTCAGGTATTATGGGCGATGAGTTCCTGCCACCTGATCAACCATACTTATCTACCTTGGCTCAATTTGTACCGTGGTCTCCATTGCAAGTAGCGCCTAAGGTTGACCCGGTTATGGCTGAAATGACCCGGTTATCTGGTAGGGGGGCTAATTTCCGTGGCCCTACCAATACTGATTTTGGCAAGGAGTTCAGGCTTACGCCTCGGCAATTTGCTGATTACTCAATGGCTGCTGCCAATGTGCGCGATGAATATGGCCGCAACATCTATATGGCATTAGAGCAATTGATCAATTCACCTTTTTACCAATCCTTGCCAGAAGGGGAAGTCAGCACAACTGTGCCTAGCAGAAGGGCTGCTGCTATTGATAGAGAGGTTTCTACGTTTAAAGCTCTTGGCAAAATGTCTTATTTAGGTAGCCGCCCTGATCTGCAACAAGAGCTTGGAGTTATTGAAGGCCGCACCAAACAGGTGCAATATGAGCTTAAATATGGGCAATCCACTGGCCTGCCCCAGTT